>CALMEI010000023.1 GCA_937863225.1 uncultured Polaromonas sp.
CCAAACGTCACCAAGCAAAGGACAATCACGCCGCCCCCCCCATTGAGGTTTGGAAGACCAACCGTTTCTGTTTTTTCCTCCGCCTCATCAGCAAAAATACCTTGCTCTACACCGAAATGGTCAATGCCGGTGCGGTGATTTATGGTGGCACAGCGCGGCATTTGGATTACAACGGTGAGGAGCATCCGGTTGCCTTGCAATTGGGCGGCAACGAACCTGACAAACTCGCCCAAGCCACGCGTTTTGCACAAGAGTGGGGCTACGACGAGGTGAATTTGAATTGTGGCTGCCCCTCGCCACGCGTGCAAAAAGGTGCATTTGGTGCGGCCTTGATGGCAGAGCCAAATTTGGTGGCGGATTGTGTCAAAGCCATGTTGGATGTGGTGAAAGATGCCAAGCAAACCCCCATCACTGTGAAGCACCGCATTGGCATTGATAAATCAGAAGACACACCACAAAGCTATGCCTTTGTGCGCGACTTTATGGGTTTCGTGGCCGATGCGGGTTGCGAAACTTTCATCGTGCATGCACGCAATGCGTGGCTAGAGGGTTTATCGCCCAAAGAAAACCGTGACATACCGCCGCTGCGCTATGACGTGGCGCATCGTTTGAAAAAAGATTTCCCGCATTTGAACATCGTCATCAACGGTGGCATCACCAGCAACGAACAAATTGCACAGCAGTTGCAGTGGGTCGATGGCGTGATGCTGGGACGTGAGGCCTACCACAACCCGTGGCTGATGGCGACTTGGGATACTCAGTTTTACGGCGCAACAGCGGGTAACACACTGACCCGCGAAGACATAGAGCTGCAAATGGTGGCGTACATGGAACGCGAAAAAGCCACACATGGCACACCGTGGCCAGCCATCGCGCGCCACATGCTGGGCCTGCGCCACGGCCTGCGCGGTGCGAGACATTGGCGACAAGTATGGAGCAACCAAAACCTGCGCGATTGGCCACCGCTCCAAGTGATGAAGTTGGCGCATGAATGCAATTTGGAAACAGACGTGCATCGGTCTGTTGTGAGCCAAGCCTAATTCGGGCTACACTCAATTCATGGCAGAAAAATCAACGGTGGTGGTTTTGCATGGTTGGGGCATGTCCAGTTTTGTGACACGCTATTGGTGCAGACAACTGCGCTTGGCAGGGTATGAGGCTTCCGAATTTGCCTACCATTCATTGACCCGCACTTTGGATACCAACGTTGACAAACTGGCTGGTCATATCCGTGCATTGTCAGCAAGCCAGACCGTGCATTTGGTTGGGCACAGTTTGGGTGGCATCATGATCATGCAGTGTTTGTCCAATCACCGCTTCGACAATTTAGGGCGAGTGGTGATGGTGGGTACGCCGTTTCAAGGCTCGGCACCGGCCATTCGATTGAAAGCCACCCGCATCGGTCATTTTTTACTCGGTAAGACCATTGTGCAATGGCAAGGGGTACAAGCCAATGACATGCCAGTTGGCTTAGAAGTGGGCACGATAGCAGGTACATCGCCTATCGGAATGGGGCGTTTAATCGGGCGCTTGGAGCATCCGCACGACGGCACAGTGAGTGTGAAGGAAACCCACGTGCCATTTGCCAAAGATCACATCATGATGCCGGTCACACATTCAGAAATGCTGCTCTCCAAACCTGTATCACAACAGATGATTCGGTTCTTGCAAACAGGCAATTTTGTCAAGCCATGAGTTTTGACCCAGATCTCTACCGTCGCACTTTGCGCTTGGCGGGGCGTGGTCAGAACGGGCAAGATTTAAATCTGAGTGTGATTGATGCGGGACCGCGCGATGCGTTGCGCACCATCGTGTTTTTGCATGGCATGGGCGGCTACGCTGGGTATTGGCACCATCAGTTCAATCATTTTTACGAAGGCAGCCGCGTGATTGCACCTGATTTGCGCGGTCATGGATTGAGTGATGCACCCATCAGCACCTACAGCCGTGACGAGCTATTGGGCGACATTGAAGCCGTGTTAACGCTTTTGGATGTGCCCGCACAATTTATTTTGGTCACCCATTCGTTTGGTGGTGCTTTGGGCACCATGTATGCCTATAAACACCCACAGCGGATTGAAAAGTTGGTCATCATTGGTTCTGCAGTGCGCTTTGATCAACTGGAAAACGCGGGGCGCTTTTTACTGCGAGCGCCCAGATGGTTGTTGAGCTTCATGTTCAAAATTTTGCCGGTGGGCAAACGCTATCCACCCGGGCATGTCATTCATGCACAATACAAAAATGCTGTCATCACCTACGACGGTACGGCTTATCTCAAAGCTTTAACTTGCCCCAGTTTGGTTATCTTGGGAGATAAAGACAAACTTTTCAGCACCAAAGCTTATCAAGCCATCGCCAAATTGATTCCCAACGCGCAAGAAGTGACCTTGCCGCAGTCCGCGCACCAAGTGATGGTAGAGCGCCCTGAAGCGGTGAACCGCGCATTGGATCGGTTTTTGGGTCCAGTTCAAATCGAAGCAGAACGGCGCGCACGCCGAGAACGCCATCGTGCGTTAGAGCTTGAGCGCCCATGGCTGAAGTTTTATGACGGTCGCACGCCTTATCAAATTCGACCACCACAGGGTCCGTTGCAGCGCCACTTTGAAATTGCCGCCAAGCGATTTGCCAGTACGCCGGCTGTGCAGTTTTTGCACACCAACATCAGCTACAAAAAATTGGATAAATTTGCCAACCGTTTTGCGGAAGGACTGCGTAAACAAGGCATCGAGTCCGGTGCGCGGGTGATGATTGTGTTGCCCAACATTCCGCAAGCGGTGATTGCTTATTTTGCTGCGTTGAAACTGGGTGCTGTCGTCACTTTCATGGAAGGACAGGCGCACCAACAAGTAGTTTGTCAACGCGTGGCAGAGCTGGGCGTGCAGCTGGTGATTGCAATGTCCAATCGCTATCAAGATTTGCACCAAAGTGTGTTGGATGCAGGTGCAAAAACGGTGGTGTTCACCTCCTACCGTGAATTCATGGGCGTGCGAGATTGGTTGTTGTTCACCCTCAATGAGCACTACACAGCAGGGCACAGAATACCTTTTTTGCGTAAATTAAAGTCCAATCGCCAAGTCTATCGCTTCCATGAGTTGATGAGTTTAAAAACCGACCGCCCTGAAACTGAACCCACTGTGGATGACCTGGCGGTGATTCAATACACCAGTGGCGCAGGCGAACATGCGGCCAAGGCGGTGTGCTTGAGCCACCGCAATTTGGTGGCGAACGCATTGCAGATCAGACACTGGTTGCCAGAATCGCGTGTCGGTGATGAACGAATTTTGGCGGTGTGGACCTTGGGTACTGGTTTGTCCGCAACCGTGAACTTGGCGCCTTTATTGGGAGCCACTGTGATACTGGTGCCGCGCGCAGACCCATTGACACTGTTGCAAACCATCAAACGCACCAAGCCTACATTTTTGCCCGGCTCGCCGCGCTTGTACCAGCTGCTCAGTCAGGTGCCGAATGTGCGCAAATTTGGAATGGCGTCGATTCGGGTGTGTTTCAGCGGTGGTGCGAATTTACCCGTCGAGGTGCAAGAGAGTTTTGAAAAGCTGACCAAAGGCCGTGTGGTCGATGCCTACAGCACCATGGAGGCTGGAATTTGCATCGCCAACCCATTGGCTGCACGCAAAAGAAGCGGCTCCATCGGTGTGCCTTTGCCAGATGTGGAGGTGCGTTTGTATGATGCCAGCACGGGCCAAGAATGTGGTGTAGATGCTGTGGGTGAAATGTGGATTCGTGGTCCACAGGTCAGTCAAACCTATTGGAACAACCCACACGCAACGGCACAAGCGATGAAAGATGGCTGGTTTCACACTGGTGATTTGGCCAAACGGGATGAAGATGGGTTTTTTTACCTGTTGGAACGAGAAGAGGATGTCATTCATCACCGCTTGCAAGATGATGGCGGTCAGACGGGTGAAGCATTGCACGACATTTATCCCAGCGAGATTGAAGAAGTTTTGTATGAATTGCAAGAAGTGGCGGAAGTGGCCGTCACCTCCTGGCGTGAAGACAATGGCGAGCTGGCGATTGTTGCTTTCGTTGTGCCACGGCACAACGCAGCCGGACAGGCCGATGCCATCGATATCGCTCACCTGCACGACTGGTGTCGCAACCGTTTACGCCCCGATGCCAGACCGACACAATTCAAAATCATCGCCAAATTGCCGCACAGTGCCACTGGGAAAGTGCTGCGCAAGGCTTTGCGAGGCCTGATGTAAAGAATGCCTTGGTTTTTGCACGCAATGCGGTCAATGTCGGGGCGGTGAGGCGGTTAAAATAGGTTTTTGCCAATAGGCATGGCTTGCGTCTCGTCTCCAACTTCTCTCACAGGCACATTTTGAACCCTATCGCCCAGCCCTTTATCAGTACGTTTGAGGGCGGTAACGCGCTCAGTTCTTTTCGAGTTTTGCAACTGCTGCCCAAGCTGCAAGCCCTCAACCCCAATATCAGTCACTTGTCAGCCCATTTTGTGCATTTGGCAGCAACCGATGGCGCACCGGATGCGGCTTTGCAAACGAAATTGGAATCGTTGTTGACGTATGGAGAGCCTGCGCACTTAACGGTCAAATCGGTCAAAACGGAAAAATCGGACAAAGCGGACAAAGCGGACAAAAAGGCCAACACACTCAGCATCATCATCGCCCCACGCTTGGGCACGGTGTCGCCTTGGGCATCGAAAGCCAGCGACATTGCGCACAACTGCGGCTTGGCTGTTAAACGCATTGAACGCATGACCGAATACGTGGTGACGCTCAATGGAGCACAAACACTCAACACAGCAGAAATTCAAACCATTGCTGCACACTTGCATGACCGCATGACTGAAAGCGTGCTTTTCAACCGCGCCGACAGTTTGAAGCTGTTTGCCCATCTTGATGCCGCACCCATGGCGCATGTGAATGTTTTGAATGGAGGCAAATCCGCATTGCAACAGGCCAACACAGAATTTGGTTTGGCGCTGGCGGAAGATGAAATCGATTATCTGGTGAATGCCTTCACCGAATTAAATCGCAATCCCACTGATGTGGAGTTGATGATGTTTGCGCAAGCCAATTCTGAACACTGCCGGCATAAAATTTTCAACGCCAACTTCATTGTGGACGGCGTGGCGATGGACAAAAGCTTGTTTGGCATGATACGCCACACCCACCAAACCAACCCACAGCACATGGTGGTGGCGTATTCGGACAACGCGTCGGTGATGGAAGGCGGCATGGTCGAGCGCTTCACCGCCGATGCCGCCCCTGCTTTGACAAAAATATATGAAAAATCAGCCTCTAGCCGGCATGTAATAAGCCTAGAGTGCTATCAAAAACATAGTAAATTACAGCATGTGCTGATGAAAGTGGAAACGCACAACCACCCCACAGCCATATCCCCTTTTGCCGGCGCAGCCACAGGCGCGGGTGGTGAAATACGTGATGAGGGCGCAACCGGACGTGGCTCTAAGCCCAAAGCCGGGTTGACGGGATTTACGGTGTCGAAGATGGTGTTTCCAGATACCGTTCGGGTTAATCAAACTTACGGTAAACCCGAACACATTGCCAGCCCTTTGCAAATCATGGTTGAAGGACCGCTGGGCGGCGCTGCGTTTAACAACGAGTTTGGTCGTCCCAACCTCTTGGGCTATTTCCGCGAATACGAGCAAAATGTTGTGAGCGACGTGGATGCCTTGCAACGCGGATACCACAAACCCATCATGATTGCGGGTGGTTTGGGCACGATTGATGCGGATTTGACGCACAAAATCCAGTTCCCTGCTGGCAGTTTACTGATTCAACTCGGTGGTCCGGGTATGCGCATTGGCATGGGTGGCAGTGCAGCGAGTTCATTGGCCACAGGTGCGAATGCAGCGTCCTTGGATTTTGATTCGGTGCAGCGCGGCAACCCCGAAATTGAACGCCGTGCGCAAGAGGTGATCAACCAATGCTGGCAAGCTGGCACGAACAACCCGATTTTGGCGATTCACGACGTGGGCGCAGGTGGACTAAGCAACGCCTTCCCCGAATTGGTGAACGACGCCGGTCGTGGTGCGCGCTTTGATTTGCGTGCCGTGCCGCTGGAAGAGTCAGGTCTAGCCCCCAAAGAGATTTGGTGCAACGAGAGCCAAGAGCGTTATGTGATGGCCATTGCGGCAGAGTCGCTGCCCCTGTTCAAAGCGATATGTGAACGTGAACGCTGCCCCTTTGCGGTGGTGGGAGTGACGACTGATGAGACGCAGTTGGTTTTGGCAGATGAGGGGAATGAGTCCCCGGTCAATTTGCCTATGAATGTCTTACTCGGCAAGCCGCCCAAAATGACGCGTGATGTGAAATCCGTCCAACGCCGAATCCCAGCATTGAATTTAAACGGCGTCGACTTGCAAAAAGCCGTCATCGACGTGCTGGCACACCCTACCGTGGCGAGCAAGCGCTTTCTCATCACCATTGGCGACCGCACCGTGGGTGGTCTCACGCACCGCGACCCCATGGTCGGACCTTGGCAAGTACCGGTTGCAGATTGTGCCGTCACGCTGGCCGATTACGCCGGTTTTGCTGGCGAAGCCATGAGCATGGGCGAACGCACGCCACTGGCTGCGCTGGACGCACCCGCATCGGGTCGCATGGCGGTGGCTGAGGCCATCACCAATTTGCTCGCCGCACCGATTGAATTGGGTCGTGTCAAGCTGTCCGCCAATTGGATGGCAGCGTGTGGCGAAGCGGGGGAGGATGCCGCACTCTTTGAAACGGTCAAAGCCGTGGGCATGGAACTGTGCCCCGCGCTGGGCATTTCGATTCCGGTGGGTAAGGATTCGTTGTCGATGCGAACGACGTGGAAGGATAATTCAGAATCGAAGATGGTCACATCGCCGGTCAGTTTGATCGTCACCGCCTTTGCAACGCTGGCCGATGTGCGTGGCACCTTGACACCGCAATTGGACGCGACCGAGCCAGACACGACGCTGATTTTGATCGACCTCGGCAAAGGTCAAAACCGCATGGCGGGCAGCATTTTGGCGCAATCGATTGACCAGTTTGGCGACCGCGTGCCAGACTTGGACGATGCCAAAGACTTGGTCAATTTGGTCAATGCCATCACCCAGTTGCGCAGAGAAAACAAAGTGCTGGCCTATCACGACAAAAGTGATGGCGGCTTGTTGGCTTGCGTGGCAGAGATGGCGTTTGCCGGCCATGTGGGTGTGGCTATCAATGTGGACATGTTGGTCACCGAAGGCGACGGTACTACAGACAGCCACATGCGAACGATGGATGTGGGCGATAGCAAAAACTGGGCATCACAGGTTTCTGCACGGCGTGAAGAACTGACGTTGAAAGCCCTGTTCAACGAAGAACTGGGCGTGGTGATACAGGTGCGCACATCAGAGCGCGATGCGGTCATCAACATATTGCGTGAACATGGCTTAAGCAAACACAGCCACAGCATCGGCAAGGTTTTGTCAAAACCCTTGAAAGACCAAGCCCCCAGCCTGCAAATTTGGCGCGATGCCAAAGCGATTTTCAGTGCCCCGCTGCAAGACCTGCACCAAGTGTGGGACAGCGTGAGCTGGAAAATCGCCAAACTGCGCGACAACCCCGCCTGCGCCGACGCAGAACATGTTGCCGCTGGCGCAGCGGCAGATCCTGGATTACATGTTCTTATAGGTAAAAATATGCCTGTAGATGGCGTGAATAATGCCTATAGTGCTATTAAAACAATAGCAAATTCGCAATTAGCATTGTCCCGCCCCAAAGTCGCCATTCTGCGCGAACAGGGCGTCAACTCGCACGTTGAAATGGCGTATTGCTTCACCGAAGCCGGCTTTGATGCCTATGACGTGCACATGACCGACCTGCAAACGGGCAGAGCGAATTTGAAAGATTTTGTTGGCATCGTTGCCTGCGGTGGCTTCAGCTACGGCGACACGCTGGGCGCGGGCATTGGCTGGGCGCGGTCGATTACGTTTAACCCCTTGCTGTCAGACCAGTTTCAAGCCTTCTTTGCACGGCTTGATACCTTTGGTCTGGGCGTGTGCAACGGCTGCCAAATGTTTGCCGAGCTGGCGCAAATCATCCCCGGCGCCGAGCATTGGCCACGCTTCACCACCAACCAGAGCGAACGCTTTGAGGCCCGTTTGAGCATGGTCGAAATATTGGAATCACCCAGCTTGTTCTTAAGCAATATGGCCGGCAGTCGTCTGCCCATCGCCGTCGCCCACGGTGAAGGCTTCGCCAACTTCGACCCCAGCAAAGCCGGTCGCGGCAACCCGCAATCCGTTATTCAAGCCATGCGCTTCACTGATAACTTTGGCAAAGCCACCGAGCAATACCCGTTCAACCCCAACGGCAGCCCCAACGGCTTAACCGCAGTCACCACTGCCAATGGTCGCTTCACCGCCATGATGCCCCACCCCGAACGCGTCTTCCGCAACATTCAAATGAGCTGGACAAGCTTGGACAAAAACGACAGAAGTCCGTGGATGCAGATGTGGCACAACGCGCGCAAGTGGGTGGGTTAAAACTAACGCTTTCCAATATCAAAGTACATGGCCGAACACCGCATTTACACCACCCCATTTGCCAGCGTGTACCCCTTGTACATCAATAAGGTTGAGCGTAAGGGGCGCAGCAAGGCTGAGCTTGATCAAATCATTTTCTGGTTAACGGGGTACAACGCGGCCGAATTTCAGCGACAGTTGGACAAAGCAAGTGACTTCAGGACTTTTTTTGACCAAGCGCCAACTATGAACCCAAACTGCTCATTGATCAAAGGCGTGGTGTGCGGTGTGCGGGTCGAGGAGGTAGCGGACCCGTTGATGCAAAAAATTCGCTATTTGGACAAACTGGTGGATGAACTGGCCAAAGGGCGGTCGATGGATAAGATTCTGAGGGTGTGACTATGCTATTATTTTAATAGCACTTTAGGCAATAAATACGCTGTATAGAGCCGTAAAATATGATATTTCAGATTGAAGTGTCTTTGCTGAAGGGGTATTTTGACTTAGGCTCGATTGCGTATACTTGACCAATGATGAATTTTCAACTTTCGAAATGAATGGCTCTGACAGCCTTACCGTAAAGGCGGTGATAAACATTCAAACCATCTTGTCGCAAGTGTTCAAACACAGCGCACAACATAACGCCTTGGTGGTTTTTGATACGCAATGCGAACTGTCGCGACTTTTGTCTGAGGCCTACAAGGTTGTTTTGCCAGATGCGCAATTCATCGACTTTGATACACACACGCCCGCGCAAATTCATGCCGCATTTGGTCAATTGAAAGCTTTGGATTTGGTGGTGCTGGTGCAGTCGACCAACTTCAGATTAGAGGCGTTTCGCATTCGTGTCGAGCTGTTCAAACGCGGTTTGAAAGTCATCGAACATCCGCACTTGTCGCGCATGCAAGGTGATGAAATGGCTTTGTACATTGATGCATTGGCTTACGATGGTGCCTATTTTCGAGGTGTAGGCCAAGGGCTGAAATCCATCATCGACCAAGCTCAAGTCGGTGTGTTGGACAGTAGCGGTACCGCTTTTCCTGAGGCGCGTTTGTATATTGACTCGGGTTTTGAATCAGCCAAACTGAATGTGGGTGACTACAGCAGCATGCCCAATGTAGGCGGGCAGTTTCCCATTGGCGAAGTGTTTACCGAGGCACGAAATCTAGAAGCGGTCAATGGGCGTGTACGCATCCATGCGTTTGGCGACACGCAATTTCGCGTCAATCGTCCTGCGACACCCATCACTTTGATTGTAGAAAAAGGCCAAGTGGTTGGCACACTTGACAGCACGCCAGAGTTCGACACGGTGCTGGCCAACATTCGTGCCGACGAGCAAGTGGTTTGGCTGCGCGAAATTGGCTTGGGACTGAACCGTGCTTTCACGCAGCACCCATCGCGTACCGTATCCGATATTGGCACCTATGAACGCATGTGCGGCGTCCACATTTCATTGGGTGCGAAACACGGCATTTACCCCAAACCTGGCTTCAAACGCAACGATGGTAAACACCATGTGGATGTGTTTGCGGTGACAGAGCTGCTTACTTTGGATGACAAGGTGGTGTATCAGAATGGGGCATGGGTGGTTTCGGGATGAATTTAAGGATTAAAAAGTCCCCTGTGCTATAATTGAATGGCTTTACAGCGCTTGCTTGCAGGTGTTTGTAAGGTCATAAGCGAACCCGTCCATTCAAGGTGTGGGGCTGTTAGCCTCAAGTCGGATGGGTTTTAGACCTAACCTTTTGATTACATTGGAAAAATACTATGTCAGTCACCATGCGTGAAATGCTGGATGCGGGTGTTCATTTTGGACACCAAACCCGTTTCTGGAACCCTAAGATGGCCCCGTTTATTTTCGGTCATCGCAACAAAATTCATATCGTCAACTTGGAAAAAACATTGCCAATGTTCCAAGAAGCACCCAAATTTGTGCGTCAATTGATAGCTAATGGCGGCACCGTGTTGATGGTGGGGACCAAGCGCCAAGCGCGCGAAATCTTGTCAACAGAAGCTTTACGCGCTGGCGTTCCGTTTGTGGATCAACGCTGGTTGGGTGGCATGATGACCAATTTCAAAACGGTCAAAATTTCTCTCAAGCGCTTGAAAGAAATGAAAGCGCAACAAGAGGCTGGTTTGGATTCTTTGAGCAAAAAAGAACAATTGATGTTTGCCCGCGAGATGGCCAAGCTTGAGCGCGACATGGGCGGCATTCAGGACATGACTGGTTTGCCAGACGCGATTTTTGTGATTGATGTGGGTTACCACAAAATTGCCATTCAAGAAGCACGTAAATTGGGTATTCCATTGGTGGGCGTGGTTGATACCAACCATTCACCAGAAGGTATTGATTATGTGATTCCTGGCAATGACGATTCATCTAAAGCAGTGGCTCTGTATGCGCGTGGCATTGCTGATGCGATCATCGAAGGACGCAACAATCGCAACAATGACTTGGTCAAAGCCGTTGCAGTTGAAGGCGCCGACGAATTTGTTGAAGTTGAAGAGGATTCAGCTGCATAAGCCATTGACGAATTTTCGCCCCTAGTTTTCTAGGAAAACTACTAGCAAAGATGAAGGGGGCACAGGTTGCCCTCTTTTTTTAAGCCAAATTTTGATTATTGAATTTATATATAAGTAGGAGTTAGAAATGACAACGATTACAGCCAGCATGGTTGCCGCATTGCGCGCCAAAACCGATGCGCCCATGATGGAATGCAAAAAAGCATTGACAGAAGCAGCAGGTGACATGGACAAAGCAGAAGAGCTGTTGCGCGTCAAACTCGGTAGTAAAGCCAGCAAAGCGTCTGATCGCATCACTGCCGAAGGCGTGGTGATGTGTAGCGTCAGCGGCACGACAGGCGCCATGCTCGAAGTGAATTGCGAGACCGATTTTGTGACCAAAAATGACAGCTTTTTAGCGTTGTCACAAGCCGCCGTTGACTTGGTTGCCAAGAACAACCCAGCCGACATTGCAGCTTTGGGTGCTCTGGCTTATGAGCAAGAAGGCTTTGGCCCAACATTAGAAGATGTGCGCAAAGGTTTGATCGGTAAAATTGGCGAAAACATGAGCTTCCGCCGCTTCAAGCGCAATGCCGGTGGTGCTAAATTGGCCAATTATTTGCACGGCACACGCATTGGTGTGTTGGTTGAATACGAAGGTGACGACACTGCTGCCAAAGACGTTGCCATGCACATTGCAGCGATGAAACCAGTGTCATTGTCAAGTGCAGACGTACCAGCTGAATTGGTGGCTAAAGAGCGTTCGGTGGCTGCAGCCAAGGCCGCAGAAGATGCAGCTACAGCCAAAGCGGCTGGCAAACCAGTGCAGTCAGATGAAATTGTTGCCAAGCGTATCGAAGGCGGCGTACAAAAATTCCTGAAAGAAGTGTCTTTGTACGACCAAGTTTTTGTGAAAGCTGCAGATGGCAAACAAACCGTAGCTGCAATGTTGAAAGAGAAAGCCACCACCATCAAAGGCTTCACACTCTATGTTGTGGGTGAAGGCATTGAGAAGAAGGTTGACGATTTTGCTGCTGAGGTTGCTGCACAGGTGGCCGCTGCAAAAGCTGCTTAATTTGATTTTTGAGTTTCAAGTCAAATTGATTTTGCGCTAAGGTTATTCAAACATCCATCAACCACCATTCAAAAGGAGTCGTCTATGTCTGAGCCAATGCCTGGAAATGCTGCACCCGCATACAAGCGGATATTGCTTAAATTATCAGGTGAAGCTTTGATGGGTGACGACGCTTTTGGTATCAATCGCGCGACCATCGTGCGCATGGTGGAAGAGATAGCCGAAGTCACTCGCATGGGTGTTCAGGTGGCCGTGGTGATTGGTGGCGGTAACATCTTTCGCGGTGTAGCCGGCGGCTCTGTCGGTATGGACCGAGCCACAGCGGACTATATGGGTATGTTGGCAACCGTGATGAATGCACTTGCTTTGGGTGACACCATGGACAAAGCCGGTTTGATGGCGCGTGTGATGTCAGCGATTGGCATTGAACAAGTTGTCGAGCCTTATGTACGACCCAAAGCCTTGCAGTATTTGGAAGAAGGTAAAGTGGTGATTTTCGCTGCAGGTACTGGCAATCCATTCTTCACGACAGATACGGCAGCTGCATTGCGAGGTGCAGAAATCGGGGCAGAAATTGTCTTGAAAGCCACCAAGGTAGATGGCGTTTACAGCGCTGATCCAAAGAAAGACCCTGGCGCATCACGCTTCGAAAAACTAAGCTTTGATGAAGCCATGCGCAAAAATTTAGGCATCATGGACGCCGCAGCTTTTGCTTTGTGCCGTGATCAAAAACTACCGATAAAAGTGTTCTCAATTTTCAAGCATGGTGCCCTCAAACGAGTCATCATGGGTGAAGACGAGGGTACTTTGGTTTACGCTTAAACACACTTAACGTACAGATTCGCAAGGAGTTAAAAATGCCAACTGCCGCAATTAAAACTCAGGCCCAAAATAAGATGGATCAATCCATCACTGCATTTCAAAACAATATCAGCAAAATACGCACTGGCCGTGCAACGCCTGCTTTACTTGACAGCGTGCAAGTCGAATATTACGGCAGCAATGTGCCTATCAGTCAAGTTGCGAATTTGTCCATGATAGATTCTCGCACTGTGGGCGTACAGCCTTGGGAAAAAGGCATGGGTGCGAAAATTGAAAAGGCCATTCGTGACAGCGATTTGGGTTTGAATCCCTCCAGCATGGGCGATTTGATACGTGTCCCCATGCCGCCTATGAGCGAAGAGCGCCGCAAAGAAATGACAAAACTTGTTCGCCATGAAGGTGAAAATGCGAAGATTGCCATACGCAATCTGCGTCGCGATGCGAATGAAAGCATTAAAAAGTTAGTCAAAGAAAAAGAAGCTTCAGAAGACGATCAAAAACGTGCTGAGAGTGATATTCAAAAAGTAACAGACAAACACATCATCACCATCGACCAAATGGTGGCAGCCAAAGAACAAGAGATCATGGCTGTTTAAGCCATGATGTTTGGCTGACAATTTTTTCGCATGAGCGACATCCCAAGTAGACCTCAACACATTGCCATCGTCATGGATGGCAATGGCAGATGGGCAAAACGACGACTGTTGCCACGCGTGGCAGGGCATAAGCAGGGCGTTGAGGCTTTACAGAATTGTGTCAAAGCCTGCATGCAACGAGGTGTCAAAGTACTCACGGTATTTGCATTTTCGTCTGAAAACTGGGAACGACCTGAAGAGGAGGTTTCTGGTTTGATGGAATTGTTGGCTAAAGCATTAGCGAAAGAAGTGTCGCAACTGGCAAAGGAAGGGGTTGGCTTGCATTTTGTTGGCGATCGCGAACATCTTTCAGACAGCATCAAAAAAGGCTTTGAAGACGCTGAACAGTTGACACGCTCAAACACAAAGCTGATATTCAATATCTGCTTTAACTATGGCGGTCGATGGGATATGGCGCAAGCGGCAGCAAAATTAGCGAAGAAAAACAAAGACATCACACCAGCCAACATCAACGCTGAGATGGCATTGGCACATGTGGCTGACCCTGATTTGATCATCCGCACTGGTGGCGAGCAGCGCTTGAGTAATTTCTTGCTCTGGCAGGCCGCGTATTCAGAGCTGTATTTTTGCGACACATTGTGGCCAGATTTTGACGCGAGTGCCTTGGATTTGGCTATTGAATCCTATCATCAGCGCGAACGCCGTTTTGGTAAAACTTCTGAACAAGTGCTTGCAGGATCGCACAGCTAGCATAAAAGGAACACACATCATGCTTAAACAACGTGTGCTGACTGCACTCATTTTGGTGACAGTTCTGACTTTGGCATTGTTGTCTACAGCGCCCTGGGTTTTCCCAGCCTTGGTACTTGTTTTTATGCTTGCTGGCGCCTGGGAGTGGGGGCGTATGAATGGATGTAGTCAAGTCCTTGCCATTTGGACTTCTTGCGAATTGTTTATCATTATTGGGCTGACATGGTACCTAGGTTGGTTGAACCAATCTCACCCATTGCTGTGGGTGATTGCCAGCGGTTTGTGGGTGTTAGTTGGTGGTTATTTGTTGAAAAATGGTTCAGTTGCCTGGTTGAAACTTCCGCAAACATTGCGACGATATTTGGGCGTTATGGCTTTGTGGCTGGTCTGGTTGGCACTTTGTCAGGCACGCATGATTGGCATTAATTTTTTGATGTCAGCTTTGTTTTTGGTTTGGTCTGCCGATACATTTGCATATTTTGCTGGCAGAACTTGGGGAGGCAAATTCACCCAAAGCAAACTGGCTCCCAGTATCAGTCCAGGTAAAAGCTGGGAGGGTGTTTGGGGTGGCATGGTGGGGGTTATGGTTGTAGCTGGTATCTGGATGGTTGCCGACCAAAAATTGCATGCAGATGTTGCTAGCCTATTCACACGGCTAAGCGAACAGAATTGGCTGATCTTGTTGCTTGGATTGATATTTATGACGACGATGAGTGTCGTGGGTGATTTGATCGAATCGCTCATCAAGCGCAGTGCAGGTGTGAAAGATTCAAGCCAGTTGTTGCCGGGTCACGGCGGTGTACTGGATCGCATCGATGCAATTTTGCCAACTTTGCCTATCGCCATGATGCTGGTGAGTTTATTGTCATGACTGATTTTTTGGCAGAAAAACGCAAGCAACGTCTGACGATTTTAGGATCGACCGGATCGATCGGCAGCAATACTTTGGATGTGGTGCGGCAACACCCAGACCGATTTGAAGTTTTTGCGCTGAGTGCATCGACTAAAGTGGATTTGATGTTGACACAAATTAGTCAATTCAAACCACAGTTCGCTGTCATGGCCAGTGAAGAACATGGCAAAATTCTAGCTGAAAAAGTTATTAAAAATGGCTTTGCAACCAAAGTGTTGTATGGCTTTGATGCTATTGATATGATAGCGTCACATGAGTCGACAGATACAGTGATGGCAGCCATAGTAGGGGCAGCTGGTTTGTCTTCTTGTTTGTCTGCTGCACGCGCTGGCAAAAAACTTTTGTTGGCGAATAAAGAAGCTTTGGTGGTGGGTGGTGAATTATTTTTAAGCTCAGTAAAAGCTGGCAATGCACAGTTGTTACCGATTGACAGTGAACATTCCGCCATATTTCAGTGTTTACCAGTTGATGCGAGAACTTGGAAATCCAGCATAGATAAAATCATTTTGACAGCATCTGGAGGTCCTTTTCGGACACGTGAGATCGAAAGTTTGAAGGATGTGACACCAGCGCAAGCGTGTGCACATCCGAATTGGGTGATGGGGCGTAAGATTTCGGTCGATTCGGCAACCATGATGAACAAAGCACTCGAAGTGATTGAGGCTAAATACTTGTTTGGTGTCGAGTCGAACCAGATAGAGGTGATCATTCATCCTCAAAGTGTGATTCACTCTATGGTTGAATTTAAAGATAAATCTCTTTTGGCACAATGTGGCACACCCGATATGCGCGGACCCATTGCACTCGGTCTTTCTTATCCTGAAAGAATACAAAACGGGTCTAACGCAATTGATTTTAAAACCATACCTGCATTAACTTTTGAGACCATGGACAGCCATGATCATCAGGCACGATTTCCGGGCTTGTCCTTGGCGTGGCAAGTATTGAATGCTGCTCCGGGAACCACGATTGTGTTGAACGCTGCAAATGAAATTGCAGTACAAGCTTTTTTAGATGGTTTGATTCGATTTGATCAAATTCACGCGGTCAATATTGAAACTTTATCAAAGGTTACACCATCTAAACCTGGATCATTGGCAGATTTATTGGGAATAGATTCAATCTCGAGAGATTCTGCTGCTGCAACAGTGAAACAATTGGCTGTTTAAGAATCCTACTAAGTTAACAGAGCAATAGATTTCGTATGACAACACTCTTGGCCTTTTTGGCTGCCTTGGGTCTGCTGATTGCAATTCATGAATACGGCCATTATCGTATGGCCGTTGTATGCGGTGTCAAAGTTCTTAAATTCTCCATTGGGTTCGGTAAGACTATTTTTAAATGGCAACCTAAACATTCTGATACTGAGTTTGTAATTGGTTTGTTGCCTTTGGGTGGCTTTGTGAAAATGTTGGATGAACGTGAAGGTGCAGTTGAACCTGCACAGAGACACATGGCTTTCAACACACAATCTTTATGGAAGCGCTCAGCCATTGTTGCGGCTGGACCAATTGCCAATTTATTGTTGGCCATAGTTCTCTACGCTGCAGTCAACTGGATTGGCGTACAAGAACCTAAAGCCATCATTGCCAGTCCAACGGCTGAGTCTTTGGCGCAGGAGGCAGGCTTCAAAGGTGGCGAACATATTTTGCAAGCGGCTTTTGTCAACGATGATTGGCAAGCAATTGATTCACTCGAAGAATTTCGCTGGTTATTGACACGTGGCGCACTGAATAAGCAGGATGTCAAAATTCAATATGCACACTCAGAAGGAGGCGCCAGCCAAGAAGTAAGTTTGCCGTTGTCAAAATTGGATGTGCATGAAGTTGATTCAACGTTATTCCAAAAAATCGGCATCCTCGCACCGTGGTCCGCACCTACAATCGGCGCAATTCAAACAGCAAGTGCTGCAGAACGTGCAGGACTTAAAGAGGGGGATTTGGTGCTGTCCGTCGGTAGTGTGGACATCGTTGACGCGCAGCAACTCAGGCAGACCATTCGTGGCTCAATTCATAAAAATGGCCTCACCAGTACAGGTCTAACTCAAGAATGGCTCGTTGAACGTGCTGGCCAAAAGGTCAATATAAAGGTTGAACCGGATGTCAAGATAGAAAATCAAACGCCAGTGGGGAAAATCGGGGCGTATGTGGGTTCTGTTCCTGCGTTAACAACTGTGAACTATGGTTTGCTGGAGGGTTTTTCGAGGGCAATCAATCGAACTTGGGAAGTGTCAGTGTTGACTGTGCGCATGTTCGTAAAAATGATTATCGGCGAAGCATCGCTTAAGAATTTAAGCGGCCCATTAACCATCGCAGATTACGCAGGCAAATCGGCTCAGCTCGGAATGACCAGTTACTTGGTGTTTTTGGCTCTGATAAGCGTCAGTTTAGGTGTGCTTAATTTGATGCCTTTGCCTGTTTTGGATGGTGGACATCTGGTGTATTATGTGTGGGAGGCCATCACTGGAAATCAGGTGTCAGAGCACTGGATGGAACGATTCCAACGCGGCGGTGTTGCGATTCTTTTTACCATGATGTTCATTGCGCTTTACAATGACCTTATTAGACTTTTTGTTAACACATGAAACCAACAAAACTTTCCATCTCAATTGCCAGTAAACGATTGATTCGCAATACTTTAGTGTTGACGTCAAGCGCTATGTTTGGTATGTCTGCTTGGGCTGTGACTCCATTTGCAGTACTTGATATTCGGCTTGAAGGCTTGCAACGTGTCGAGCCTGGAACTATTTTTGCAACCATACCATTTCGCATTGGTGATACATACGATGATGGAAAGGGTTCTGAAGCGATACGTTCACTTTTTGCTTTGGGCTTATTTAAAGATGTGCGAATTGAAGCCAAAGATGGTGTGTTGATTGTGATTGTTGAGGAACGTCCAACCATAGTTAATGTTGAATTTTCTGGAATGAAAGAGTTTGACAAAGAGACACTTATCAAGTCATTGCGGGAAATTGGCTTGTCTGATGGCCAACCATTTGACAAAGCTTTGGCGGACAAAGCGGAACGTGCACTTAAACAGCAATATGCAGCCCGAAGCATGTATGCAGTTGAAATTACAACAACATTAACACCAATAGAACGCAATAGAGTTAATCTGACATTCAGTGTGGTTGAAGGCGATGTTGCCAAGATTAAAGAAATAAAAATAAACGGCAACAAAAATTTCAGTGAATCAACCTTACGCGGTTTATTTGATTTGGACACTGGTGGTCTTCTGAGTTGGTACACCAAGAGTAATAGATATACACCTGCAAAATTGAATGCAGACTTAGAGACACTTAAGTCATATTACTTATCGCGAGGATATCTGGAGTTTAAAGTTGACTCTAACAAGGCAGATTTGTCAGCCGATAAAAAAGATGTCACGATAACGATCAACATTACCGAAGGTGAGCGTTTTGTCATTTCTGGAATTAAATTAACCGGTAATTACTTAGGTAAAGAGGAGTTCTTTAAGTCTTTATTGAAAATTGAAGCAAATCAAGAATACAACGCAGACAAAATTGCGCAAACCAATCGTGCGTTTACAACTTACTTTGGCGACTTTGGATTTGCATTTGCGCGAGTGGAAGTCAAGCCAGACATTGATCGCAAAAACAATAAAGTCGCTTTAACCATCAATGCTGAACCCGGACAACGTGCCTATGTCAGACGCATCAATATATCTGGTAACAACAAGACGCGAGATGAGGTAATACGTCGTGAATTCCGTCAATTCGAAACATCTTGGTACGACGGTGAAAAATTGCGTAGTTCAAGAGATCGTGTGGATAGATTGGGTTATTTCAAAGATGTCCAAATTGAAACCTTAGAAATTCCAGGCAATCCGGATCAAGTTGATATATTGATGACAGTGGTTGAAAAGCCAACTGGCAATTTAAGTTTGGGAGCGGGCTATAACACATCAGATAAGTTGTCATTTCAATTTGGTATCAAGCAGGACAACATTTTTGGTTCAGGAAATTATTTAGGCGTTGATGTAAATACCAGCAAGTTAAATCGCACCATTGTTTTGACGACGATTGATCCCTATTTCACGCAAGATGGCATATCTCGCTCTTTGGATGCCTATTACAGAACCACTCGACCTACCAGCGCAGTAGACTCAGATTACAGTCTCCTGACCATGGGCAGCAGTTTGAAGTTTGGACTACCAATTAGTCCAACTGATACTGTTTATTTGGGTGGTGGTATAGAACGCAACAAAATAGTTAATGGTACCAATTTGCCGCAAGTATATAAGGACTATGTTGAACAGTTTGGTGCCATCAGTGATTCAGTGCCGTTGACCATTGGTTGGTCACGTGATGACCGTGACAGTGCAATAACACCCAATTCAGGTAAATTGCAGAGACTCGCGGCTGAATGGAGTCCCGCTGGCGATGTGAAATACGTCAAAGCAGTCGCACAATACCAGCAATATATTCCTTTGAATAAACAATTTACTTTGGCATTTAACGGTGAAGTGAATTGGGGCAAAGGTTTAAGTGGCAAACCGTTCCCAGTATTTAAAAATTCATATTCTGGTGGTTTGGGATCGGTACGTGGATTTGAATCATCTTCTTTGGGTGCAATTGATGCAGTTTCTGGTAACCCCATTGGTGGACCCAAAAAGGTGACTTTGAATGCCGAGTTTTTAACCCCATTTCCAGGGGCCGGTAACGACAAGTCACTGCGATTATTTGCATTTTTTGATGCTGGAAATGTTTTTGCAGAAAATGAGAAAGTCAGCTTTAGCACATTGCGCACTTCTGTCGGCTTAGGTATCAATTGGATATCACCAATTGGTCCCTTGCGAATTTCTTATGCTAAACCTTTGCGCACTGAGGCTTCGGATAAAATAGAGAAATTCCAGTTCAGTATTGGTACCGCGTTTTAAATACACTTCAAAGATTGAGTTATATGCAAGCAATTTACAGCAAAAAAATAATGACAACCATGGTATTGGTTGTTGCTAGTTTGTCCTTACCCGCTTTTGCGCAAGATTTTAAAATTGGGTTTATCAATACAGATCGTATTTTTAGAGATGCCAATTCAGCCAAAGCAGCACAAGCCAAACTTGAACAAGAATTTTCCCGCCGCGAAAAAGAGTTGAATGATTTGGGTATTCAGATTAAGGCAGCGGCAGATAAATTAGATAAAGATGCACCTACCTTGTCTGAGTCACAAAAAACCGCTCGCCAAAAACAAATTGTTGATCAAGACCGAGACTTTCAACGCAAGCGTCGCGAGTTTCAAGAAGACTTGAGCGCGAGAAAAAATGAAGAATTGCAACAAGTGCTGGAACGCGCAAATAAAGTTGTGAAACAAGTGGCCGAGACAGAAAAATATGATCTCGTATTGCAAGAGGTTGTCTATATCAACCCAAAGCACGACATGACTGAAAAGGTATTAAAAGCCTTGAATGCAACCAAATAAACCGAAGTTTAAATTGTTTGCCCAAACTCATCACTTTTAATCACATCATCATCAATTCATTACAGCATTAAAGTGTGTCTATTCAACTTGGTCAAATCGTTGAAAAACTAGGCGGTAAACTGCACGGTGATGCAGCATGCGAGATTAAGGGTTTGGCTTCTCTGCTGGCAGCGGATCAAGGTCACATTAGCTTTGTAAGCAATCAAAAATACGAGCAGCAACTGATTGCTACTCAAGCTGCTTGTGTCATCGTTGGTCCAAAATTAGAAGCTCAAGCTAAAGCACGTGGGGCATGCATTGTCACCGAGCAACCTTATGTATATTTTGCAAAATTAACACAATTGTGGTCACAAACGCATCACGCTCAAAAATTCGGTTTTGTCCATTCAACGGCTGTTGTTGATGCCACAGCGGTGATACATCCAACTGCACACATAGGCGCATTGTGTGTGGTGGAGGCCAATGCAAAAGTTGGTGCTAATACGGTGTTGCAATCACACGTGCATGTTGGGCATGATTGTGTGATTGGTGATAATTGCTTGTTGCACCCTGGCGTAGTAATTGGTGCCGATGGTTTTGGTTTTGCGCCGGATGTTGAGTTGATTGCCATTGATGTTGGAAAGAAATCGGGGCAACACACAAAAATCCGTGAATGGATCAAAATAGAACAATTGGGCGCTGTCGAAATCCGAAACAATGTTGAAATTGGTGCCAACACTTGCATTGACCGTGGTGCTCTGGACAACACCATCATCGGTGAAGGGGTGAAGCTCGATAACTTGATTCAAATCGGTCATGGTACGAGAATTGGACAACACACGGTTGTTGCTGCTTCTACAGCAATCGCAGGTAGCACAGAGATTGGCGCATATTGCACGATTGGTGGAGCTGTCAGCATTGCTGGACATTTATGCATAGCTGACCAGGTGCAGATTTCAGGAGCTTCTGTTGTGACGCACAACATTCATAAACCAGGTATTTATTCAGGTTTGTATCCCTTGGATGAACACAAAGAATGGAGCAAGAACGCTGCTGCATTGAAGCAGCTGGCAACATTGCGTGAGCGCATCAGAGAATTAGAGAAGTCTCTAAATATCAAATAGATTCATAAACAATTAAGAAAAGAAAGACAGCAAACACAATGATGGATATTCACCAAATTCTCAAACAACTACCGCATCGTTATCCATTTGTGCTGGTCGATCGAATCACAGAAATCGAAAAAGGCAAATTTATCAAAGGCTATAAAAATGTATCTATCAATGAACCCTATTTTGTAGGTCATTTTCCATACCATCCTGTCATGCCTGGGGTGTTGATTGTCGAAGCTTTGGCGCAGACGGCTGCACTTTTAGGGTTTGATACATTGGGTGTGACGCCAGATGATAAGACGCTGTTTTATTTTGCCAGCATTGATGGTGTTCGATTTAAAAAGCCTGTTTCCCCTGGCGATCAACTGTGGTTGGAAATGCATGTTGATCGGGTTCGATCTGGGATGTGGAAATTCAAAGGGCACGCTTCAGTAGATGGTGAAGTTGTGACGGAAGCAGAAATCATGTGTACGATTCGACGAGTGGGTGAGGGCGATTGATACATTCCACCGCCATCGTTGATGCCAATGCTGTGTTGCACAGCAGTGTAGAGGTTGGCCCCTACACGGTGATTGGCCCGCACGTGCGCATTGGCGCGGGCACTCGCGTTGGTGCACATTGCGTCATTGAAGGGCACACCACGATTGGGACTGACAATCATATCTTTCAGTTCAATTCATTGGGCGCTATCCCGCAAGATAAAAAATACGCAGGCGAACCTTGTGAGCTGCACATTGGCGATCGAAATACCATTCGTGAATTTTGTACTTTTAACATAGGCAGCCCAGGCGATGCCGGTGTGACCCGTGTAGGCGATGACAATTGGATCATGGCGTATGTGCACATCGCCCATGATTGCCAAGTAGGTAATAAAACCATATTGGCCAACAACGCCACTTTGGGTGGTCATGTGCATTTGGCTGATTGGGTCATCGTGGGGGGACTCACTGGCATCCATCAATTTGTGAAGGTCGGAAGCCATGCCATGATTGGCTTCTCCAGTGCTGTAACCAAAGATGTCCCACCTTTCATGATGGCAGATGGCAATCCATTGGCCGTACGCGGCTTCAACAATGAGGGTTTGCGCCGTCGACAATTCAGCTCTGAACGCATTGCAGCCATTAAACAAATGTTCAAATTAATGTACCGCGTCGACCAGACGATGGCGAAGGCTGTTGAAGACATGAAAGCCTTATCGAAAGCAAGCCCTGAGGCCGCTGAAGATATTGCGTTGGTGCTTGATTTCATAGCCGCTAGCACGCGCGGTATTGCCAGGTAAGTTGGCTACTTCACTTGTCAGATAATTTTGTGGTTCGTTCAATTGAGAGCAAGGTGAAAGACAAACCGCAAACAGCATCACCCACCATCGCCTTGGTAGCAGGCGAAGCATCTGGAGATTTGTTGGCTGGTCTTTTGTTGGATGGCATCAACCAACAATGGCCACAAGTGCAGGCAATGGGCATTGGTGGTACCCAAATGAATGCGCGGGGATTTAAGGCTTGGTGGCCCAGTGAAAAACTAGCCGTATTTGGTTATGTTGATGCGCTGTTACATTACCGTGAAATTGCAGGCATACGCAAACAACTTAAAACCAGACTCATTGACCAATCACCGGATGTTTTTATTGGTGTGGATGCGCCAGATTTCAATTTAGATTTGGAGGCAGATTTACGCACCAGAGGCATCAAAACGGTGCATTTTGTTTGTCCATCAATTTGGGCGTGGCGTGCCAAACGGGTTGAAAAGTTGAAGAAAAGCTGCGACCACGTCTTGTGCATTTACCCATTTGAACCTGCGTTGTTGGCTCAACATGGCATCGCTGCTACCTTTGTAGGTCATCCACTGGCATCTGTGATACCTTTGCAGACCGACAAAATCAAGGCCAGGCAGAAGCTGGGTTTGCCGATCGACAACAGGATTGTCGCCGTGTTACCCGGTAGCCGTTTGGCCGAAATTAAACACTTGGCTCCAAGGTATTTTAAGGCTGTAGCCATTATGGATGTTGCTTATGGTGCTATGAAATATATAGTACCTACATTGCCTCAATTTATACCATTGCTACAGCAAATTGCGAAAGATTGTGGTGTCGAACATCTTGTGCAAATCATCTCTGGCCAATCGCATTTGGCATTAGAAGCCTGTGATGTCACTTTGATCACCAGTGGAACCGCCACACTGGAAGCCGCTTTGTACAAGCGGCCCATGGTCATCGCATATGCTTTGAATGGCTTGTCCTACCAAATCATGAAACGCAAAAAGCTGCAGCCTTGGGTGGGTCTCCCAAATATTTTGAGCCAAAAATTTGTTGTCCCCGAATTGCTACAAGATGCTGCCACACCTGAGGCACTGGCCAGTGCAACCTTAGCTTGGTTTGACGCCCCTGAAAAAGTGGCCGATTTGGAACGACAATTTACCGCATTGCATCATCAACTCAGCCGTAACACTTCAGAACTCGCAGCCCATGCCATTGCCCAAGTCATCCAAGCTTGAATCTAAAAAAGCACCACTCAAATCCAAATTAGCGAGGACGCGCACTGCTTCTTCAGCCAAGGGTTTGTTGATTGCCGAGCAAGTCGCTTTGTCGTGGGACACGCCGGGTTTGTTGGCTGGTGTCGATGAAGCGGGGCGCGGACCTTTGGCGGGGCCGGTGTTCGCAGCGGCGGTGATTTTGGATGACTTAAAGCCCATCAAAGGCCTGGCTGATTCCAAAGTGCTCACAGCCAAACGTCGTGAAAAGCTATACGATGAGATTTTAGCCAAGGCCCTGTGTTGCTCCGTTGCGCAAGCCAGTACCGATGAAGTGGATACGCTGAATATTTTGCAAGCGACTATGTTGGCGATGCAGCGCGCGGTGCAAGGTCTGCGTTTGAAACCCGCCAAAGTTTTGGTAGATGGCAATCGCATTCCCAAACTGGATGTATTGGCTGAAGCGATTGTCAAAGGCGACAGTAAAGTGCAAGCCATTTCGGCAGCGAGCATACTGGCCAAGGTCAGTCGTGATCGTTGGTGTGCTGATTTGCATGTTGCATACCCAGAATATGGTTTTGATCAGCATAAAGGCTATGGCACCGCGCAACACATGGCTGCATTGAATGAATATGGCCCATGTCCTGAACATCGCAAAAGTTTTGCACCAGTGACTGCCGTGTTGCATTTAAAAGCGCACGCAAAAGTGCGCAGTAAGACATGAGCACACCCAATATCACCCTCATCACATCGCGAGATAACTCCTTGCTGAAAGAACTGCGCAGGCTAAAGCATGACAGCACCGGCTATCGCAAGCAAGGACAAGTCTGGTTAGAAGGTGATCATTTGTGCAAAGCCGCCATATTGCGTGGCATATCACCTACCATGGCTGTATTTTCAGAGTCATTTATGCCTCTAGCTAGCGAATATATTGCCTATAGTGCTATCAAAAATATAGCTATTGTGGATAAACTGTGGGCAGAAATTAGCAGCCTGGAATCGCCCGCCAAAATGGGTTTCGTGATTGATTTACCCCAGCCGACCAGCATCCTGCCAGGTGTCCCCACGGTCATCTTAGACCGTGTGCAAGATGCTGGAAATGTGGGCTCGATCTTGCGCAGTGCGGCAGCGTTTGGCTTTAAGCAAATCATCGCACTCAAAGGCACAGCCGCATTATGGAGCCCCAAAGTCTTACGCGCCGGTATGGGTGCGCATTTCACCTTGCAGTTGGTAGAGAACGTCACGCTTGAAGATTTAAAAATCCTAGCCATCCCGTTGGTCGTGACCAGTTCACACCAAGGTGAATTTTTGCAAAACCTGAAACTACCCAGCCCCTGTGCATGGGTCATGGGCAACGAAGGGCAAGGCGTCACATCCACATTACTTGAGCAAGCCCAAGTCAAAGTTAGGATAGGGCAACCAGGTGGTGAAGAATCCTTGAACGTGGCTGCTGCAGCAGCTATTTGTTTGCACGCCAGCAGTGTGCAACTGGGCTGAACATAAGAGCAACGTTTTACTTATGCGTACGCTGGCGTAAAGCTTCGTATAAACACACTCCGCTGGCTACCGATACATTCAAACTCTCTACCGCGCCTTGCATGGGTATGCTGATGAGCTCATCACAGGTTTTGGCGGTGAGTTGACGGATGCCGTCGCCTTCAGCACCGAGCACCAGGGCGACTGGACCTTTTAGATCGGTTTGGTACAGCGTTTTGCTGGCTTGATCACTTGTGCCAATCAACCAAATGTTGCGCTCTTTAAGTTCATTCAAGGTGCGAGCCAAATTGGTCACCATGAAGTAAGGGACGGTTTCTGCTGCGCCACTGGCTACTTTGGCAACGGTGGCATTGATGCCTGCGGCGTTGTCTTTGGGCGCAATCACGGCATGCACACCTGCACCATCTGCAACGCGCAAACACGCACCTAAATTGTGCGGGTCGGTCACGCCGTCTAAAACCAAAATCAAGGGGTTGACCTGCTCATGTTCTGGCGCGTTTTCATTCAAGGCTTCTAAGTTTTCTAAGAGCGCATCCAATGAATGCACTTGCTGAATTTCTTGCACTTTGGCCACCACACCTTGGTGACCATGACCACCAGCCAGTTTGATTAAGCGTTCGTTATCAGACTCCAACAACCGCACCCCCATGTCGGACGCTTTGGCCACAAATTGCCGCATACGTGCGTCTTTGCGTGCGGTATCGAAATAGATTTCTATGACAGACTTGGGCGATGTTTTAAGCCGAACATTGATGGCGTGAAAGCCGAAGAGTATTTTGGAAGTGGAATTTGCTAAAGCCATAGCTGTAGATTATCGGGCTTTTTAAAACGGGGTAGAATCTTAAGTATCAGGAGAGCGCGGGTTGCTAGGTTGATACAGTAACCCGCCGCCGAAGGCGCAGGTAGGCAAGACTATTGTTGTTTTGCTGTACTGAACGCTCAGGCAACAAGGACTGATAAAACGCGAAGCGGTTGGCGCTTGGCGTTCCTTGCTGGAGAGAGATGGTCCTGTGAGACCATCCACCGAAGGAGCAAGCACGTGGCACCGTAACGCTGTCATGTGTGAATCTCTCAGGTAGAGTGGACAGCTGGGGCATAGGAAAGCATGTGACTTCATTGATTTGAATGCACTGAACCCTTTATGACCCACTGGAGATTGATTTGTCCACCGAAACTGAATTGTTAAAAACCCCGTTGTACGACCTGCATGTGACATTGGGCGCTCGCATGGTGCCTTTTGCTGGCTACAGCATGCCGGTGCAATACCCCACAGGTTTGGTGGCAGAGCACCATCACACGCGCCAACATGCGGGTTTGTTTGATGTGTCGCACATGGGACAACTGCGCTTGCTGGGTGCAGACGCGGCTGCTGCGTTTGAAACCCTGATGCCGGTGGATGTGATTGACCTGCCTGTGGGTAAACAACGCTATGGATTACTCACAAATGAGGGCGGTGGCATCATTGACGATTTGATGTTTTTTAAAGTGGCAGATGATGAAATTTTTGTCATTGTGAATGGCGCATGTAAGGCCAATGACATCGCACACATTCAAAAACACATTGGCCAGCGCTGCAAAGTAGAAACGTTTCCAACGCACGGCTTGCTCGCTTTGCAAGGACCCCAAGCGGTAACGGTTTTGCAGCGTCTTTGCCCTGGTGTTGAAAAATTAGTCTTTATGACGGGGGGGCGATTTAACATTGCAGGTACTGATTGTTTTGTGACGCGCAGCGGTTACACCGGTGAAGATGGGTTTGAAATTTCTGTGAGCCAAGCGCAAACTGAAATGTTGGCAAAGGCTTTGTTGGCCGAAGCAGAAGTCAAACCCATTGGTTTGGGCGCGCGTAACTCGTTGCGATTGGAAGCAGGTTTGTGTTTGTACGGTCAAGACATTGACACAAGCACCAACCCCGTCGAAGCCAATTTAGGTTGGGCCATGCAAAAAGCCAGACGTGCCGATGGCGCACGTGCTGGCGGTTATCTGGGTGCTACAAATATAATAGCAGCTCAGGCAATAAATACGCCGGCTACAGGTCAAAAAGACCATATAAATGAAGTTGCCACAGCACATACACTGCGCAAACGAGTTGGCTTGGTGGCCATTGACCGTGTGCCAGTGCGAGAACACACAGAGCTACAAGACACCAGCGGCAATCGCATTGGCGAAGTGACCAGTGGCTTGCTCAGCCCCACCTTAGACAAACCGATTGCAATGGGCTATGTGAACGTCGCTGATGCATCAATCGGTACCCGCATCAACGCCTTGGTGCGCGGCAAAGTGGTGGTGATGGAAGTCGCGGCCATGCCATTTGTTCCCAACAAATATTTCCGCGGATAAGTTAATTTTTAATTTTTCATTCATTCCAACTTTATTAGGAGAAAGCAGCATGACCATCAAATACACAGAAGACCACGAATGGCTCAAAGTTGAAGGCGCCATCGCAACAGTCGGAATCACGCACCACGCTCAAGATGCATTAGGCGATGTGGTGTTTGTAGACTTACCTGAAGTGGGAGCCACTTTCGCACAAAAAGATGTGGCCGGTGTTGTGGAATCGGTCAAAGCGGCCGCGGATGTGTACATGCCCGTTAGCGGTGTCATCACCGAAGTGAACGAAGCGCTGCGTGCCGACCCAGCTTTGGCCAATTCTGACCCATTGGGTGCTGGCTGGTTTTTCAAAGTCAAACTGTCCGATGCCACGCAAATTGCGGCCTTGATGGATGAAACCTCTTACACAAAATTTTCAGCTTAATCAATTAACAACTTGTTCACATCCATGAAAACCGCAGCCAACTTGCTTGAACTCGAAAATGCCAGTGAATTTTTGGCGCGCCATATTGGCGTTGACTGTGATGACGAAGCCAAAATGCTCAAAGCAGTGGGTGCCACGAGCCGTGCAGCATTGATGCATGACATCGTACCGCAGAGTATCCAACGCACCACGGCAATGGATTTGCCAGATCCGATATCTGAAGCGCAAGCATTGGCCGAATTGAAAACCATTGCATCCAAAAACAAGCAGCTTAAAAGTTTCATCGGTCAAGGCTACTATGGCACCTACACGCCAGGTGTGATTTTGCGCAACATTTTGGAAAACCCGGCGTGGTATACCGCTTACACACCGTATCAAGCTGAAATCAGCCAAGGCCGCATGGAGGCATTGGTCAATTTCCAAACCATGGTGTGCGATTTAACGGGTTTACCCATGGCCAATGCGTCCATGTTGGATGAGGCCACCGCAGCGGCAGAAGCGATGACGCTGGCCAAACGCAGTGTTAAATCAAAAAGCAATGTGTTCATTGTGGCAGGTGATTGCCATCCGCAAACGATAGAGGTGATACAGACACGCGCCAAACCATTGGGCATCACGGTGCTATTGGCAAATTCGCATGAAGCATGGGTCGCAGCTTTGCAAACCGATTATTTTGCGGTGTTGGCGCAGTACCCCACCACCAGTGGTCGCATCGATGATTTGCGTGCCGATGTGGCAACAGCGCACAACAAGCAAGCGGCTTTCATTGTGGCGGCTGATTTACTGGCGCTCACCTTGCTGACACCACCGGGTGAATGGGGTGCCGACATTTGCATTGGTACCACACAGCGCTTTGGCATGCCCATGGGTAATGGTGGGCCTCATGCCGCTTTCATGGCTTGTCGTGATGAACACAAACGATCCATGCCAGGCCGCTTGGTGGGTGTCAGTGTGGATGCACATGGCAACCCAGCTTACCGCTTGGCATTGCAAACCCGTGAGCAACATATTCGCCGCGAAAAAGCCACATCGAACATTTGTACAGCGCAAGTATTGCCTGCTGTTGTGGCCAGCATGTATGCGGTGTACCACGGCCCACACGGTTTGATACGCATGGCCAAACGCATCAACCAATACACGGCTGTGTTGGCACAAAGTTTGCGCGATATGGGCTATGCGGTGAAGCAAGACCATTGTTTTGATACCTTCACTGTGCAATTAAAGCAAGCTGATCAATTGATGGCATTGGCAAGAGAGCATGGTGTCAATTTGCGTCAATCATGGCCAGGGTACGTCAGCGTGAGCTTGGATGAGACCACCTCACGCGACGATGTGGCTTTGCTGTGGTCATTGTTTGCACAAAAGGGAATTTGTCCGAACAACAATCCTGCTGTGCCTGATTTTGAAGCCTTGTCTGACAAATTAGATGGTGCAATTCCGGCATCACTGCGTCGCACCAGCCACTTTATGGCGCACCCTGTTTTCAACACACACCATAGCGAAACGGCCATGCTGCGTTATATACGCATGCTGAGTGACAAAGATTTGGCCTTGGATCGCAGCATGATTCCACTGGGCAGTTGCACCATGAAGCTCAACGCCACCAGCGAAATGTTGCCCATCACATGGCCAGAATTTGCCAACATCCATCCGTTTGCGCCAAAAGATCAATTGCAAGGCTATGCCATATTGGATGAACAATTGCGTGCTTGGTTGTGCCAAGCCACAGGCTACGCTGGCATCAGCCTGCAACCCAATGCGGGCAGTCAAGGTGAATATGCTGGGTTATTGGCGATCAAGGCCTATTTCGATGCCAATGGTCAGTCTCACCGCAATATCTGCTTGATTCCTTCGAGCGCCCACGGTACCAACCCAGCCAGTGCACAAATGGCAGGGATGACAGTGGTGGTGACCGCATGCGATGAGCAAGGTAATGTTGATTTGCTTGATTTGAAAGCCAAGTGCGAACAGCATGCTGCAAATTTGGCTTGTGTGATGATCACCTACCCCAGCACACATGGTGTATTTGAAACCAGTGTAAAAGAATTGTGCGCCATGGTGCACAGTTATGGTGGTCGTGTTTATGTGGATGGTGCGAATATGAATGCGTTGGTGGGCTTGGCCGCTCCAGGTGCATTTGGTGGCGATGTGAGCCATTTAAATTTGCACAAAACTTTTTGCATTCCACATGGTGGTGGCGGTCCGGGTGTGGGTCCTGTATGCGTTGTTGCAGACCTCGTGCCTTACTTACCAGGACATGCATCAAGCGGTGTGAAAAGCGGCGTGGGTGCCGTTAGCGCTGCTCTAATGGGGAATGCTGCGGTATTGCCCATCAGCTGGATGTATTGCCGCATGATGGGCGCATCAGGACTTAAAGCAGCAACCGAGGTTGCGATATTGAGTGCCAACTACATCAGTGCGAGATTGAAAGACCATTTCCCAACCTTGTACGCCAGCAGCAAAGGCTATGTCGCGCATGAATGCATTTTGGATTTACGTCCACTCAAAGAAGCCACAGGCGGAGCCAATGGCATATCCGCAGAGGATGTTGCCAAACGATTGATTGATTATGGTTTTCATGCGCCCACACTGAGTTTTCCAGTGCCGGGTACGCTCATGGTGGAACCGACGGAAAGTGAAACGCTGTATGAATTAGATCGTTTCATTGATGCCATGATAGCCATCCGTGCAGAGATTGAACAAGTGCAAAAAGGTGTTTGGCCACAGGACAACAACCCTTTGAAGCACGCACCACATACGGCAGCCAGTTTGTTGGGTGATGAATGGACACGACCTTACAGTCGTGAAGTTGGTGCCTATCCACTGGTCAGTTTGAAACAAAACAAATACTGGACACCCGTCGGACGAGTGGACAATGTGTATGGTGATCGCAATTTATTCTGTAGTTGCGTGCCAATTGAAGCCTATCAAAATTAGTTCATAATGGCGTTATGCAGCTCGACTACCAAGTCCCAACGCCACTAGAGTATTTCAAATTGCTGGTCAGCGATGACTCGTCCAGCGATGGGCATTTTCCACTATTGGAAGCTGCCACAGCGCTGGCACAAGATGAGTACCCAGACTTGGATGTGCAAGCGGTTTTGGACGATGTTGATAAGCTGCTGGCCCGCGTCAAGCGCCGCATTCCT
>CALMEI010000024.1 GCA_937863225.1 uncultured Polaromonas sp.
CCCATTTTGTGCGCCACCGCAGCGGTGGTACCGCTGCCTAGGAAGCTGTCGAGGACGAGGTCGCCAGGGTTTGTTGCGATTTGCAGAATGCGTTGCAGGAGACGTTCAGGTTTTGGGGTTGCGAAAACATCTACCTCATCCAACTCAACAATTTCTCGCTTTGCTTCCAAGTTATCACCCGCATCTTCTCGCAACCAGATTGAATTAGGAACTACACCGTCTTGCACTTCATGTAAAAACCGTTTTAGACGCGGTGCACTACTGCCTGTATTGCCAAACCAAACTCTGTTGTCCTTGAGTAATTCCTCAAATCGTTCTTTGCTAAAACGCCAGCATGTGCCACTAGGCGGTAGAGACTCTCTCCCGCTTGGTGAAAATATGGAATAGATATTTGAAGAAACACCAGTTCTTGCAAACTGCGCACCACGTTGCCCGCTGGTAAGGCTAACTGTAAAATTGTCAGACATCCAGACTCCCCGTGGATCTTTATCAGCGTTGGTATATTTAGCTTTTGAAGCTTCTGATCTAGCTAGCAATTCCATTTTAACTTTTAGCTTTTGCTTCGCAAAAACCAGCACATGGTCGTGTGAGTCCGAGATTCCGACTGCATTACTTTGAGCTTGAAATTTCTTCTGCCAAACCACATTCGCAACAAAATTCCCCCGCCCAAACACCTCATCCATCATCACCTTGAGGTAATGCCCCTCATTGTCATCAATGGTCACCCAAATCGAGCCGTCTTCACTGAGCAGTTCGCGCAGCAGCTGCAGGCGCGGCAACATCATGGTTAGCCACTGGGCGTGCTCTAGGTTGTCGTCGTAGTGCTCAAAGGCGCTTTTGGTGTTGTAGGGCGGGTCGATGAAGACGCATTTCACTTGACCTCGGTAAAAGGGCAGCAGCGCTTTGAGGGTTTCCAGGTTGTCGCCTTGAATCAGCAAGTTGTCAGCAGCGCCCGTGCCGTGCGCGGACACTTGTTCCAGCAGCCGGTATGGCACTTTGGCAGCGGTGGTGAAGGCGGCGGCGCGGTTGAGCCAGTCTAGGGTGGGCATGGTCGATTACAGTGCCATTTTCACCATGGGGTGTGTAGACAAGGTGCGGTAGATTTCGTCCAGTTGTGCACGCGATGTGGCGGTGATGTGGATGGTGATGCCCAAATAATTGCCCGCTTTGCTTTCGCGCAGTTCGATGGTTGTGGCGTCGAATGTGGGGTCAAACTCATGTGCGATGAGGGTGATGGCGTGGACAAAACCCTCCACTTTGGCGCCCATCACTTTAATGGGGAACACGCACGGGTAAACAATCAAGGACTCGTCAGCCGCTGGCGTTGCGTTTTTGGGTGACGGGTTCGATGGGTTTGTTGGGCTTGATTTAGGGTCGCTCATGCCGCCATTATCGCGGCTTGGCAATGACAAGAAAAATTCAGTGCAGAAAAAATACAGCCGCAATGGCCAACCAACTGAGGACGAAATTGAGTTTGACCAGCCCTTGTATTTGGCCTAAGCGGCGTCCAGCTTCGGGCCAATCTGTGACGGTTATTGCTCGTTTTAAGTGCTTAAACGGACCAAAATAAAGGTGCCCAAAGACGGCGAACATCAGCAGCCCAATGCCCAGCATGAGATGCCAACCCAGGGGCGCAGATTTCATGCCGAGGGTTAGGAGCATCAATGTGCCGGTGCCCATTAGCAAGGCAATGCAAAGCCAAACTGCAGGAAAAAAGCGCCCCATAACGCCTGCCATCAAAGGCGCGCGCTGCGCTGCTTGCAGCTGGGTCGTCGCGACGGGTCGTAAAAACCAAAGCATAAAAGCCATGCCGCCTATCCAAACAATGGCTGCCGCAAGGTGCAGAAATTTGAAGAAAATAGTGGTCATGAAGTTGCTTTCAGATGTCATACAGTGTGCCGCACAATGTAACCCTTTTGCAGGCAAGCGGTCAAAATTAGCCGGATTTCATCGCACTAAATACAATTTAGTGTACAAAAACGCGGGTTTATACGTATAATGAATGGCTTTGCTGATGAAGCGTACTTTTGAGGTTTTCATATGTTTGCAAGAGCTTTGCTGTCGAAACATTTGAAAAAACAAGATGCCAAGTTGCTTGCGTCAAATCATCTTGACGATGAGAGGCCAGACGCAATTCAGCCTCTAACGGCCGAACAAGCGCAGCGCTTGCAAATGGATTTTCGTCAGCAGGGTACAGTTATCTCACCTTGGCGCATCATAGTCGGGCAGTTGTTTGCCGGACTGGCGGTGGCGGTGGCGGTGGGGTTGATTACTGGCAAAGCAGAGCTTGCTTTGTCGCTGGCATACGGGGTTATGGTTGTGGTCATTCCAGCCGCTTTGTTTGCCAGAGGGTTAATGAGTCGGTTCTCAAGCATGAATGCCATCACCGCAGGGTTTGGTTTTTTTGTCTGGGAAGCGCTAAAAATTGCGGTGTCAATAGCCTTGATTGCGCTGGCACCTCGTGTGGTGACAAATTTGGACTGGTTGGCAATGCTAATAGGCTTAATCATCACCATGAAGCTGGTTTGGGTGATTTTGTGGTTGAAAAGACGAATGAAAGCTTCTCGTCAACCTCAGGTTATAAAGTGATGGTTTGAATCAAGCGATTCATTGAGCGAGTTTAAGCGTAATTCATAAGCGAAAAAACATAAGAGTTAAATATGTCTGAAGCAGCAACATCGGCAATTAAAACAGGTGAGCACGCCGGCCCAACAGCCAGTGATTACATTGTTCACCACCTGACGCATTGGCAAAACAAAAAGCAAACTGAAATTGTCGATTTTTCAGTTTTCAACTACGACTCCATCTTCTTCTCGATTTTGCTCGGTTTGGTTGGTAGTTTTTTCTTGTGGAAAGCGGCCAAAAAAGCCACGTCGGGTGTGCCAGGTCGCTTGCAAGCAGCGGTCGAAATTTTGTTTGACATGGTCAATGACCAAGCCAAATCCATTGTGCACAATGCCAACAGCCGCAAATTGGTTGCACCTTTGGCTTTGACAGTATTTGTTTGGATTTTCCTACTCAATGCCATGGACTTGCTGCCACTGGATTTCTTGCCGCTGGTCTGGGAAAAAATTTACGGCGCAATGGGTCATGACCCGCATCACGCTTATTTACGTGTGGTACCAACGGCTGACTTGTCTGTCACCATGGGTTTGTCGGTAGGTGTCTTGGTGATTTGCTTGTTTTACAACATGAAAATCAAAGGCATGGGCGGTTGGGCGCATGAATTGGTGTCTGCCCCGTTTGGCACCAGCAAAAACCCCATTTATGCAGTCATTTTGGCGGTTGTTAACGTGGCTGAACAGCTCATTTCATTTACGGCCAAAACGGTATCGCATGGCATGCGATTGTTTGGCAATATGTATGCTGGCGAATTGGTGTTCATGCTGATCGCCTTGCTGGGTGGTTCATGGGCTTTGTCGCTTGAGCCGGGAAGTTTGGCTTTGTTGGGTTTACATGTGGTGGCAGGCTGGGCCTGGGCTGTGTTTCACATCATCATCATTACATTGCAAGCTTTTGTGTTCATGATGTTGACTTTGGTGTATATCGGTCAATCGCATGACGCGCATTGAATTTTTTTAGTTTAGCGTTGGTTTTATTTTTTCTTTTCGTTTTTTAATCTAGGAGTCATCATGGAAGTCATTAGTTTTGCCGCTCTCGCTGCTGGTTTGATCATTGGTTTGGGCGCTTTGGGTGCTTGTATCGGTATCGGTATCATGGGTAGCAAATACCTTGAGTCAGCTGCTCGCCAACCAGAATTGATGGGCGAATTGCAAACCAAGATGTTCGTTTTGGCTGGTTTGATTGACGCGGCGTTCATTATCGGTACCGGTATTGCTTTGTGGTTCGCTACTGCTAACCCATTCCTCGCTCAAATCGCACGTTTGGTTAAGTAATCATTCGCTTGTTATCTCAAAACTTCATTGAAGGAGATTTCCAGTGAGTATTAACGGAACCCTGATAGCGCAGCTGATCGTTTTCGTGCTGTTGGTGGCATTCACGATGAAATTCGTGTGGCCACCGATGGCGAAGGCATTGGATGAACGCGCTGCAAAAATTGCTGATGGTTTGGCTGCGGCTGACAAAGCAAAAACTGAGTTGACTAACGCAAACAAGCGTGTAGAAGACGAGTTAGCTAAGTCGCGCACTGAAACTGCTGCACGCTTGGCCGATGCTGAGCGTCGCGGACAGGCCATTGTGGAAGAGGCTAAAGCCAAAGCAATGGAAGAGGGCAATAAAATTATTGCTGCTGCCAAAGCTGAAGCAGAGCAACAAACCGTCAAAGCGCGTGAAACATTGCGTGAGCAAGTTGCCTCGTTGGCGGTCAAAGGTGCAGAGCAAATCCTTCGCAAAGAAGTCAATGCCAGTGCGCACGCCGATTTGTTAGGCCGCTTAAAGACTGAACTTTAAGACTAACACTATTTTTGAATTGAACGATACGAGCACCTTATGGCTGAACTAGCAACCATTGCCCGCCCTTATGCGGAGGCACTTTTTAAGGCAACTTCTAAAGACTTGAGCAGCGCTGTTGTTTGGGTGGACGCGTTGTCTGCAATTGCACAAAATGAACAGTTGCAGCAGTTTGCAGACAGTCCTAAAGCCAGCACCAATCAAATTTTTGATTTGATAGTTGGCGTAGCCAAAGTTGATTTGCCTGAAGCTGCCAAAAACTTTTTGCGTACAGTCATTGAAAACGGTCGCTTGAACGCTTTGCCAGAAATGGCAGCGCAGTTTCGTGCATTGAAAAATGCGCAAAGCGGTTCTTCAGACGCCATTGTGCACAGTGCTTTTCCGATTGATGCTGCTGCTTTGGCAGATTTGGGAAAGACTTTGGAGGCGCAATTCAAACGCAAGCTCAATTTATCAGTTGTCTTGCAGCCAGAATTGATTGGTGGTATTCGTGTCGTGGTGGGTGATGAAGTGCTAGACACTTCTGTGAAAGCCCGCTTGCAACAAATGAAAGTGGCTTTGACGGCTTGAGCTTAGGCTTCGGTGTTCAAGGCATGGTTAATTTAACTCAATAAAGAAAGAAGGAAAGAGTCATGCAACTCAATCCCGCAGAAATCTCTGATCTGATCAAAAGCCGTATCGAAGGCTTGTCAGCCAGCGCGAACATTCGCAACCAAGGCACTGTGGTGTCAGTGTCCGACGGCATTTGCCGCATTCACGGTCTGTCTGATGTGATGCAAGGCGAGATGTTGGAATTCCCCGCTGGTAGCGATGGCCTGCCAACCTATGGTTTGGCCTTGAACCTTGAGCGCGACTCTGTTGGTTCAGTTATCTTGGGTGAATACGAACACATTTCTGAAGGCGATACGGTTAAATGTACTGGCCGTATTTTGGAAGTTCCTGTTGGTCCTGAGTTGCGTGGCCGCGTTGTCAATGCCTTGGGTCAACCCATCGATGGCAAAGGTCCTGTCAATGCCAAGATGACTGACGTGATTGAAAAAGTGGCGCCAGGCGTGATTGCTCGTAAATCTGTTGACCAACCAATGCAAACCGGCTTGAAGTCAATTGACTCCATGGTGCCAATCGGTCGTGGTCAGCGTGAGTTGATCATTGGCGATCGTCAAACGGGCAAAACAGCCGTTGCGATTGACGCCATCATCAACCAAAAAGGTCAAAACGTCACCTGCATTTATGTGGCGATTGGACAAAAAGCTTCATCCGTTAAAAACGTTGTGCGCTCTTTAGAGCAAGCCGGCGCCATGGAATATACCATTGTCGTCGCTGCCACTTCATCAGAATCTGCTGCTATGCAATATGTTAGCGCTTACTCTGGTTGTACCATGGGTGAATACTTCCGTGATCGCGGTGAAGATGCACTCATTGTGTATGACGATTTGTCTAAACAAGCCGTGGCATACCGTCAAGTGTCATTGTTATTGCGCCGTCCACCAGGCCGTGAAGCTTACCCTGGCGACGTGTTCTATCTCCACAGCCGCTTGTTAGAGCGTGCCGCTCGTGTGAATGAGAAGTACGTCGAAGATTTCACCAAAGGTGCTGTCAAGGGCAAAACAGGCTCATTAACCGCATTGCCGATTATTGAAACGCAAGCGGGTGACGTGTCTGCATTCGTGCCGACCAATGTGATTTCAATTACTGACGGACAGATTTTCTTGGAAACATCATTGTTTAACGCCGGTATCCGTCCTGCGATTAACGCCGGTATTTCTGTGTCTCGCGTTGGTGGCGCTGCACAAACCAAAATCATTAAGAGCTTGTCAGGCGGTATTCGTACCGATTTGGCGCAGTACCGTGAATTGGCAGCTTTTGCACAGTTTGCTTCTGATTTGGATGAAGCCACACGTAAACAGTTGGACCGCGGTGCACGCGTGACTGAGTTGCTCAAGCAAGCGCAGTACACGCCACAACCTATCAGTTTGATGGGTGCAACATTGTTTGCCGTCAACAAAGGTTTCATGGATGACGTCGCTGTTAACAAAGTGTTGGCTTTTGAGCACGGCTTGCATGCCTACTTGAAAGACAAACATGCTGCATTGTTGGCCAAATTAGAAGCTGCAAAAGCAATGGACAAAGACGCGGAAGCTGAATTGACCACTGCCACTGCAGCGTTTAAGAAGTCATTTGCATAAGTTGCTGATTAGTCAATAAACAGACAAGGGGCAATCATGGCATCCGGCAAGGAACTACGCACCAAGATCAAATCGGTTGAAAACACCAAGAAGATCACCAAGGCGATGGAAATGATTTCTGTTTCCAAGATGCGCAAAGCGCAAGAGCGCATGCGCGCAGCGCGACCATACAGTGAAAAGATACGCAACATCGCTGCGAATTTGGGAGAGGCTAATCCTGAGTATGTGCATGCCTTTATGAAAACCAATGATGCCAAATCAGTGGGTTACATTGTGGTCAGTACAGACAAAGGTTTATGCGGTGGATTGAATACCAATCTGTTTCGCGCCTTAACGACTCGCTTGCGCGAAAGTCACGCTGCAGGTCAAACCGCACAATCGGTTGCCATAGGCAGCAAAGGTTTGGGCTTTTTATCTCGTATGGGCGCGAAAGTGGTGTCGCATGTCACCCATTTAGGTGACAAACCCCATCTTGATAAATTAATCGGTCCAGTCAAGGTTTTGTTGGACGCGTATGCGCGTGGTGAAATCAATTCAGTTGTGTTGTGCTACAACAAGTTTGTCACCACCATGCGGCAAGAGCCAGTGACCGAGCAGCTACTGCCTTTGTCGCAAGCCAAGTTGCAAGAACAAGCACAAAAGAGCGAAGCTGCAACGGGTGTGAAGCATGGTTGGGATTACATCTATGAGCCAGATGCACAAGCGGTGATTGACGATTTGTTGGTGCGCTATGCCGAAGCTTTGGTTTACCAAGCGGTAGCAGAAAACATTGCATCAGAGCATGCTGCACGCATGGTGGCCATGAAAGCGGCGACTGACAATGCAGGCAACGTGATTGCCGAGTTGAAGTTGATTTACAACAAAACCCGTCAAGCTGCGATTACCAAAGAGTTGTCAGAAATTGTGGCAGGAGCTGCGGCGGTGGCATAGCAAAGCTATTGCAGCAAACCAGGTAAAAGTTTTTAGTTCAAGTTTTAGATTTTAAGTTTTTGTATTAATTTTTTTGGAGCAAAAAATGGCTCAAGTCCAAGGCAAAATTGTTCAGTGTATCGGTGCGGTGGTTGACGTGGAATTTCCGCGTGACAAAATGCCCAAAATTTATGACGCCCTTAAAATGGACGGCTCCACATTGACGCTGGAAGTTCAGCAACAATTGGGTGACGGTATTGTGCGTACCATTGCGCTGGGTTCATCCGACGGTTTGCGCCGCGGTATGGTGGTACAAAACACCGCTCAACCCATTATGGTTCCAGTTGGCAAAGCCACTTTGGGCCGCATCATGGATGTATTGGGTACGCCAATCGACGAGCGTGGACCTGTGGCTTCAACATTAACTTCTTCCATTCACCGCAAAGCGCCTGAATATGATGAACTCAGCCCATCACAAGAATTGCTTGAAACAGGTATCAAGGTGATTGATTTGGTTTGCCCATTCGCAAAAGGCGGTAAAGTTGGTTTGTTCGGTGGTGCGGGTGTGGGTAAAACCGTGAACATGATGGAATTGATCAACAACATCGCCAAAGCGCACAGCGGTTTGTCGGTATTCGCGGGTGTGGGTGAACGTACGCGTGAGGGTAATGACTTCTACCACGAGATGGCTGACTCAAAAGTGGTTGATTTAGAAAACCTCGAAAACTCCAAAGTGGCGATGGTTTACGGTCAGATGAATGAGCCACCAGGCAACCGTTTGCGCGTGGCTTTGACTGGTTTGACCATTGCAGAATCTTTCCGTGACGAAGGCAAAGACGTGTTGTTCTTCGTTGACAACATTTACCGTTATACATTGGCCGGTACCGAAGTGTCCGCTTTATTGGGTCGTATGCCTTCTGCTGTGGGTTACCAACCAACATTGGCGGAAGAAATGGGTCGTTTACAAGAACGTATCACATCCACTAAAGTCGGCTCCATCACTTCTATCCAAGCTGTTTACGTGCCAGCGGATGACTTGACCGATCCATCGCCAGCGACAACTTTCGCTCACTTGGATTCAACCGTCGTGTTGTCTCGTGACATCGCTTCTTTGGGTATCTACCCAGCGGTTGATCCTTTGGACTCTACCAGCCGTCAATTGTCTCCTTTGGTTGTGGGCGAGGATCATTACAACACTGCGCGTGCAGTGCAAGGAACTTTACAACGTTACCGCGAGTTGCGCGATATTATTGCGATCATGGGTATGGACGACTTGGCGCCTGAGGACAAACTGGCCGTGGCACGTGCTCGTAAAATCCAGCGTTTCTTGAGCCAACCATTCCATGTGGCCGAGGTGTTTACTGGCTCTCCAGGTAAATACGTGCCCTTGTCAGAAACCATCCGTGGCTTTAAGATGATTGTGAATGGCGAGTGCGATCACTTGCCAGAGCAAGCGTTCTACATGGTGGGCACGATTGACGAAGCGTTTGAAAAAGCGAAAAAATTGGCTGCTTAATTGAGCAAAGGTAAATCATGAACACTATTCATGTTGATGTGGTCAGTGCAGAAGAATCCATCTTCTCTGGTGAAGCTAAGTTTGTGGCTTTGCCAGGTGAAGCGGGCGAACTGGGCATATACCCACGCCATACGCCTTTGATTTCTCGCATCAAGGCAGGTTCTGTGCGCATTGAAAAAGCCGATGGCACAGAAGAGTTTATTTTTGTAGCTGGCGGTATTCTCGAAGTGCAACCAAATTGCGTCACGGTGCTGTCAGACACAGCGGTGCGCGGAAAAGATTTGGACGAAGAAAAAGCCAACTTGGCAAAAGCGGCTGCTGAGGAAGTACTGAAAAATGCCAAAGGTGAATTCGATATTGCCAAAGCACAATCGGAGTTGTACGCCATTGCTGCTGAAATCGCTGCGTTACGTAAATACCGCAAAAATAAATAATCTATCTAAGCGCCCTATATTGGGTAGCAGATGAATTCAAAAGCCTCGCTTTTCTTCGGATTGCGAGGCTTTTTACATCCAACGCACACACTCTACTGCAGCAGAGTGCTTTCCATCATCGAGTGTGAGTGTCCCTTCTAGTATGGTCGCTTGCAACTGCATGCTGCGATTGGCCAACTTGGCGAGTTCTTGAGATTGCGCAGTGGGTATGCGCCAAATTTGCAAATTTTTGGCGCGATTAACTTTGTTTTCAATTGCTTTAAACCACACTTCGGCCGCATGATTGAAACAATACACCATCACCATATCTGATTTGCCACAAGCACGCATGATTGGTTTTTCTTCAGGCGCACCCACTTCAATCCACAAACGAGTGGCCTGTGTGTAATCACGCAAATACACATCGGGATCATTGGGGTCTGATAAGCCAGCGCCAAATGCTAACGTGCCGTCGCCACCGCAGACGGTTTGCAACTGATGCGCTTGAAAAGCCATGGCAGCCAAACGAATCATCATGCGCTCGTCCGTTTCGCTGGGGTGTCTGGCTAAGGTGAATGCGTGGTCCGCGTAATAGCTGTTGTCAATATCAGCAATCGACAAATTGGCTTTGAAAATAGTGGATTTGATGGCCATGTGTGCAAGTGGTGAGGGTAATTTATGCTATAATTAACATAGCACTATAGGCAATAAACATGCCGCATACAGCCTGAAAACTCATATAAACAGGTGAAACAAGCCAGCGTCACCTAGACTCGCTTGGCCAACTCGGTAGCTTTCCCAATATAACTGGCGGGCGTCATGGCCAGCAAGCGGGTTTTCTCTGTTTCAGGTATTTCTAAAGATGAAATCAGTTGATGCAAATCTGCAGCGGTAACGGTGTTGCCGCGTGTGGCTTCTTTGAGCTTTTCGTAGGCGCCTTGCACGCCATAACGCCGCATCACGGTTTGAATCGGTTCAGCTAACACTTCCCATGCGGCATCCAAATCATGGTTCAGAGCAGACTCATTGAGCTCCAGTTTGTTCAAGCCGACCATCATGGAGCTGTAGGCCAATGTGGTGTAGCCGAACGCCACACCCATGTTACGCAACACCGTGCTGTCAGTGAGGTCACGCTGCCAACGGGAGATGGGTAGCTTTTCACTCAAGTGTTTGAGCATGGCGTTGGCCATACCCAAATTGCCTTCCGCATTTTCAAAGGCAATGGGATTCACTTTGTGTGGCATGGTGGAAGATCCGATCTCACCCGCTTTGAGCTTTTGTTTGAAGTAACCCAAGCTCACGTAAGCCCATACATCGCGTGCCCAATCAATCAAGATGGTATTGGCGCGGGCAGTCGCATCAAACATTTCGGCCATGTAATCATGCGGCTCGATTTGTATGCTGTAAGGCTGAAACGTTAAGCCCAAACCAAAAGCTTCGACGGCAGAGTTACTAGGTTCAGGACGTTCAACCACACCTTTGCTGAACGTTTCCCAGTCGAAGGCAGGCCATGCCGATAAGTGCGCGTTGTAGTTACCAACTGCACCATTCATCTTGGCCATGATGCTGACCCGGGCAATGTTGTCGCGTGCCTTCACCAAACGCATCATCACGTTGGCTATTTCTTTGCCGACGGTGGTCGGGCTGGCAGTCTGGCCGTGGGTGCGGCTGAGCATGGGTACCGCTGCATATGCATGAGACATCTCACGCAATTTGGTAATGATGTCATCCAACGCTGGCAACAGCACATGATCACGCCCAGCTTTTAACTGCAGCGCATGGCTGGTGTTGTTAATGTCTTCAGATGTGCAAGCAAAATGCACAAACCCGCGCATGGCATGTAATTCTGGCAAGGCATCCAATTGACCCTTGACCCAAGTTTTGGTATCACCTGTGCCGGCATAGTAACCCGTTAACCAGTACTCAACGGCTTTGACATCGTGGTTGGTTACTTTTTCAATGTTTTTAATGGCTTGTGCATCACGATCTGAAAAATTCGCCATGATGTTCAACAGGTGCGAGCGAGCCGCTTTTGATAATGGTTTGAATTCGTCAAATCCTGCATCACTCAAGGCCACGAACCATGTAATCTCAACTTGTACACGGTATTGCAAATAACCCCATTCACTCATGATGGGTCTAAGCTTGGCCAACTTGGCCGCATAGCGTCCGTCAAGCGGTGACAGCGCTGTCAATGCTGAAAATTCGGATGTACTTTGAGTGTTCGTGGTGCTGTGGGATGTCATGCACTGATTGTAAGTCAGTGAATGAAGCGCCCTTCGCGGTTGACGATAGATAAATCCACAAATGACAAGCCAATATGATCATTGGTTTTGTATGCGATTTTGATATCGTTGATATCGAGGTTTGTATTGTGTAGACCTTTCAGGAAACTCTCGCGTGTTAATTTGGGACCGGCTTGCCGCAAAGCAAGCACCAAAGCTTTGGCGGTGATATACCCTTCCAAACTGCCATATGAAAAATCCTGACCAGATTTGGCGCGTGTAAATGCGTCTTGGTATTCCCTGGTGATTGCGGTTTTTTTCTCCCACGGGGAGGGAACAACTTGCGAAAAAATAATGCCTTGCGCCAAAGGGCCAAGGTGTTTAGCCATTTGGGCCGAGCCAGAGTTGACGGCATAGATGGCTGGATGCACGCCACCACGGGCATGCATTTTGCGAATCAATTTTTCATATACACCCACACTGCCGTGGTTGAGTACCATTTGCGCACCTTTGTGCTCAATTTGTTGCGCGTAAGCTTCTAATTGTGCGTCTGTCACCTGAGACTTAAATGGCATATCCAGCACCAACTGCATACCCAAGCCTTCACAGAGTACTTTGACGTTGGCAAGGTGTTGCTCCCCTGTTTCAGAGTCAGATCGTATAAAAGCAACTTTGCTGATGCCCAAACCCTTTGCTTGCTTTAGCATGGCGCGAAACTCTTCCCGGTGTTCTGCGCGCACGGGAAATACCAAAGCTTGATGGGGTCTGCGCAATGTGGGTGACCCAGCCATAGGGCCAAAAAAAGGAACGTTCAATTCGTTGGTGACTTTCATCACAGCAGTTGAAGGCCCACCTTCGATCGAACCAAAAAGAATAAAAGCCTTCTCCTTGTTGATCAGTTCACGCGCATTGGCTTCAGCTTTATCGACGTTGTTGTCATCGTCCAATGTTTTTAAAACAACTTGGCGCCCGTAAACACCACCTTTGCTATTCACGTCACTCAAATAGGTTTCAATGCCCGCCTTTACAGCCAAACCATAATCATTTTTGCCACCTTGCAAAGTGATTGACTGTCCGATCAAAATGCTATTTGGACTGACGCCATTCTGTGCCCATGTGATTGAGGTTGCAAAAATGGCCAAACATGTAACAAAAATGTGATGGCGTAATCTCATATTGTGTAATAAGGCCCAAGTTAGGTTGCAAACACGAACTTCATTGTATGATTATCAAGCGCGATTGGTTTGTTGTAAATCAAACACTGATTTAATTTGCTTAATCAGCTTAAGCTTTGACCAATAAAGTGGCTGAAAAGTTCAAACCCTACTCGATACCGAAAATGATCAGTGGCATCTTGTAGAATGATAAAAAAGATGCAGAGTTGCATTTAATTTACTAAACCAAAACTTGACTTACCGAATGTTGAAACTAATAGGCACCAATTCCAGCCCCTATGTCCGTAAGGTCCGAATCGTGATGGCTGAAAAGAAACTCGAATACAGCTATGTGGTCGATAACGTTTGGGCGGCCGATACAGGTATTTTGCACGCCAATCCTTTGGGTAAGGTGCCCTGTCTGGTGTTGGATGCGGGCGAAGCATTGTTTGATTCTCGCGTGATTGTTGAATATTTGGATGTGCTTTCTCCTGTTGGCAAACTTATCCCATCTTCAGGTCGAGAGCGTGCTGAAGTTAAAACTTGGGAAGCGTTGGCCGATGGTTTGCTGGACGCCGCAGTTTTGGCGCGTCTGGAAGCCACTTGGTCAGGCCGCACAGAGGCCCAGCGCAGCCAAGCCTGGATAGACCGCCAGCTCGGCAAAGTGAATGACAGTTTATTGGCGATGAGCAAGGGACTGGCTGACAAGCCATATTGTTCGGCCATCCATTTGACCTTGTCTGATGTGGCGGTTGGGACGGCATTGGGTTATTTGGATTTTCGATTCCCTGATATCAATTGGCGCTTGGCACATCCGAATTTAGCCAAATTACAGGAAAAACTCATGCAAAGGCAGAGTTTCATTGACACCATTCCGGCATAACACGACTTCAATCAAACTATCTGCGCTATGGCGAAGTTGCCTGCAATCTTTGACAAAATCGTCTCGCGAAAAGATGCGCAATCGCGAGTTGTCGAATTGCCAAAACCAGTGATTTTTACCAATGGCGTGTTTGATGTATTGCACGCAGGCCATGTCAGCTATCTGGCGCAGGCGCGTGCGCTGGGTGCCAGTTTGGTGGTGGCAATCAACACCGACGCATCTGCCAAACGGTTAGGCAAAGGAGCGGACAGACCATTGAACAACGAGCTTGACCGTGCAACTGTGCTGGCTGCGTTGGAAGCGGCCAGTTTGGTGACATGGTTCGACGAGGACACGCCACTGGAGTTGATTAAGGAGCTGCGCCCAGATGTCATTGTGAAGGGCGGAGATTACGACATGCAGCTTTTGGCTGAGACCAAACTGGTTGAAAGCTATGGCGGCAAAGCCATGGTGTTGCCCTTTGTGAAGGGGTACTCAACAACTGCGCTGGTGAACAAAATTCGTTCAGGCAAATAACGTCAAATAGCTGCGGATAGCGATAAACTGGGCAATTCGTAAGCTGTAATCAGTTGCGATTCAAAACCAAATTGTCGCGGTGAATCATTTCAGGCTCTGCCATGTAGCCCAGGATTTTTTCGAACTCGCTGGAACTCTTTTTGCACAATTGACGTGCTTCCGAGCTGGTGTAATTGGCCAAGCCGCGTGCGATTTCTTTACCTTGGTCGTCACACACCGCTATCACATCGCCACGCGAGAAATCGCCCTCAACAGACGTCATACCAATCGGTAGCAAACTGGTTCCAACCTTTTGCAGTTTGTTGACCGCACCCGCATCCACCTTCACCGCACCACGCAGTTGCAAGTGGTCCATCATCCACTGTTTGCGTGCCTGATTCTTCTGGGTTTGTGCAACCAATAACGTGCCGATGGCTTCGCCTTTAGACAATCGAATCAATGCATTAGGCTCGCGTCCCCACGCGATAACGGTGGACGCACCTGAGCCTGCAGCGCGCTTTGCCGCCAGTATCTTGGTCAGCATGCCACCACGCCCAATGCTTGAGCCTGCGCCGCCTGCCATCGCTTCTAGAGCAATATCGCCAGCTTGTGCATGGTCAACAAATTTGGCCAAAGGGTCTTTACGTGGGTCGGCTGTGAACAAGCCCTTCTGGTCGGTCAGAATGATGTAGGCATCCGCTTCTACCAAGTTGGCCACCAAAGCACCCAAGGTATCGTTGTCGCCAAATTTAATTTCATCAATCACAACGGTGTCGTTTTCGTTGATGACGGGTACGACACCATGTTTGAGCAGTGTCAGAAGGGTCGATTTGGCGTTCAAATAACGCTCCCGGTCGGCCAAGTCGGCATGCGTGAGCAGCACCTGCGCAGAGCCCAATCCTTGCTCGCGCAGTTTGGTTTCATACATTTGCGCCAAGCCCATTTGGCCAACAGCCGCCGCCGCTTGCAGCTCGTGTATGGCGCTGGGACGTGTAGCCCAACCCAAGCGCTTCATGCCTTCTGCTATCGCGCCGCTAGAAACCATGATGACTTCGCGCCCATCGGCGCGCAGTTTGGCGATTTGATCACACCACAAAGCGATGGCCGATTCGTCCAATCCGCGCCCTTCGTTGGTCACCAAGCTGGAGCCAACCTTGACCACAATGCGTTTGGCGTGCTGCAAAAGTGTTTGAGTCATTGCTGTATAAATTTATATATAAAATCAGGCTATAGACGGCATATTTATTGCCTACACTGCTATGCTAATTATAGCAGAATGCGGATTCTGGTACTATTCAGGTAATGGAACAAAGCGCGGATCGATGTATTCTGGTGCTTGGTCGGCGACTTGTTCTGACTGAATGTGTTTGTAGATGGCTTTGACCAAAGGCTCACATCCTTCACGTGTGAGAGCTGAAATTTCAAATACAGGCCCTTTGAATTTCATGCGTTTGACAAAATCAGCAACCACGCCAGCACGCTGGTCTTTGTCCACCATGTCCAGTTTATTCAATACCAGCCAGCGTGGTTTCTTGTACAAACCTGCATCGTATTTTTTTAATTCTTTGGCGATGGCTTTGGCTTGTGCCACAGGGTCAATGCTGTCGTCAAATGGCGCTAAGTCAATGATGTGCAGCAACAGCCGGGTGCGCTGTAAATGTCGCAGAAACAAGTGACCCAAGCCCGCGCCTTCGGATGCGCCTTCAATCAAACCCGGCAAATCTGCAACCACAAAACTTTGTTCCGGACCGACGCGAACCACGCCTAAATTGGGGTGCAATGTCGTGAACGGATAGTCCGCAATGCGTGGTTTGGCATTCGATATGGCGGTGATGAAGGTCGATTTACCCGCATTGGGCATGCCCAACAAACCGACATCGGCCAAAACTTTCAGTTCTAATTTCAAGCTTTTTTGTTCGCCAGGCCAACCCGGGGTTTTCTGACGCGGTGCACGGTTAACAGCGCTCTTGAAGCGCATATTGCCAAAGCCACCGTCGCCCCCTTTGGCGATGGTGATCACTTCACCAGGTACCAAAAGCTCGTACAGCACTTCACCCGTTTCGGCATCGGTGATGATGGTGCCAACGGGCATTTTGAGGGTGATGTCATCACCAGCAGCGCCGAACATGTCCGAGCCCATGCCATGTTGACCGCGTTTGGCATCATGGCGTCTTGAATAACGAAAATCAACCAATGTGTTCAGATTGGCATCAGCCACAGCGAACACATGCCCTCCACGACCACCATCGCCACCATTAGGGCCACTGAATTCTTTGTATTTTTCGTGCCGAAAAGAGACGCAGCCCGCCCCGCCATCTCCCGCAGAAATGTCGATATAAGCTTCGTCTACAAACTTCATGATTTGATTTTAGTTGATGTCATGCGCTGCGGCATAAAGCAAAAAGCCCGCGCTATGCGGGCTTTTTGCAACGCAAAGCGAATTGTTTACGCTTGTACGGGTGTGATGTTGACCATTTGCTTATTCAAAGCGCCTTTTGTACCAAATGATACGGTGCCGTCTTTCAAAGCAAACAAAGTGTGATCCACGCCCATGCCAACATTGTCACCAGCATGAAACTTGGTGCCACGTTGGCGAACAATGATAGAACCCGCAGAAATGAGTTCACCTCCAAAAGCCTTCACACCAAGCATTTTTGGCTTGGAATCACGGCCATTTCGCGTCGAGCCGCCGCCCTTTTTTTGTGCCATTTTTCTTTCTCCTGAAAGTTCCTAGAAATATTTTTGCTAGAAATTATTTTTTAACACCACCGACGAGGGCGTCAGTGAGAGCTTTGAACTCCGCCATCTTGCCATCACGCAGCAAAGCTGCCTGTTCTGCCCAAGAAGCTGGATTGGCTAAGCTGAAACGTCCGCCAGATGCTTTGAGCATGGCTGTGATGTCATCTGCTTTGGCTGCTGCCAATTGCGCAAAAGTGGCAATGCCGCCCTCAACCAAAACTTTGGCAATTTTCGGGCCAATGCCTTCGATGATTTCCAAGTTGTCTTTGCCGCCTTTGCTTGCAGCCGCCAATGCCTTAGGAGCCGGAATGACGGCTGCAGCTTCAGCTTTGGAGACGCCGCCTTTACCGTCGGCAATGGCAGCGATGAATAATTCGGTATAGCCTTGGCGATGACCTTGACGTTTTTGATAATGCTTACGACGGCGCATTTTGAAAATGTGCACTTTATCGAATAAGCCGTGTGACAACAAAGTTGCCGTTACAGTCGCACCGGATACCAAGGGTGTGCCAAGCATGAGTTCGCCACCGTTTCCGACAGCCAACACCTGATCAATCACAACTTCTTGGCCTACATCCGCAGCAATCTGTTCTATTTTAATTTTTTCGCCAGCGACAACACGAAACTGTTTGCCACCGGTTTTTATGACCGCGTACATAATGACCTCTTTTAAAAGTTCTGCGGAAGGATTTCCGTAGAGCCAAAGATTATAGCATTATCAATAAAGCAGTGGTAAAAATAATGAGTTGCAGAGAATCAAGGGTTTGAGCTTTCTATAATAGCTGAACTTTAGGTAAATACATCTTGCTTGCACACACCAGCCCCAGTCAAACCGCACTTCAATTAATCGCCCCTGACATGGAGCGTGTTGACGCAGTGATTGCACAACGTTTGGCATCTGAAGTACCTCTTGTTGGCCAGGTTTCTCGCTACATCATTGCTGCTGGGGGTAAGCGCTTACGTCCAGCCTTATTGCTGTTGATGTGTGGTGCGTTGGGTTACAAAGGTGATCAACGGTTTAATTTGGCTGCCGTTGTGGAGTTCATACATACGGCAACATTGCTACATGATGATGTTGTAGACGAGTCTGAGTTACGCCGCGGTCTGGCAACAGCCAACGAATCGTTTGGCAACCCTGCAAGCGTTTTGGTGGGGGATTTTTTGTATTCCCGAGCGTTTCAGATGATGGTGGATGCCAACGACATGCGTGTGATGCAAATTTTGGCAGATGCAACAAATGTGATCGCTGAAGGCGAAGTGATGCAGTTGATGAATATTCACAATGCGGATTTGGACGAGGCTGCCTATTTGCGTGTCATCAGGTCAAAAACAGCCAAACTTTTTGAAGCCAGTGCGCGCTTGGCAGCGATTTTGGCCAAATCCAACAGCAAAGTTGAAACAGCATGTGCAGAATATGGCCAAGCTTTAGGGACCGCATTTCAAGTCATTGATGATGTGCTGGATTACGATGGTGATCCAACGGTCATGGGCAAAAGTTTGGGTGATGACTTGCGAGAAGGCAAAGTAACCTTGCCACTCATTATTGCAATGCAGCGCAGTCAACCAGTGCAACGTAAAATAGTACAAAACGCAATAGAAACTGGCGACAATGCCCAAATTCAGGTCATATTGTCAATAATACGCGACACTGGTGCATTAGATGCATCTCGAGAAGCTGCTGCAATAGAGGCACAACGCGCAATTGATGCTTTAATTCAATTTGAACCCAATAGGCATGTCAATGCATTATTGGAACTCGCCTCCAAACTTTTGATAAGGCAAGCATAGCTAACCAACACGGCAAGAATTTATGGCAACGAATGCAGGCAACAATCCCAACGCGCAGAAGTCGAATGTCAAAGGCGTGAAAGAGTTCGTATACGACTGGGAAGGAAAAGACCGCAAGGGTAAGCAGGTGCGTGGAGAAATGCGTGCGGCAGGTGAAAACATTGTACAAACCACGCTGCGTCGCCAAGGCGTCATACCCGTCAAGATTAAAAAACGCGCAACCAAATCTGGCAGAACAATCAAGCCAAAAGATATAGCAATTTTCACGCGCCAATTCGCCACGATGATGAAAGCGGGCGTACCACTGTTGCAAACTTTTGATATTGTTGGCCGCGGTAATCCGAACCCCAATGTCACTAAGCTGTTAGGTGATATACGAACAGAGGTTGAAACGGGTACATCGCTGAGTGCGGCCTTTCGTAAATATCCAAAATACTTCAATACACTGTATTGCAACTTAATTGAAGCGGGTGAGTCGGCAGGTATTTTGGAGTCGCTCTTGGATCGACTCGCCACTTACATGGAAAAAACAGAGGCGATTAAATCCAAAATCAAATCTGCCTTGATGTACCCCATCGCCGTGGTGGTGGTGGCGTTCGTGGTTGTCACCATCATTATGCTTTTTGTCATTCCAGCGTTCAAAAGTGTGTTCAGTTCATTCGGTGCAGATTTACCTGCTCCCACACTGTTTGTCATGGCAATCAGCGACATGTTTGTGAAATGGTGGTGGCTGATATTTGGCGTTATCGGCGGTGGACTTTACTTCTTTTTCCAAGCTTGGAAACGCAGCGAAAAAATGCAAATGGTGATGGACAGAGTTTTGCTTAAAGTCCCAGTATTTGGCGCCTTAATTGAAAAGGCGGTTGTTGCCAGATGGACCAGAACTTTAGCGACCATGTTTGCTGCAGGCGTGCCCTTGGTTGAAGCGCTTGATTCGGTTGGGGGTGCGGCAGGTAACTCGGTGTACTTGGAGGCAACCACAAAAATCCAAGAAGAAGTATCCACGGGTACCAGCCTCACCAATGCCATGACCAACCGTTCACTCTTTCCACCCATGGTTTTGCAAATGTGCGCGATAGGTGAAGAGTCGGGCACAATTGATCACATGTTGGGTAAAGCGGCTGATTTCTACGAGGCCGAAGTGGACGACATGGTTGCCGGCTTGTCGAGTTTGCTTGAACCCATCATTATTGTATTTTTGGGTGTCATTATTGGCGGTATTGTCATTTCAATGTACTTACCTATCTTCAAACTTGGTCAAGTTGTCGGTTGATCTGGCGCAATCAGCATGACAGACTCAGTATTGATGGCTGGATTGGCGGGCTTATTTGGCTTGTTAATTGGGAGCTTTTTAAATGTTGTGATTTATCGCCTACCAAAAATACTTGAGCGTCAATGGGAAGACGAGCATGCGGAATACATGGGTAAAGACCCCGAGTTAAAAGCGCCATTTAACTTAATGCAACCGAGATCACATTGTCAGAAATGCGGTCATCAAATTCGGTGGTACGAGAATATTCCAATTCTGAGTTACTTGTTCTTAAAAGGCAAATGCTCAAATTGCAAGACCCCAATCAGTATGCGCTATCCGATGGTGGAGTTACTGGTTGGTACTTTGTTTGCAATTTGTGTATGGAAATGGGGCTTTACAACAAAAGGTATGGCATGGTGCGGATTCAGTGCAGCCATGGTTGCGCTGGCAATGATTGATTGGGATACCACATTACTTCCTGATAATCTGACATTTCCTTTGCTATGGGCTGGCTTAATTTTGGCTGCTTTAGGTGTTACGGGTATTACACTTGATGCGTCTGTCTGGGGCGCAGTTGGAGGTTATCTTTCGCTATGGGCTATCTATTGGGTGTTTAAACTCATCACGGACAAAGAAGGTATGGGTTATGGTGATTTCAAGCTATTTGCTGCGCTAGGTGCTTGGTTTGGCTGGCAGGCATTAATACCAATGATTCTGTTGGCCTCCGTAGCTGGTGCTATTGTCGGAATTGGACTTAAATACGCAAGTCAATTGCGCGAGGGGGCGTATGTGCCGTTTGGCCCTTTTCTTGGTATTGCAGGACTTACCGCCATGATATTTGGTGCTCAATCCATTCTGAAGTTGGTAGGACTGAATGCGTAATTAAGCCAAAGAAATGATGAACTTAGGAGCACAACGAGTCGGACTCACAGGTGGCATTGGCAGTGGTAAAAGCACAGTTGCTGCTCAACTTAAGTCTTTGGGTGCAGATGTGATTGATGCAGATGCCATTTCTCGCCAATTAACCGCAGTCGATGGAAAGGCAATGGATGCGATTGTTAAAAAATTTGGTTTCGAATATCAACAAGCAGATGGTAGTCTAGATCGTGCTCGCATGCGTGAATTGGTTTTTCATCAGAAAGAAAACCGGCTCGAGTTAGAAAAGATACTGCACCCTTTCATTCAAAATGAAATGAAAAACCAATATGAGGCCATGCAAAGTAAAGGTGCAAAATTGGTCGTGTTCGATTTGCCATTACTTGCGGAATCTCGCACATGGCGTAAAAACATTGATAATATAATTGTCGTTGATTGTTCATCCGAAACACAAGTGTCACGCGTTTTGGCCCGCGATTCACAAAACACCAACAATCCCAAACCAATGACGCGTGATTTGGTCATTAATATAATTGCCAGCCAAGCAAGCCGCACAGAACGTTTGAAACTGGCAGATGTTATTATCCTAAATGACGAAATAACGCGACAACAATTAAATGAAGAAATTGAGCTAATCGCTAAGCGGTTTGGCCTAATTTAAAACAAATACAGCACTGTGATTCAGTACGAATACCCTTTTAACGAAAAAGTTCGAACGTATTTGCGTTTGGAGCATTTGTTTAATCGTCTGAATGAGTTGGCATCACGCGAAACTGCGCTTGATCACCATTACGCCTTGACCACCATTTTTGAAGTGATGGATGTTGGGGCAAGAGCAGATTTGAAAACGGATGTGCTGAAAGATTTAGAAAAGCAAAAGCAAATATTTAACGCTTACAGGGGCAATCCTTCTATCGCAGAGGGGGCCCTCGATGAGGTGCTGGCTGATCTGGAAGATTGTTTTATCAACTTGAATGGCGTTAGTGGAAAAGCTGGTCAGAAATTAACTGAAAACGATTGGCTAATGAGTATTCGCAGCCGAATGGGTATTCCAGGTGGTACCTGCGAATTTGATTTGCCAGCCTATTTCGCTTGGCAACATGCCGATGTCAAGAAGAGGCAATCTGACTTGAATGGTTGGATCGCAACATTGTCCCCGTTGGCCAAGGGTATTTATTTGTTGCTAAAAATACTTAGGCAATCTGGTATGCCGCAAAAAATGGTGGCAATGAATGGGCAGTTCCAACTCAATCTGCCACAAGGAAAACCGTCACAGCTCTTGCGTATGCGCATAGACGAAGAGTTAGGTCTTATCCCTGAAATAAGTGGCAACCGCTTAATCGTATTAATACGGATAATGCGACAGGCGGACGATGCCAGATTGCATGCCAGTGCGGATGACACTGCGTTTGAATTGACGCTTTGCGCATAGCAAGATGACAAATTCACAAAATCAAAAAAAAGCCCACAAAAAGCCCACCTTTCACAGCCGTTTGTATGCGGCAACGATGCAAGGGAGATTGACTGGGGCAATCAAAAAACGCATCAAACCGCGATTAATTCGAATTGGCCAAACTGCGATGAAGACGCCAATTGGAAAAAGATTTTTCACGTGGCTGTTGTCTTTTTCACCACGCTTGCAGTCACGTGTGCACAGGGTGTTGTGGAGCGAATTGCAGCTGTCTACACGTGCATTTGGAATATTCGAAAATTTGAAAAAAGCGGTTGAAGAACACCCAGCGTCCAAATAACATGCGAATCCTGATTGATTTACAAGGGGCTCAGTGCGACAGCCGCTTCCGAGGTATTGGAAGATACAGTCTATCGTTGGCACTGGCAATGGCTAGGAATTCAAATGGACACGAAATCTGGTTGGCTTTAAGTGCCGCTTTCCCTCAGAGCATTTTGGAGTTGCGTCATGCTTTTTCAGATTTACTTCCACAAGAAAGGATACGTGTTTTCAGCATCCCGCAGCCAACTGCGGAAGTTGATTCAGCAAATGCATGGCGCGCTCGCGCAGCCGAAATCATTCGAGAAGAATTCTTAGAAAGCATTCAACCTGATGTTATACATATCCCCAGTTTGTTTGAAGGCTACGGCGATGATGCGGTTGCATCATTGGGTATTTGCACACAGGGCTACAAGACAGCAGTGACATTGCATGATTTGATTCCATTGTTGGATCAGACATCCTATTTGCCAAACCCCATCATCCGTGGTTATTACTTTCGAAAAATAGAATCAATTCAACATGCGGGAATGCTTCTAGCGATATCGGATTCTTCGCGCAATGAGGCTATAAACGCGCTTTCATGGCCAGAAGACAAAATCATCAACACCTCAGAAGGTTCTGACGCGCATTTTCAGGTTTTAGACCTCACACTTCAACAAGTGGAGTCGATAAGGCAGCGCTATGGTATTACGCGCAAAATGGTGTTGTATGCGCCGGGCGGATTTGATTCTCGTAAAAACTTCGATGGCTTGATGCAGGCATATGCATTGCTGGATTCCTCGATACGTACTGAATACCAGTTGGTCATTGCAAGCCGATTAAGTAAAGGATCCGATGATTCGCGAACCAAACTCTACCATTGGCGAGATCAGGCCGGATTGAATGAGGATGAATTGGTACTGACAGATTTTGTGCCAGACGATGACTTGGTTGTTCTTTATAACATCGCTGACTTATTTGTATTTCCGTCAAAACACGAAGGTTTCGGTTTGCCGCCATTGGAGGCAATGGCCTGTGGAGCGCCTACGATTGCATCAAATACCTCTAGTCTGCCAGAAGTATTGGGTTGGGATCAAGCATTGTTTGATCCGCACTCTCCGAAGGATATGGCCAAAAAAATGGAGCAGGCCTTGACGGATGTGGCTTTTCGATCGTCGCTAAAAGAGCATGCGATAAATCAAGTTAAAAATTTTTCATGGGATAACAGCGCCAAGCGTGCGATCGCTGCACTTGAGCTACTGCACGCAAAAAACCAAGCTGCAAGCGCATTGGAAAAGAGCGCGATTGAAAGCAAACAATTGCAACCATCGCAAAATAGCATCCTTGCGATTGCCAATTTGCCGCGTACCTCCTCATCGCCGGACAGTGATTTGGCAAAGGCAGCAGCAGCAATAGCCTTTAATACTTCGACAATACAAAATAGACAATTATTGGTCGATATCACCGAGCTCTCTCGACATGATGCCAAGTCGGGGATTCAGCGTGTGGTGCGCAGTTTGTTGCTTGAATTGATCAAACAAATGCCGATTGCTTATCCAACCTTCAGCTTGCGACCCATACAGTTTGATGGCTATCAGTACCGATACGCCAATCGTTTCATGGCACGATTTTTAAATAAATCTGCTGATGAACAAAAAAATAGCCTTGATGACATTGCCGAAATTAACCAAGACGATGTGTTTTTTGGTTTAGACCTTGTGCCACCGTTGGTGACCAAGCAACGAGACTTGTATCAACAATGGCGTGCTTATGGTGTGCAAGTCTATTTTGTTGTGTACGATATTTTATTGGCACATCGACCCGATTGGGCTCCTGAAGAAGCTTCTGCGGTTCTTTCAAGTTGGTTGGATGCTGTAACACAAGTGGCAACTGGGTTGGTATGTATCTCAAACTCGGTGGCTGATGAGGTTCGTTCTTGGCTTGAACAAAACCCGAGGAACAGACCCTTATTGCCAACAATCAGCTTCTTTCATTTGGGTGCAGATTTGGTTAGTAGCGCACCTACAAAGGGCATGCCAAAAAACGCACTGGCTACACTTGATACGATTCAGAAGCGTCCTACGTTTCTATCGGTTGGTACTTTTGAACCACGTAAAGGCCATTGGCAAATGTTGAAAGCCTTTGATGATTTGTGGGCAAAGAATGTTGATGTCAATTTGGTTTTGATTGGCAAACAAGGCTGGATGATGCTTCCGTTTGCGCAGCATTTGCGCAAGCATCCAGAATTCAGCAAGCGTTTGATATGGCTTGATGCGATCAGTGATGAATATTTAGAAAAAATTTATGCAGCTTCCAGCTGTTTGATAGCTGCATCAGAAGGTGAAGGATTTGGTCTGCCGCTCATAGAGGCGGCCAGTCATCACCTTCCTATCATTGCTCGTGACCTGCCTGTGTTCCATGAAGTGGCGGGTGAGCATGCTTTTTACTTTAGCGGACTGTCTGGCGAGGATTTGTCCAAGGCAGTGATGACTTGGCTGGATTTGCATGCTCAGCACGAAGCGCCAAAGTCAGACAACATGTCGCGTCTAACGTGGTCACAGAGTTGTCAACAAATTTTGCCTTTAATCATTCGCGCAAATAAAGAAAAATTTTAGCCAGCAAACATTTATTGATTCTGAACTATTTAAGTGCGCCCATAAATATCTGCTAATCTGACGATATCATCTTCACCCAAATACGCGCCACATTGCACCTCAATCAGTACCAATTCGTTTTTGCCGATATTGCTTAAACGGTGTTTTTCTTTGACAGGTATGTAGTGGTATTGACCCACTTCGGTTCGATGCTCTTGTTCGCCGACTTGAACCATGGCGATGCCTTGCACGACCATCCAATGCTCTGCGCGCTGATGGTGGTACTGCAAACTGAGTGATTCACCGGGTTTGACCGTGATGCGCTTGACTTTATAGCCAGGTTCTTCTTTCAAAGTGGCATAAGTGCCCCAAGGTCGATGGACTTTGGTGTGAAGCTGCGTGCTTTCGTGTTTGCGCTCTTTCAATTCGTCTACGATGGCTTTGACACGTTGTGCTTGCTCTTTATGCGCTACCAATAAAGCGTCAGGCGTGTCGACAATAATCAAGTTTTGCACGCCCACAGTCGCCACAATCTTGGGTGTATGACTATCTACTTGAACATGTGTGTTGATGGTGTCTACAGCGACAACATTTGCTTCAAAGGTGTTGCCACTGGCATCGGCTGTGTGCGCCAAAGCAACTGCTGGCCAAGCGCCAACATCGCTCCATGCAAACCTGGCAGGGACCATCGTCACATTCTTGGCACGCTCCATCACGGCATAGTCAATGGATATATCAGGTTGCAAGCTAAATGCATGCGCATCAAAGCGAAGCACATGATCTTGTATTTTGTGTGAACCCGTATCATGTGCTGTCATTTGAGCGCCTTTCATCACGCGCTCGGCAGCATCGATCACTTCTGGGCAGTGGTCTCTGAAAGCTTGCAAAATTGTGCCAGCAGTGAAACAAAACATACCGCTGTTCCAGTAATACCGACCAGTACTCAAATATTGTGCCGCAGTTGTCGCATCAGGTTTTTCAACAAACCGCAATGCTTTTTGTGCTGTTCGTTCAACTTGCTCGACCTCAATGTAGCCAAATCCAGTTTCAGGGGCGGTTGGCTGCACGCCAAAAACCACGAGTTGTCCTTGCAAGGCGGATCTCGCAGCTTCTAGAGCGCATGATACATAGGCTTCGGTATCAGGAATTAAGTGATCGGCAGGCAATACCAACATCACCGCATCATCACCATGTGTTTGTGCACAAGCCAAAGCGGCCAAAGCGATCGCTGGACCCGTATTGCGGCCTTTGGGTTCTAGAATAAATCGTGCATTAGGCGGGTCTTGCAAATTTGCGATGACTTCGCGCGTTAAAAACAAATAATCTTGATTGGTCACAATCAGTGACTCATCTGCGCCGCAAGCCTGACCACGCTCGATGGCTTGTTGCAACAATGGACTACCACCGAGCGATATAAAAGGTTTGGGATAGGATTGTCGAGAGGCGGGCCAAAGCCGAGTACCTGCACCGCCAGAAATTACAACGGATATGAGTTTCATGAAACGATTATAGAAGAAGCTACTTGACGGCTTCTTGCTTGTTTTGGGTAATAAAGCCGATTCGACTCAAGCCAGCCTTTTGTGTCACGCCCATGACCTCGGCAACTTTGCCATAAACCACCGCTTCATCCGCGCGCAACTGAACTTCTGTGTCAGATTTAACCATCGCAACCTGCCTTAAGGATTGAGCAAGCTGTGTAAGGCTGGTAGCTTGGTCATTTAAATAAACCTGTCCGCTTTGATCAATCACGACAGTGACAAACTTCGGCGAGTCAACTGAGCTAGTAGCGTTTGATTTTGGTAAATCCAGTTTGATTGCACTGGTCATGAGAGGCGCAGTGATGATGAATATGACGACCAATACCAACATCACATCAATCAAAGGCGTCATGTTGATGTCGCTCATGGGCTTGACATGGTTGCGGGTTAATAATCGGCCAAAACTCATCGCGTAATCAAAGTTAGCTTCACAGATTAAGGTTGAGACAAAATGTCACGCAAGTCATTGGCAAAGCCTTCTAGCTCTGCCTCAATTTGCCCGATGATGCGGCCAAACACGTTGTAGGCAAGCACCGCCGGAATGGCAACCAATAAACCCGCGGCTGTCATGACCAAGGCCTCACCGACAGGTCCAGAAATTTGTGCAATCGTCATTTGCCCAGCACCTGCAATATTGGTCAATGCATGGTAAATGCCCCAAACTGTTCCCAACAAACCGACAAACGGCGCGGTAGAACCAATGGTTGCAAGTAACACTTGTCCAAAATTCAATTGGTGGTTGATGCTGTGCAATGCATCCCGCAAAACGCGAGTGAGTTGCTGAGATTTATTACCGGCTTGCGCAAGAGAGTGTTCTTTCAAACGATCTGAATGGTCGATGCTTTGTCCTGCCGAAATCAGTGGCGTCACAAGCTTGGCAGGGTCAAAAACACGGGCTTGTTGTAAACCCAAGTCCAAATTGGGTGCTTGCCAAAATGCGGCGGTGCTGCGTGCAACGTCATTGCGGGATCCGCGCAATGCCCAAGCCTTTATCAAAATGACCACCCAACTTGATACGGACATCAGCAATAGAGCGAAGGCGACCGTCTGACTGATGGCATCACCTTGGAGCGCGAATTGAAATGCGTTCATCGATGCTTAACGAAAATTTAACACGTCATACATGTCAAATAAGCCATTCGGTTTGTCCATTAAAAACCGTGCCGCCAACAAGCTGCCTTTGGCATAGTACTCACGGCTAGACGCTTTGTGACTGATCTCGATGCGTTCTCCCGTACCGGCAAACATGACCGTGTGGTCGCCCACGATATCGCCACCACGGATGGTTGCAAACCCAATACTGGATGGATCGCGAGGACCCGTGACACCATGACGTTCAAAAACGCCGCACTCTTTCAGATCGCGCCCCAAAGCCTCAGCAATCACTTCGCCCATTTTGAGGGCAGTGCCTGAGGGTGCGTCAATTTTGTGCTTGTGGTGCGCTTCGATCACTTCGATGTCATAGCCTGTATTCAGAGCCTTAGCTGCTAGCTCTAACAACTTGAATGTGACATTCACACCTACGCTCATATTGGGCGACAAAACAATGGCAATGTCTTGGGCAATTTCAGCAATTTCGGCTTTTTGTTCGGCATTGAAACCGGTCGTACCAATCACAGCTTTCACGCCCAATTTTCTGCACGCATGCAAATGCGCCAAAGTGCCTTCAGGTCGTGTGAAATCCAAGAGGACTTGGGTTTGCGAAAGACCTTTTTGCAAGTCATCCGTGACCAAAACGCCGCTGGCTTGTCCCAAATAAGCCAACGCATCGCTATTGATTGCAGTTGAACCGGCTATGTCCAGCGCACCTGATAACGCGCAATCCTCACTGGCATTCACGGCCTCCAGCAGCATGTGTCCCATGCGTCCGCTGGCTCCCGCAACTGCGATGCGCATGGGGGCGGTGACTTGATGATTCAATCCGCTCATTTCTTATTGCCTGACAAGGATTCAACAAACTCTTGCTCGGTCAACATACCTTCGCCATCAATCTTATCGAGCGCATCACCCTTGAAATGAACCGTGAGCTTGTATGGTTTGGTATCAACGCCTTGACGCTTGAGTGTGAAAACATACTCCCAACGGTCTGCGTGAAAAACACTGACCAATAAGGGTGTGCCCAATATGTCCATCACCTGAGCGCGCGGCATTCCCAGTTTGAGGGCACTAATTTGTTCTTTAGAAACAAAGTTGCCTTGTGCCACGTCTATTTTGTAGGGAACACCGCCACAAGCCATCAGGAGTGAACTGAGTAGACCAGCAAGAGTCAGTTTCATTGAAAGTAAATAAGAGCGACTAGATTTCATGGTAATTCACTTATGACATGGGTTGGATTTTGATGTCGGGGTTATGATGCTAGCCATTGTAGCGTTTGAGTAGGTGTCGAAACTATTATGAATACCAATGATGGGTTAAAAAACACGGGTTTGAAAACCACATTACCGCGTCTGAAGGTGTTGGAGATTTTTCAGCGCGGAGAGCAGCGCCATATGGCAGCTGAAGACGTGTTCAGGGCCTTGCTGCTCGAAAACACCGATATTGGTTTGGCAACGGTTTACCGTGTGTTAATGCAGTTTGAGCAAGCTGGTATTTTGACACGCAGCAGCTTTGACGGCGGCAAAGCTGTTTATGAGCTGAATGAAGGCGCGCACCATGACCATTTAGTTTGTTTGGATTGTGGACGTGTGGAAGAGTTTTTTGACGTGCAAATTGAGCAACGGCAAAAAGTCATCGCCAAAGCCAAGGGATTTGTGATTGCGGATCATGCTTTGAGTCTGTACGCACACTGTTCCAAATCCAAATGCCCGCATAAATCCAAAACGCAACACCAGTGAGCCAACTACAGACCAAAAAAAAGCGCCTAGGCGCTTTTTTAATTTCTAAACACCATTAACCTTGATGTGGACGCTTACCAGGGTTTTTCTTGTTGTTGGTGTGCGAGCCACGCTCTAAACTGATTTTTTGACCTTTGCCTGTGGTGTAGCAAACGCCTTTGGGTGCAACTGGACGTGGAGTGGCTTTGCGCTCAGCCTCGGTACGAAATTCTTTGCTCATGGTCTATATCCTTTGGGTTCTAAAAAATGGTGAGGGAATCGTTCCGAATTCGTGGCTGAATTCGTCTTTTAACGAGTCTAGCCCTGCATTATCCTATATTTCGCCTTGGCTGGCCTTTTGCAGCAGCATGGCATCGCCATAGCTGAAGAAACGGTAATGCTGATCAATGGCGACTTTATACAGGTTCATGATGAGGGCGTGCCCAGCAAAAGCGCTGACCAGCATCATCAGCGAGCTTTTCGGCAGATGGAAATTGGTGATGAGTTTGTCCACCATTTTGAATTCAAACCCTGGTGTGATGAAAATATTGGTGTCGCCTTGTGTTTGACCCGTTTTCGCCCACGTCTCAAGTGCGCGTACGCTGGTGGTACCGACGGCGATAACTTTGCCACCACGTGCTTTGCAACGGGCGATTTTTTCCAGCGTAACTGGGTCAATGCTGTATCGCTCAAAATGCATCACATGTTCACTGATGTTGTCGGTTTTAACTGGTTGAAAAGTACCTGCCCCGACGTGCAAGGTGATGCTGGCACGATCCACACCATGTTGGTCTAAGGCGGTCAACAAGGCATCGTCAAAATGCAGCGCTGCAGTCGGGGCAGCCACCGCACCTGGGTTTTTGGCAAAAACGGTTTGGTAGCGGCGCACATCATCGACTTCATCGGCGTGCGTGATGTAGGGCGGTAGTGGTACATGGCCGTGTTGGTCCATCAGTTGGTAGGGGTCATTTCCAGCATCGTTGGACAATACAAAACGAAAGAGAGCACCATCTTTTTCTGGCCAGCGCCCCAGCAGCGTCGCGCTAAATGCGCCGCCAGCCATCCACAGCGTTTCACCCGGTTGCGGTTTTTTACTCACGCGCATGTGAGCCACCACCTGGTTGCCAGTGAGCACGCGCTCTATTAATAGCTCGACCTTGCCGCCAGTCGGTTTTTCGCCAAACAATCGGGCCTTGACCACTTTGGTGTCGTTAAAAACCAATAAATCGCCAGCTTCCAGTAATTGGGGCAATTCTTTAAAAATGCGATGAACAGCCTGCGCTCCCGTGCCGTCGAGTAATCTGGAGCTGCTGCGCTCGGGCGCTGGGTGTTGCGCAATCAAGTCATTGGGCAAATCAAAATCAAAATCTGACAAGGTAAAGCTGCGGGTTTTTACTTTTGGTTCATTCATGGTGCAGAATTGTCCCATGCCTAAGCCGTCTAGCTCTTCCCGCAGCGAAACTAACGACAAAAATACCGTCGTTAAAGACGCGCGTCCGCAAAAGAGCCACTTGCAAAAAAGCATTGAAAAGTTGGGTTTGTTGCGTGACATAGACCGTGCCTTGCATTTACCCTATCGCTATGAAGACGAAACACGTTTGACCAAATTGCGCGACGCGCGAGAGGGTGACACGGTGCAAATCGAAGCCGTGGTGACCCAGTGCGACGTCACCTACCGACCACGACGACAGTTGCTGGTCACGGTGGACGATGGCTCAGACACGTGTACCTTGCGGTTCTTTAGCTTTTTTCCATCGCAACAAAAAGCCTTGGCAGTGGGCAACGCCATTCGGGTGCGGGGCGAGGTCAAAGGGGGCTTCATGGGCCATGTGATGGGATTCACCATGATGCACCCCAGTTTCAAAGCCGCAGGCGGCGAATTGGCCACCGCGCTCACACCCGTTTACGCTACCGTAGCGGGTTTACCGCAAGCGTATTTGCGCAAAGTTGTTTTACATGGCTTGTCAAAAGCGGATTTGTCAGAAACCTTGCCTGAAGAAATGTTTTCATTGCAGAATATTGGCAAAATCGGCCTCAAACCGGCGTATTCATTGTCTAAGGCGCTATCATTTTTGCACCATCCGACGCCTGATGTGATGCTGCAAACGTTAGAAGACAGAACCCACCCCGCATGGCAACGGCTCAAGTTAGAAGAACTTTTGGCACAGCAGCTGTCGCAAACACAAGCCAAACGCGAGCGTGCATTGCTGCGTGCACCGGTATTGAAAAGCGCGGCTGCCAACCCTCTGCATCAGCGATTGTTGCAAGCCATTCCTTTCAAACTCACGGCGGCGCAACAGCGTGTGTGTGCGGAAATTGACCACGACTTGACCCAAGCCAAGCCCATGCACCGATTGTTGCAAGGCGATGTGGGCTCAGGCAAAACCGTGGTTGCTGCGTTGGCCGCCACACGATGTATGGATGCAGGGTGGCAGTGCGCGCTGATGGCGCCGACCGAAATTTTGGCAGAACAACATTTTCGCAAGCTGATCAGTTGGTTAGAGCCATTGGGCATCACCATCGCGTGGCTGACCGGCAGTCAAAAAGCCAAAGAGCGGCGCGAAGCCTTGGCGTTGATCGCCAGCGGCGAAGCACAACTGGTGATTGGCACACACGCGGTCATTCAAGCCAAAGTGCAATTCAAAAACCTAGCCCTTGCCATCATTGACGAGCAACATCGCTTTGGTGTGGCGCAGCGTTTGGCGCTTAGAAATAAAACCAACTATGTCGAACATCTTGAATTAGTCGAGGGACACCACGGATCTGGCTCTGCCAGTCCGCAAGGTGTCGCCCCCTTGAGGGGGGATGAGGCTACACGCAGTGAGCAAGCAACGGGGAGGTGTAAGTTAGAACCGCATTTGCTCATGATGACGGCCACCCCCATACCACGCACATTGGCCATGAGCTATTACGCCGATTTGGATGTTTCCACGATAGACGAATTGCCACCCGGCCGCACACCCATAATGACCAAAGTTGTCAGCGACACACGGCGTGACGACGTCATCCAACGCATACGCACACAGTTGTTGCAAGGCAGGCAAGTCTATTGGGTGTGCCCATTGATTGAAGAAAGTGAAGCCTTGGACTTGAGCAACGCCACCGAAACACACGCCCAGTTGTGTGTGGCGTTGGGTGACTTGCAAGTCAAAAATGCAAGCGGACAAATCCAATCTGTCATGGTCGGCCTGTTGCATTCGCGCATGCCAGTGGCCGAAAAGAAAGCCGTCATGGCCTTGTTCACATCTGGTCAAATGCAAGTGCTGGTCAGTACCACGGTGATCGAAGTTGGCGTTGATGTGCCCAACGCCAGCCTGATGGTGATAGAACATGCCGAGCGTTTTGGTTTGTCGCAATTGCACCAACTGCGCGGTCGTGTGGGGCGTGGTGCGGCCGCGTCGGTGTGCGTGCTGCTGTATTCCACCGGCGACGCGCCACGCTTGGGTGAAACAGCCCGCGAACGCTTGAAGGCCATGGCTGAGACCAACGACGGTTTTGAAATCGCCAAACGTGATTTGCAGATACGTGGGCCCGGTGAATTTTTAGGTGCTAAACAATCGGGCGATGCGCTGTTACGCTTTGCCGATTTGGCCACCGACACCGAGTTGCTTAACCAAGCCCGTCAACTCGCGCCCGTGATGTTGACGCACCACCCGTTGCTGGCGCAAAAGCACATTGAGCGTTGGTTAGGCAGTAAGACGAACTATCTGAATGCTTGACGAGAGAAAATCAATTCATCAATGCAAAATAAGTGAAAAATATGGCTATAGACGGCGTATTTATTGCCTATACTGCTATTTAATTTATAGCATTTAATTCATCTAAATACCAACTTCACAAGCCCCGCACAATTTGCATCGCTTCTTCAATGCGATCTACCGCGTGGATGGTCAGGCCTTCAAAGTCTTTCATTTGTGATTTCTTTGGCGCGTTCGCTTTGGGGACGATGGCGACGCTGAAGCCCAGTTTGGCGGCTTCTTTCAAGCGTTCTTGACCGCGTGGGGCAGGTCGCACCTCGCCGGCGAGGCCGACTTCGCCAAAGGCGATAAAGCCTTTGGGCAAGGGCTTGCCGCGCAGGCTGGATGAGATGGCCAGCATGACGGCCAAATCTGCCGCTGGTTCGCTGATGCGCACGCCACCAACAGCGTTGACAAACACGTCTTGGTCCATGCACGCGACCCCAGCATGGCGGTGCAATACGGCCAGTAACATGGCCAAGCGGTCGCGGTCCAAGCCAACACTCAAGCGCCGTGGGCTGGGGCCACCGCTGTCAACCAAAGCTTGAATTTCAACCAACAGCGGGCGTGTGCCTTCCAGCGTCACCATCACGCAACTGCCGGGTACAGGTTCAGTGTGTTGGCTTAAAAAAATCGCGCTGGGGTTGCTCACGCCCTTGAGGCCGCGCTCAGTCATCGCAAACACGCCGATTTCGTTGACGGCACCAAAACGGTTTTTAATGGCACGCACCAATCGAAAACTGCTGTGCGTATCGCCTTCAAAATACAGCACGGTATCCACCATGTGTTCCAGCACGCGCGGCCCCGCCAAAGCGCCTTCTTTGGTGACGTGCCCGACCAAAACAATGGCGGTGCCACTGCTTTTGGCATAGCGTGTCAAATGCGCGGCACATTCGCGCACTTGTGCAACCGAGCCGGGTGCAGATGTGAGCTGATCTGAGTACACGGTTTGAATTGAGTCAATCACCGCGATGTCAGGTTGCTGTGCTTCCAAAGTGGCCAAGATTTTTTCTAAACCAATTTCGGCCAGCACTTTGACTTGTGATTTGTCGAGCCCGAGCCGGCGCGAACGCAACGCCACTTGTGCACCGCTTTCTTCACCTGTCACGTATAGACATCCGCCCCCACGCTTACCCACTGCGTGTGGTACGCTGCCCCCCAGGAGGGCGTTCGCGCCAAGAGGCGGCTCGTCGGCACTATGGGTCTTTTGTCCACTGCGTTGCAATGAATCCAAGGCCTGCAAAAGCAGTGTTGATTTTCCAATGCCCGGGTCACCACCGATGAGCACCACACCACCCTCTACGATGCCGCCGCCCAATACGCGGTCCAGCTCTTCATGCCCTGTGGGTGTGCGGTGAAAGTCGGTTGCATCAATGTCAGACAGCACGGCCACATCAGCCGTTTTGGCCAATGAGGCAAAGCGATTTTTGGTGGGTAGTGCGCTCTCGGCGACGGACTCCACCAATGTGTTCCAAGCCGCACAACCGGGGCACTTGCCCAACCATTTGGGGGAGGAAGCGCCGCACTCGGTGCAGGTATAAACAGTTTTTTCTTTGGCCATGGTGTAATAATACTGTATATAACGACATATATCCATGCTTTTTCAAGTAGGGTGACAAGAAATAATTTGCACAGGCTTTGCGTAGCTTTACATTGGCCATACAGTGCGTTTGCATAGGCCAGGCACACTCGCTTTCATTCCAGAGCCAAACTTAAAGACTGTGGATGTGGTTCAGCAACTTAACTTCACAAGGATCTCAAATGACATTCTCAACATCAAAATTCAATCAAAAATTGGCAATTGCAGCATTGGTGGCAGCAGCTTTTGGCGCAACAGCGTTTGCCCAAAATGCCACTCCAGGCACACCGACCGAAGGTCGCGGCGGCATGCAGCACCAAATGGGCAAAATGAATGCCGATGGTCAAGGCAAGGGCTTCATGCATGAACGCATGCAAGCGCATCGCCAAGCTCGCGCTGAAAAGCGTTTGGCAGAATTGAAAACCAAACTCAAAATCACTGCTGCGCAAGAAGGTGCATGGACAACGTTTACCACAGCCATGAAGCCACCTGCAAACGGTGCCATGGGCGTGCGCCATGACCCAGCACAACATGCTGAAATGCAAAAACTGTCAACACCCGAGCGCTTAGACAAAATGCGTGCCATGCGTCAAGGTCGCCAAACTTTGATGAACGCCGAAATGGACAAGCGCGCTGATGCAACCAAAGCTTTTTACGCAACATTAAGCTCTGAGCAAAAAGCCGTGTTTGACGCCGTAGCCATGCAATGGGGCCGTCATTTTGGTCGCGGTGATCATGGTGGCAAGATGGGTGGCCATCACGGTGGCATGGGTGGCGAACATCGCGGTCAAGGTCGCATGGGACCCGCCAGCTAAATACCGCTTCGCACCAGACATAAGCGCTGCAAGATGATTGCAGCGCTTTTTTTATTGCTGGATTCGTCCTAGGGAAATTAGGGCTATGCGGGAAAAACGCTAACAGGCGAATCTTTAACCCAAGTTGGGTAAACCGTCATCACACGCTGAAAGTCGGTCGAGCTTTCAAAAGACGACAACCAAGCTTGAACTCGGGGCAAAGACTGTTCCGCAAACCATGCTGCATCTACGTGCGCAAATTGTCGTATAAATGGCAATAATGCGGCGTCGAATATGCCTATGTTGCTACCAAATAAATAGCGCTGCTGGGTCAGTAAAGATTCCAAATCTGCAAGAAATAACAAGGCAGCATCGCGCTCTTCCTTGCCATCTGCCAAACCATGACGCTGTGGGTATTTATAACGATCAAGCTGTTGTTTGAACGTGCCATCACACATTTGCAGCAATTGCAGGCCGTGTTCAAACACCTGGGCATCTGCGGGTAACCATTGTGCGGGGTCATGCTGGCGCAGCGCCCACAGCATGATGTCCCAGCTTTGCTCTATCACCTGGCCATTGGGTGTGACCAATACCGGTACGGTGGCTTTGGGTGATGCCCAGATGAGTTCAACAGGTTTATGGCGCAAAACCACTTCGCGCAATTCGCACAGAATACCACTGGAAAGTAGTGCCAAACGCGCTCGCATGGCATAAGGGCAACGGCGAAATGAATAGAGTATGGGAAGCGGGCCAGGATGCTGGTTAAAAGGCTGTTTATCTTCAGTCAACATCGGTTGGATTGGTTTTGACTTTGACTTTGACGTTTATCTCACGCTTGACACCGATATAAGGCTCATCGCGCAGTTTGGCCAAATTGATTTGCCGTTGGCGTTCCTCAAAGCGCGCAATTTGCTCGGGCGTTTTGGTGTCGTGGCAATGTGGGCAACTCAAGCCCAGCACGAAATAGGGAGATGCTTTGTCCGCTGGGCTGATGGGCTCGCGGCAGGCGCGGCACAGTTCGTAATCGCCTGGTTGCAAACCATGGCCCACGCTCACACGTTCGTCAAACACAAAACATTCACCTTGCCACAGGCTTTGTTCTGGCGGCACGGTTTCCAAGTATTTCAAGATGCCACCTTCGAGGTGGTACACCTCGTCAAAGCCTTTTGCCTTTAAAAAAGCGGTTGATTTTTCACAGCGTATGCCGCCCGTGCAAAACATCGCCACTTTGGTTTTTTTGTCGACTGCACCTGAGTGTGTGGCTGGTGAGTTTGCTATTTGCGGCTGCGCCATCAACCAGGCTGGAAATTTTGAAAAGCTGTTCAGTCGGGGGTCGAGTGCACCTTTGAAGGTGCCGATGTCCACTTCATAGGTGTTGCGGGTGTCGATGACCAGTACATCGGGGTCAGAAATCAATGCATTCCAGTCTTCAGGTTTAACGTATTTGCCAACCGTCTCATTCGGATTCACAGTGGGCACGCCCATGGTGACGATTTCTCTTTTCAGCTTCACCTTCATGCGGTAAAAAGGCGGCTTGTCGGACCACGATTCTTTGTGCTGCAAATTGACCAAGCGCGCATCTGAGCGCAAGTACGCCAACACGGCGCGCACACCAGATTCGGGGCCAGCTATGGTGCTGTTGATGCCCTCATTGGCCAGCAATATCGTACCCTTGACTTGTTGCGATTCGCAAAATGCCAAGAGTGGCGCTTTCAAATCCGCATAATCGGAAAGCGTCACAAATTGATAAAAAGCAGCGGTCAAATAGCGTGAGGTCATGCCCCACATTCTATCGACTGCTGCTTTTAAGCGATGCGCCCAAGGCGCACAGGCTTATTTTTTAACGGCGCAGGTGTTAATGCCAAAAAGTGAATAAGGTGGGCACCAGCCAATGGCTGCTGTACCCAGCATCACTGCACCCAAAACATACCCAACCCAGGCATAAGCGCCAAAATTACCCATGGATGCCAATGCCAAAAGCACAATGCCGACGATTGCGCGAATGATGCGGTCAGTACTGCCAACGTTTTTGTTCATGATGTTTACTCCTTAAATCAAGTTGTTGAATATGGAAGTTACTGAAAATAACTTCTAGGCGAATTAAACACCCAAAACACCAAAGTGTCTGTGACAACAGTCACTTAGCTCAAAATGGGTTCAGGGTTGCAGATGGCGCGCAACGCTGCAGCATCCACAATGTGGATGTGCTCGCGTGACTGGCTGATCCATCCCTCACGCTCAAAGCGGCGCAATAAGCGCGTCACAACCTCGCGCACAGTGCCCAGCTCGTTGGCCAAATCTTGGTGGGTTTTGTAGAGTTGCTTGCCATGTCCCAACAAAGCGGCTGCCAAGCGTTGGTCAAGCTTGTGAAAAGCCACAGAATCGATCAAACTGGTTAAATCCGCCATGCGCAGCGCGAACAAGCCCAGCACTTCATTGCGAAAACTGGGCGTTTCCAGCCATTTCAAGAAAATCGGTGGTGGAATCAAGACCAATTCCGTGTCTTTGGTGGCAACGCCATAAGCGGACATGGGTTCGTTGCTGAACAGACAGGCGGAAGACACCAAGCACAGTTCTCCTGCCAACACGCGGTACAGCTCCAACGAGCGGCCTTCGCCCGAACGGCGCGATACCCGCACTTCGCCCGATAGCACCATCGGAAAGCCTTGGCACGGTTTGTTTTCTTCAAATAAAACACTGCCTGCAGGCACTTGCATGGGCATGGCGATTGAGCCCAAGCTCACATAACTGGGCTGTACCTGCGCCAATGAGGGGTAAAGTGTCAACAGTTCAGACATTTACAGGATAAGTTTGGTCATTTAAAGTGGCAAAAATCGACTTATCGGCATGGTAACACCCTTGGGTCCAAGTCGGCAGACCTTAAATTTACCTTAACTTCACACAAGAATTGAACTTATGCCTTAGCACTCCATCAAAGAGAGTGCTAATATAGGGGTAAATACGGTATTGAAAATACTATATTACAACGACGTAGATTTGTTCAAAGGAGTGAAACGATGTCTGTGACTTTACCTGTACCTGCCACTACACCCGCCACCAATACGCTGGCGGTGGTGACACCATGGGCCATGCCACAAGCTGTTGGGCCTGCGCTGGGAAATTTGGATGCCTACATCACGGCAGCCAACCGCATGCCCATGCTCACCTTGGAAGAGGAACAACGCTACGCCAAAAATCTGCGTGATAACCATGATTTGGACGCCGCTGAAAAGCTGGTGTTGTCGCACCTGCGCTTGGTGGTTTCAGTGTCGCGCAAATATTTGGGCTACGGCTTGCCCCACGGCGATTTGATTCAAGAGGGCAATATCGGTTTGATGAAAGCCGTCAAACGCTTTGACCCCGACCAAGGCGTGCGTTTGGTTAGCTACGCCATGCACTGGATCAAAGCAGAGATTCACGAATACGTATTGAAAAACTGGCGCATGGTCAAAATGGCCACCACCAAAGCACAACGCAAATTGTTTTTCAATTTGCGTTCGATGAAGCAAGGCTACAAAGCGGATGCCGCTGCCTTGGGTGACGATACCCACAGCAACACCATGTCCGAATCGGAAGTGCAACTGATGGCCAAATCGCTCAACGTTAAGCCCGAAGAAGTAACCGAGATGGAGATGCGTTTGTCCGGTGGCGATGTGCTGTTAGACCCCACACCCAACGATGATGGCGATGAAGCATTCGGTCCCATTTCGTACCTGAGCGACACGCACCATGAGCCCACCAATATGATCGAAGCGCACCAACGCGATATCTTGGCCAGCGACGGCATCGCAGCCGCTTTGGCCAGCTTGGACGAGCGAAGCCGCAAAATCGTGGAAGAGCGTTGGCTCAAAGTCAACGATGACAGCTCAGGTGGCATGACCCTGCACGACCTGGCCGCCATCTATGGCGTCAGCGCCGAACGCATTCGCCAAATTGAAATGGCAGCGATGAAGAAAATGAAAAAGATTTTGGCAGAGTTTGAATAAACGTTGCTGCGGTTAACACCAAGGCTGCGTGCCATAGTGCGCAGCCTTTTTTATTGGAAAAATCAGCCTGTATGCAGCATGTTAATTGCCTAAAGTGCTATTAAATAAGTAGCATCAATCGATGTACAATGTAGCCATGAACACACCAGAAACCCACAACTTAGCGTACGCTGGCTTTTGGGTGCGTGTGGGGGCTTCGTTAATTGATTCGATTTTGTTGGCCTTGGTCACGACGCCATTGCTGGTGGCCATTTACGGCTGGGCGGGATTGGATTATGGGTATGCCGTGCGCTCGACGGGGTTTGTGGATATTTTAGTCACTTGGATTTTGCCTGTGGTGGCGGTGATTTGGTTTTGGGTGAGCAAGCAAGCCACGCCGGGCAAAATGTTGTTGTCTTTGCGCGTGGTGGATGCGAAAACGGGACAGAGTTTGAGCGTGGGACAAAGCATTGCGCGCTATCTGGGCTATTTTGTGTCAACCATACCATTTGGCTTGGGCCTACTGTGGGTGGGGTTTGACAGCAAAAAACAAGGCTGGCACGACAAAATTGCGGGTACCGTCGTCGTGCGTAGCCATCGTGGTGGGACCGAGCCCGTGCGCTTTGATCAAGCTTGATTTTATAAGCGTTTTTAGCCTCTAGGCGGCGTATTGATTGCCTAGATTGCTATGAAATTTATAGTGTAGTGTGTCTAGCGCACCATACAGGGTTGCTTGGGATTGAACTTCCAATTTGGGATCAGGTATTGCATGGCGATGGCATCATTGCGCGCGCCCAGGCCGTGTTGCAAATACAGCTGATGGGCCTTTTCGACTGCTGTCATGTCCAGTTCCACACCCAGACCTGGTGCGCTAGGGACGGCAATTTGCCCATTTTGAATTTGCAAAGGTGCTTGCGTTAAATGCTGGCCGTCTTGCCAAATCCAATGCGTGTCAATGGCGGTAACTTTGCCCGGAGCAGCAGCGGCAACATGGGTGAACATGGCCAATGAAATGTCAAAATGGTTGTTGGAATGCGAGCCCCAAGTCAATCCCCAGGTTTGGCAAGTTTGAGCGACACGCACGGAGCCTTGCATGGTCCAAAAATGCGGGTCTGCGAGTGGAATATCAACTGACTGTAAAGCAAGTGAATGCGCCAATTCACGCCAGTCGGTTGCCACCATGTTGGTCGCAGTTGGTAAACCGGTAGCGCGTCGGAACTCTGCCAATACTTCACGCCCAGAATAAACACCTTCTGCGCCGCAGGGGTCTTCGGCATAGGCCATCACCTGGTGCTTGTCGCGGCATAGGCGAATGGCATCGCTCAGCAGCCAACCACCGTTGGGGTCCAACGTGATGCGCGCCTGCGGAAAGCGCTCATGCAGCGCCACGATGGCTTCCATTTCGGCATCGCCACTCAACACACCGCCTTTAAGTTTAAAGTCTTGAAAACCGTAACGGGCTTGTGCCGCTTCTGCCAAACGCACAATGCCTTCAGCGCCCATGGCTTTTTCATGTCGCACCCGCTTCCAGTCGTCTTGTGAGTTGGGTTCGCTGATATAGGGTAAATCTGTTGCATTGCTGTCACCTACATAAAATAAATAGCCCAGTACAGCCACGCTGTTACGTTGTTGGCCATCGCCTAAAAGTGCAGCCACAGGCACATGTAAAAATTGACCCAGCAAATCCAGTAAAGCGCTTTCAACAGCTGTGACGGCATGGATGGTAATGCGCATATCGAAAGTCTGTTGTCCGCGCCCAGCGCTGTCACGACTCGCAAAGGTCTCGCGTATGCTGTTCAAGACAGCGTTGTAATTGCCTATGCTCTGACCCACAACCAATGCCTCGGCGTCCTGCAAGGTTTGTCGGATTTTTTCACCACCTGGAACTTCGCCTACACCCCTGTTGCCGCTGCTGTCAGTCAAAATGACAATATTGCGCGTAAAAAAAGGCGCATGTGCACCACTCAGGTTCATCAACATACCGTCATGACCTGCAACGGGGATAACACGCATTTGGGTGATGCGTGGCGTTGTCTGCGGGATGCGTGTACTGGTTTGGTGATGATTTTCTGACATGGTTAAACTTCTCAAAAACAACAATAAATAGTCGAAATGAAATTAGACATCGTACAACTAGATCGTCTTTTCCTGAGATTTACGCAGGCGTTCTTTACTGTTCACCAAGTGCGTACGCATGGCAGCACGTGCGGATTCAGCGTCTTGGTTACGTATCGCATTAAAAATATTTTCGTGATCGCCATGCACGCGTTGTAGGTACATTTGTCGCCCTTCTGGTGCGCTATTGGGTGTATTCACACGGGTGCGCGGAATGACCATCGTGCCCAAATACATCATGAGATCGGCAAAGTGTCGATTTCCAGTGGCTTTTGCGACCTCTAGATGAAAGCCAAAATCGGATGGCACAGTGTCTGCATCTTGTTGAACAGCGTTTTGATAATCATCTAACAAGTGTTGCATGGCGACCAGGTTGGCATCGGTGCGGCGTTGAGCTGCCAAGCCAGCAGCTTCAGTTTCTAAGCTTATCCTCAGTTCGAGTAACGCAATGACATCAGCGACAGTGCCCAAATCAACTTCGGACAATCTAAAGTTGGTGCTTACTAATGGCGATAAGGCAAACGTGCCAACGCCGTGGCGCGTATCGACCATGCGGTTGGCTTGCAGCTGAGATATGGCTTCACGAACCACGGTCCGGCTAACGTCAAAGCGCCGCATGATTTCAGATTCTGAAGGCAACTTGTCGCCAGGCTTGATTTCGTTGTTTCGTATGCTATTGGCCAAGCTGGCCATCACCTCATTCACCAAGCCGCGTGTGCGCTTAGGTTGGACGCCTCCAAAATTCCCGGCATGCAGCGTTTCTGCAAGATTGGCACTAGGGGTTTGCACTAGGTTCATAAAAAAGTCCTTGACTAGACAAATTGGATGTTGATAATTTAACACATATGACAACATACAACAATAGCTTGTTACGAAAAATATGACAATCAAAGTTCATCATACCTTGCTAATGACTGGCGCTGCGGGTGGCTTGGGTAAAGCGATGCATGCGCTTCCTCCGTTTTTTGGCGCAATGCTATTGGTGTTGTTGTTGGTGACATATGTGCCCGCACTTTCTTTATGGCTGCCAGGCCTCGTATTGAAGTAATTCACTATGAAGATAGCAGCCGTTCGGGTAACACCCATTGCCATCAAAGATCCCGCTTTACTCAATGCGGCGGGTGTGCATGAGCCCTTTGGTTTGCGTTCTATTATTGAAGTCGAGGGTGTAAATGGCTTGGTAGGTTTGGGTGAAACGTATGGCGACGCGCCGGTTTTGAGTTTGCTAACACGGGCAGCGCCAGATTTGGTGGGGTTGTCAGCCTTTGATGTCAACGCAATGCTGGCTAAATTGGGGGCGCACGCACCACAGATGTCCACCGGTCACGTTGAGATGGAGCTGGCGCCAGGTTCATTGGCGAGTAATTTGCTGACCAGCGCATTCTCTGCGTTTGAGGTGGCTTTCATGGATTTGCAAGCGCGCACATTGGGCATACCTTTGGTGGAATTGTTAGGTGGTGCAGTGCGCGACAAGGTGCCCTATTCGGCGTATCTTTTTTATAAATGGGATGCGAAGGTCGACCCTGAGTATGCACACGACCCCTACGGTGAGGCACTCACTCCCACACAAATAGTGCGTCAAGCGAGGCAGATGATTGATCAATATGGCTTCGAGAGTATCAAACTTAAAGCCGGTGTATTTGACCCCATGGAAGAAGCGGATGCCATTTTGGCACTGAAAACTGCATTTCCAAATTGTCCGTTGCGGATAGACCCGAACAGCAACTGGGGCATGGCCACCAGCTTGAAGGTGGCTGAAAAATTGCGTGGTTGTCTAGAATATTATGAAGACCCAACCCCCACATTGGAGGGCATGGCGGCGTTGCATCGGGACACAGGGTTGCCGCTGGCCAGCAACATGGTTGTCACCAATTGGACTGAACTGAAACGCAGCATTGAGCTCAATGCCGTGCAAATTTTGTTATGTGACCACCATTTCTGGGGTGGCCTGCGTGCCACGCAAATGTTGGCTAAGACTTGCCAGACTTTTGGTTTGGGTTTGTCAATGCACTCAAATTCGCACCTGGGCATCAGCCTGATGGCCATGACGCATTTGGCTGCTTCAGTACCTCACTTGAGCTACGCTTGCGACACCCATTACCCCTGGCAAAGTGATGAAGTGTTGATGGGGGGCAGGGTGCCTATTGTGGGGGGCTGCGTTCACATCAGCAACTCACCTGGTTTAGGCGTAACACTGGACTATGAGAAACTGGCGGTACTCCACGATGCCTATCAATCATGCCGTATACGTACACGAAATGATGTTGTACAAATGCAGCGTTATCGCCCAGAGTGGACTCAAATCAAACCGAGGTTTTGACGACCATGGCAAGTGCTATCCAAAATACATCACAGACCATGGCGCGCATCGTGCGCATGCATGCGGCTGACAATGTGGCAATTGCAGTGAACAACGGTGGACTGCCTGCAGGCAGTGTACTGGATGCACCTTTTGCGTCGGGCTTGAAGCTTCGCGATGCGGTGCCGCAAGGTCACAAAGTGGCGCTGTGCCTCATACCGAAAGATACGGCAGTGCGGCGCTATAACGTCGCCATTGGGTATGCGCGTGAAGATATTGAGGCAGGCAGTTGGGTGAACGAGCGTATGCTGCATGTGCCAGCAGCCTGTGCGCTGAGTGATTTGCCGCCAGCAACTGGTGCCAACACAGTGTGGCATAACGAAGCTCTCACAGGCTATACTTTTGAAGGGTTTCGTAATCCCGACGGTTCAGTTGGCACACGTAACATTCTGGCCATTACCACCACCGTTCAATGCGTGGCGGGCGTGTTGGCACAGGCGCTTAAGCGCATTAAGTCAGAACTGCTACCCCAATTTCCCAACGTGGATGATGTGGTGGCGTTGGAGCACAGCTATGGCTGCGGCGTCGCAATAGATGCACCTGACGCCATCATCCCCATACGCACGGTTCGTAATTTGGCGCTAAATCCTAATTTTGGTGGAGAGGTGATGGTGCTGAGTTTGGGATGTGAGAAATTACAACCCGAACGATTGTTACCGGCGGGCAGCATAGCGTTACGTTCAATAGAAAATACGACAGAAACCAGTGCAGAAAGTACAGATGTCATACGCTTGCAAGATGACAAACATGTGGGCTTTCAAAGCATGTTGGATTCGATAATGACCAGTGCCACAAAGCACTTGGATCGACTCAACCGCCGACAACGTGAAACTGTGCCTGCCAGCGAATTGGTGGTCGGTATGCAGTGCGGAGGAAGTGATGCGTTCTCGGGTGTCACCGCAAACCCTGCGGTTGGTTTCTGCACGGATTTGCTGGTGCGGGCCGGCGCCAGCGTTTTATTTTCAGAAACCACAGAAGTGCGTGATGCCATTGCGCAAATGACGGCCCGCGCGAGTAGCCCTGAAGTGGCACAAGCCATGGTCCGAGAAATGGCTTGGTATGACGCCTATTTGGCACGGGGACAGGCCGACCGCAGCGCCAACACCACGCCTGGCAACAAGGTCGGTGGTTTGTCGAATATTGTAGAAAAAGCCATGGGATTTATCATTAAATCGGGCACCGCACCCATCACAGGTTTATTGGCACCCGGTGAAAAGTTGCAACACAAAGGTTTGCACTACGCTGCTACTCCCGCCAGCGATTTTATTTGTGGCACGCTGCAGTTGGCTGCAGGGATGAATGTGCATGTGTTCACCACAGGTCGTGGTACACCGTATGGTCTGGCCGAAGTGCCGGTGATTAAAGTCGCTACACGCACCGATTTGGCCAAGCGCTGGTTTGACTTGATGGATGTGAATGCGGGCACCATTGCCGATGGTGAAAAAAGCATAGAAGACGTGGGATGGGAATTGTTCCACTTGATACTTGACATCGCCAGCGGGCGCAAAAAAACCTGCTCCGAACAATGGCAGTTGTATAACGCCTTGGTTTTGTTTAACCCAGCACCCGTCACTTGAATCGTCACGACACCTTTAATAAACGAAACCCTTATGAGTTACCCCATGCCATACCAACCATTCCCCAATACTTTTAAACGTGATTTACTGGCTGGCAAAACTTTGATAGGTTGCTGGGCATCGCTGGCAAGCCCCATAACCACGGAGGTGCTTGGTGTGGTGGGGTTTGATTGGATATTGCTCGATGGCGAGCACTCTCCAAATGATGTCATCACCTTTGTGCCGCAGCTCATGGCGTTAAAAGACAGCGTGAGTGCACCTTTTGTACGGCCTAGTAGCAATAACGATATAGAAATCAAACGCTTGTTGGATGCTGGGTTTTATAACTTTCTGATTCCGTTTGTGCAAAACGCAGACGAAGCTCTAAAAGCCGTTGCTGCAACACGCTACCCACCTGCGGGCATACGCGGTGTGTCGGTAGCACAGCGCAGCAACCGCTATGGCACGGTAGCAAACTATTTTCAAGAAATCAACCAGCACATCTGCCTGGCGGTTCAAATTGAAAACCGCCAAGGTGTCGCCGCAACAGCAGACATTGCCGCAGTGCCAGGGGTGGATTGCATTTTTGTTGGGCCATCCGATTTGGCAGCCGCCTATGGTCATTTGGGTAATGCGGCCCACCCGGAAGTACAAGCTGCCATTGCACAGGTTTTTGCGCAAGCCAAAACTGCGGGCAAACCCACTGGCATCTTGGCACCGCAAGAAAGCGATGCGCGTCGTTACATGGAGATGGGTGCAACCTTTGTCGCGGTGGGCAGCGATTTGGGGGTGTTCAAACAAGCGACACAGGCGATGTTGGACAAATACCGCAAGCCACAATAAATGCAATCGACGGTCAAAGTTTCACATGGATAGCTTGCATGGCGTGTCGTTAAAAACGCAATTAAACATGAAGTAAAGAGGAACAATTCAAAATGGCAAAATTAGGTTTCATAGGTTTAGGCATCATGGGTGCCCCCATGGCGGGGCATCTGATCGCGGCGGGGCATACGGGGTATCTGCAAACGCGCAGCGCCGTGCCAACAGCATTGGTCAAAGCAGGCGGCATTGCCTGTACCACTGCGCAAGAGGTGGCGCAACAGGCCGATCTTATCTTCATGATGCTGCCCGACACCCCTGATGTAGAGGCCGTATTGCTGGGCAAGCATGGCATTACCGCGGGTTTGTCAAAAGGCAAAACGGTGGTGGACATGAGTTCTATTTCCCCAATTGAAACCAAACGTTTTGCAGCTGCTGTCAATGCATTAGATTGCGACTATCTTGATGCCCCCGTATCAGGCGGCGAAGTCGGTGCTAAAGGCGCAAGTTTAACCATCATGGTAGGGGGCGGCGACACGGTGTTTGAACGTGTCAAACCCTATTTTGAATTGATGGGTAAAAACATCAACTTAGTCGGCGCCAATGGTGATGGTCAAACCACCAAAGTGGCCAACCAAATCATCGTGGCACTCAACATTGCGGCGGTAGGCGAGGCCTTGCTTTTTGCGAGCAAAGCCGGTGCAGACCCTGCCAAAGTGCGACAAGCGCTGATGGGTGGTTTTGCAGCCAGCCGCATCTTAGAAGTACACGGCGAACGCATGATCAAACGCACATTTAACCCAGGCTTTCGCATCGCCTTGCATCAAAAAGATTTGGGTCTGGCACTGGCGGGTGCCAAAGCAATTGGGGTTGCCTTGCCCCAAACCGCCAATGCCGCGCAATTGATGCAAGTGTGTGCCGCCAATGGTTGGGACCAACTCGACCATTCTGCATTGGTCAAATCACTGGAGCATATGGCCAACCACGAGGTGGCGGTTGCGCCATAAAATTTATTCAACCCATACAGACTAGGTGCAACCTAGGTATCCGCACGACCGGTATGTCGAATTGTTAGCGAAGCTGCAAAAATGAAAAATGTCATAAGGAGAGAAAATCATGAGTAAACCCAGCATGTTGATGCGACGCAAAATTAACACCAGTATGGTGTTGTTCAGCGCTATTTTTATAGCAACCGCAACGGTTGGTTCCGTTGCGCAAGCACAGGCAGACTTTCCGTCTAAACCCATCAAAATTATCAGTCCATTCCCACCTGGAGGTACCAGTGATGTCATGGCGCGCATGGTCGCGGACCCATTGTCGCGCGTATTGAATCAGCCAGTGACTGTTGAAAACATAGGCGGCGGCGGCGGTGTGGTGGGTACTGATCGAGGTATCAAAGCAGCTGCTGATGGTTACACCATCATTCAGACTGGTGTAGGTCAAAATGCAGTAGCGCATGGTTTAGACCCTAATTTAAATAGCCGCTATAACTCCAATACGGATTTCATCCACTTAAATCAAATTCACCAAGGTCCTAATGTGTTGGTCGTCAATGCTGAGCGTCCCTTCAAGACATTGAAAGAATTGGTGGCCTATGCAAAAGCCAATCCTGGCAAGCTCGATTATGGTTACACCCATGCAGCTAGTGGGCACATGGCGATGGAGCTGTTCAAACAGCGCGCGGGTATATTCATGACCGGCATCCCCTACCGCGGTGGCGGTCCTATGATGAATGCCATTTTGGGCAACGAAATACCGGCCATGTTTATCAACCAAGACGTTGCTATCGCTCATGTCAAGTCTGGCAAGCTGCGCCCACTGGCCGTTAGCAGCTTACAGCGCAACCCCTTGTTTCCGGATGTACCTACAGTAGCTGAAAGTGGCTACCCTGGATTTCAGGCATTGTCTTGGAGTGGTATGTCGGTCGCCAAAAATACGCCACCCGCAGTGGCAGCAAAACTGGAGGCAGCTCTCAGCCAAGTCATGAGCAGCCCAGCCATCAAACAGCGTATGGCAAGTAATGGTTTTGTTATTCCAGAACAAGGAAGTAAACCCTACACCGCTTTTGTAGCCTCCGAAATAAAGTTGTGGGATGAAGTGATTAAAACTGGCGGTATCAAAGCAAATTAATACACAAAGAAAGTCAGCAGCATGGATCGCATTGATTGGATTAAACTCTCGCTCGTTTACTTGCCATTGGAGACGCCTGTGAGCGATGCCAAGGTGTTGACCGGCAAGCAAAAGCCACTGACCGAAGTGGCTTTTGTGTTCGCCGAAATTCGCACCCGAGATGGCTTTGACGGCATTGGATTTGGCTATTCCAAACGCGCGGGTGGTCGCGGTATGTTTGCGCACGCCAAGGAGATTGCGGATAACCTCATTGGCCAGGACCCCAACGACATCGCCAAGCTGTGGGACAAGTTGATGTGGGCTGGCGCATCCATGGGGCGTATGGGTTTAACATCGCAAGCGATTGCGCCATTTGACATTGCATTGTGGGACATGAAGGCAAAACGTGCTGGTTTGCCCCTGGCAAAATTACTGGGTGTGCACCGCGAGAGTGTGCAGTGCTACAACACCTCAGCCGGCTTTTTGCACACTCCCATCGACCAGGTATTGAAAAATGTTGAGGCGATTTGTGAGCGTGGTATTGGCGGTATCAAGCTCAAAGTCGGGCAACCTGATCTGGCCAAAGACATCGACCGTGTGGGCCAAGTACGCAAGCTATTGGGCGCTGAGTTTCCGCTCATGGTGGATGCCAACCAGCAATGGGACAGACCCAAAGCCATGCGCGCTTGCCGAGCGTTGGAGCAATTTGATTTGATCTGGATCGAAGAGCCGCTGGACGCCTGGGATGTCGATGGCCATGCTGCACTGGCGCAAAGCTTGGACACGCCCATTGCAACGGGTGAAATGCTCACCAGCTTCCATGAGCATTCGCAGTTCATCATGGCGGGCGCAAGCGATTTTGTGCAGCCCGATGCGCCTAGAGTTGGCGGTATCTCGCCGTTTTTGCAAATTATGAATTTGGCATCGTTCAAGGGGCGTAAGTTAGCGCCGCATTTTGCTATGGAAATCCATCTGCACTTGGCAGCAGCTTACCCCGAAGAGCCTTGGCTAGAGCATTTTGAATGGATTGAACCGCTTTTCAACGAACGGTTAGAGCTAAAAAATGGACGCATGCATTTATCCACACATCCTGGTTTGGGGTTTTCACTCAGTGAACAAGCGTTGGCTTGGACGGTCGATACGGCTGAGTTTGGAAAGCGGCCCTAAAGAGAGAGATTATAGGGCGGCATATTTGTCGAATATGTAAACATATTTGACCTCTATGCGGCGTATTTATTGCCTGTACAGCTATTGAATTTGTAGCGAAAAATTGCATGCCATCCACTTGCAACTTAGACCATGCTCTGCCACAATGCAGAGCATGAACTACCAAAACATCCTCCTCCAAAGCGACAGCGGCATCACCACCATCACCTTGAATCGTCCTGACAAGCGCAATGCTTTGTCGTTGGACGTTTTGACCGAATTGACGGATGCATTTCAAAAAACCGCAGCCAGCGAAGCGCGTGGTGTGATTCTGGCGGCGAACGGTCCAGTTTTTAGCGCAGGGCATAACTTTGGCGATATGGCGGGGGCAACTTTAGAAGAAACGCGCCATGTCTTTCAAACCTGCACTGACATGATGAACGCCATGCAAGCCATGCCACAACCGTTGATAGCCAAAGTGCATGCATTGGCCACAGCGGCAGGTTGCCAGTTGGTGGCGACCTGTGATTTAGCCATAGCGGCTGACACCGCATCGTTTGCCATACCGGGCGGTAAAGCGGGTTTGTTTTGCCACACGCCGCTGGTGGCACTGGCGCGCAACATTGGGCGCAAACGTGCGCTAGAAATGGCGATGACGGGCGATGCCATCAGCGCCGCCACAGCTGTCGATTGGGGCTTGATTAACCGCGCCGTACCGGCCGACCAATTGGATGCAGCGGTGCTGGATTTAATCACCCGTGCGACACGCGGTAGCGAGTTGTCAAAAGGCAATGGCAAACGCGGCTTTTATGCGCAAATGGAAATGCCGCAAACCAGCGCCTACCAATTGGCCGTGGAGCTGATGGCAACCGGTGCAGTGAGCAGCGATGGGCAAGAAGGTATACAAGCATTTTTGCAGAAGCGACACGCCAATTACACCCAACGTTGCGATAGTTAATGGTCTTTTTGGCCTCTAGGCGGCATGTTTATTGCCTAGAGTGCTATTAAATACATAGCATTTGAGCGGTGATTCGGAATGGCTATTGTTACGCTAGATTGTGAACGCTGTACTCCACTGCCAAAGTGTGTGACTTGCCAGCAGCGATGGTGACTGCGTTTTCTAAAGCGTTGGCGCTTTCCACGCACACCATTTTGCGCCAGCCGTCCTGTGCTGTGCTGCCAGCCCCCATGTCGCCCATCTTGTCGGCTTTGTCTTGCCAAGGGGTCCACACCACGGTGGATTGGCTGCCAATTTTGTTGATGTGAATGCGACGCTTTAGTGCGGCGTCTTCAATCACGCAGGGGCTGCTTGAATTGACATACACGCGGTCAAACTCTTGGTTGAATGTGATATCCCCGGTTTGTTGTCCGCGCACACCACCTGCCGCTTTGTCCATGTAGGCAGCATTGTCTAATCCAGTCACGCGTATATGGCCAATGTCGCTGATGTGAAAGTAGGTGTGCAAGGCTTCGGTGATGTTGAATGCGGTGCTGTCGGTATTGCGTGTGGTCAATGCCATTTTCAAAGTTTGCCCAACATTCACCAACAAAGAGACTTGGCTATCGTGTGGCCATTGTGCGCGGTAGTCTTCGCTGGCTTGCAGCGTAAAAGCCATTTCGGTCGAACCGTCATCAAGGGTGCGGCTGCTGACCACCTGCCAAGGCACTGTGCGTGCAAAACCGTGTGCCGGGAAATTGGCTTCAGTGGCATGCGCACCAAACCATGGCCAACAAACGGGAACCCCACCGCGTATTGATTTACCCGATATTAATTTGGTCGCTTGCGACAACCACACAACAGGTGTGCTTTGCCCAGCGGGGTGCCAGTGCATCAGGTGTGCGCCTTGCAAGCAGATGCTGGCGGTGCCGTGTGCGTTGCGGATGTTGGCCACCCACAGACCACCATCATCGCTGCTGCCTTGCTGTGAAAAGCTGAGTTGATTGTCGATGGTAAAAGGAGCCAAGTGGCTGTCATAGAAAGAAATCATGCTGCGAATATGAAGTTAAAACGGGTGAAAAGGCAAGGACCAGGTGCGTCTGAATGCATGGGCAATGATCAAAAAAACAAACGTTACTTTAACAATTGTTTGATGTCCGCTGCCAATGCGGGTGCGCCACTGCCGTAGCGGGTATAGAGTCGTACTTTGCCCTGTGTATCAAAAACATAGCTGGCAGCGGTGTGGTCTATGGTGTAGCTGGTATCTGTTTTGCCGGGTACTTTTTTGTAATAAATTTTGAATTCTTTGACGGCTTTGGCAAGTGCTTCAGGGCTGCTTGCTGTAAGGCCAATGAAGTCTGGGCTAAAGTTAGCTGTGTAAGCTTTGAGGACCTCGGGGGTGTCGCGTGCGGGATCCACTGTGATGAACAAGCCAATCACTTTGTCACCATCTTTGCCCAGCAGTTTTTTGACCTCTGCCAACTCGGACATTGTGGTGGGGCAAACATCTGGGCATTGGGTATAGCCAAAAAAAACGACCACAATTTTGCCAGCAAAATCGCGAATGGCGCGTGGCTTACCATCAGGGTCCAGCATGGCACCATCGGCAGCAAAGTCGCGTGCGTAGTCTGCACCAGTGATGTCGATGGCTTTGAATTGCAGTTTGTTTTCAGTGCAGGCGACCAAGCTGAAAAATGTGGCAACAATGAGCAACATGTTGGCCAAGTACTTGGTGATATTGGGTGTCAATGCGTGTAGTTGCAACATACTAACTTTCTGTTCATGATTTTGCTGGGTGTTGTTGAAAGAAGTCTGCCAATTCGTGCTTCCAAAATTTGGCTTGTGCAGCAGTGCCGTGCCCACAGGTGAGTTCAGAAGCGGGAATTGTAAAAGACTTGCCATGTTGAATGCGCAGGATTTCGCGTTCAAGAACGCCATTCTCAATGGGGTAACGCTCATCGTCAGCTGAGTTGATGGCCAATAGCGCAGCGCTGATGCGTTCTAAACCTGCGGCTGCGTTGTAGTCTTCTGATGCAGACCATTGGTACAAGTGGTCATTCGCATCGCCATCAAAAGGCTCGGTCAGTTTGGCGTTCAATAATGCGTCCGCATTGGCGCGGGTGTTGGCAGCTTTTGCCATGGCCATGTTGCCGCCATTGGTGGCCATCGAATAAAAAGCAGAAGCAAATTGCAAGCTGGCTGGTTGCTGCAAGTAATTGCCTTGCAACCAATCAGGGTCGTTGCGAATTGAGTCAATGATCAAACGGCGCATGATCCAATTGCGGCCACTCATCTCTGTAGGCAATGAAGCCATGGGCACTGCAATGTCCATCATGTCGGGGAATTGCTGTGCCCATTGCCAGACATGCATGCCACCCATGGAATAACCTAAGATGGCACGCAGGCGTTGTATGCCCAAGTGTTCGGTGACTAAATGGTGTTGCGCTGTCACCATGTCGTCGTAGTTGTATTTGGGAAACCGCATGCGTAACCCGTCAGATGGTTTGCTGGATTTACCGGTGCCAATTGCGTCGGGCAAAATGATGAAATATTGGTTTGCATCAAACAGTTGGCCTGGACCAAACAATTCGCCACCAAATTTTGGATTCAGGAGACCCGCACCAGAACCCAAAGTGCCATGCAAAATCAGAATCGGTTCACCTGTTGGGGAGCCAATGCTGGTGTAATGTAATTTAAGCTCTGGTAAAACTTCACCCGTATGAAATTTGAAATCCTGTATCAAACAATCGTGTTCTTGCACGGTTGGGTGAGTGAAGTCTGGGGATGACATTTGGTGTGGATTTGTCTATAACAAATAATGATCGACAAGCAGCGCAACAAACAACAGGCTCAAGTGAATCAATGAAAATCGAAATGTTTTGCGTGCCAATGCATCTGAATAATTTCGCCACAGTGCAAACGCGTAGCCAATGAAGCCAAGATTCAAAATCACTGCAGCCACTAAGTAAATCCATGAGCTCATGCCATAGATAAATGGCATCAAACAAGCGGGCAACAAGATGAAGGTATAGAGCAACACTTGCAAACGTGTGAATTCATTGCCATGGGTGACAGGCAACATGGGCAAACCAGATTTGCGGTACTCTTCCACACGGTACAAGGCTAACGCCCAAAAGTGCGGTGGTGTCCACAAAAAAATAATTAAAAACAAAATCAGCGCTTCAGGACCAACCGCATTGGTCATCGCCGCCCAGCCCAATACCGGTGGCATTGCACCTGAGGCACCACCAATGACAATGTTTTGCGGCGTGAGAGGTTTTAAGATGACGGTGTAAATCACGGCGTAGCCAATGAATGTGGCAAAAGTCAACCACATGGTGAGTGGATTGACCCAGACATACAAAAGCACAGAACCCAAGCCGCATAACACAGCTGAAAATACCAGAGTTTGTGTGTCGCTGAGTTGTCCAATCGCAGTGGGACGCCAAGCTGTGCGGCGCATTTTGGCGTCAATGCCTTTTTCTACGATGCAATTGAATGCCGCAGCGGCACCTGCTACTAACCATATTCCCAAACATGCAATCAGAGCCAACTTGACTTCGGTCCAGCTTGGCATGCCGGGTACGGCCAGCACCATGCCAATTAAAGCGCAAAACACAATAAGTTGAACCACACGTGGTTTGGTTAAGGCATAAAACTGTTGGTAAATATTCATAGCTAATTTGGGTTGCGCAGGCGAAGTGGTTACAGCGGGGGGTCAGTCAATGCGCCAGATTGGTGTTGTGCTGGGCCATTGGCCTGATTATTTTTAAGGTTGAATGCGATGGTGTGCTGTACCGTCGTCGTACTCAGCAACCACGTGATAACCAACACCAAGGCAGCTGCCCCAGCTGTGTGGGATAAAGCCGCCAACAACGGCCAATCCAGCACTACATTACTCAACCCGGTAAGCAATTGCCATACAGCTAAGCCAATCAGCCAATCCGCAACGGAGCGCAAGGCCTTGTTCTGTTTCAATAGCCAACCTAGTCCTAGCAAGGCTGATAAAACCAAATAGGCAACCATGCGATGGGTATAGTGAATGGCAGTCAATGCAGTAAATGAAATATTCTCTCCGCTGGCGGTCAGTCCCAACTCCCGCCACAAGGTAAAGCCAGATTCAAAATTCATCGCTGGCCACCAACTGTTTTGACAAGTCGGGAAGGTGTTGCAAGCCAGTACGGCGTAGTTGGTGCTAACCCAACCTCCTAATGCAATTTGAATCCACAGCAATGCAAAGGTGAGCCACAGCGCCGTGCGGTGTTGAATGGTAAGGCTTGTCAAGAATGTGCGACTGCTTGCCAAAGTGTATATGGCCGCTTGTTTGCACAGCAATCCCAACAATACCATTGCACCCAGTAAATGCAAAGTCACAATCGCCGGGAATAATTTCCATGTCACTGTTAAAGCGCCGAAAGCGCCGACCAAGCTAACCCAAAATAAACTCAAGCTTGGCCACCATGGACTGATGAGCAAGTTAGGCACAGTAGAAAAATCAGCTAAATTTCGTACTGGGGTGTGGATGCTGTATGGCTTACGTTTGCTGGATTTGTTTTGGTACTTGGACCACCAAGAAAAAGCGGTTAAGGTCAAAATTAAAACGCCCACACCAGTTGCCAAATAGCGGTGCAACATCTCTATCCAAGCTTTGGTGTGGGTTACAGGACCTGTCGGCATATTGCTTTGAGCTGCTTGAATTTGGGCTTGTGCACCCCAAGGGCTGGCACTGCCATAGCAGCCGGGCCAGTCTGGACAGCCCAAGCCTGAGTCAGTTAAACGCGTGAAAGCACCAAAAATAATCAAGTCGAAAGTTAAAAATAGAGTCAACAAAGTCAGTGTTTGCATGCGCTTTGTCAATTGCTGATGTCCATTTTTAAGCCACCACCAGCATATAGGACCCATCGCCACGCACAGACCCAGCAGCATCACCTTGAGCACCGGTGTTAGGTTAATCAGCGCAGTTGAACCCATGTTTGTTAACGACCTGCTTTGTCCCAAGATGCAGAGGCACGCAAGACACGTTCAACATCTTTTTTAATTTTCTTAGCAGTCTCGAAATCGGTACTGGTATTGAATCGCATCATCCAGTTACCCATTGGGTCGACCAGATACAAATGCTCACTCAACTGTTTGCCAGATGCAGGCTGCAGCCATTGTGACAAATCTGTTGGTGCAACGTACAACACGGTGGCCGCTTGCAACGCTGGTTTGAGTGCTTCCTTAACCTTGGCATCATCATTCACAACCCATACCCAGTCGAGCCTGTCTTTATCTTTACCTAGACTTTCACGCAATTGGCGCTGTAAAAATAAATGCTGTTCACAAGCCGTATTGCAATCGCCCCCTGCCACACTGATCAATAGCCATTGGCCCTTCAGTGATGTCAATTGAACAGGTTTCTTGTCAACTGCAAAAGCAGGCATGTTCGGAATGCTTTTGGGTGGTGAAATGATGTCACCATAACTGGTGGTTGAGTTGGGTTTGATGACATAAAACGTGAAATAAGATGCCATCACAGGAGCTGCGCAGACCAACCAAATGGCCAGCATTTTCCAACGGCCGTATTTGGTTTGTTTAGAGTCTGTCATCGCTTCGTCTGGTCTAGGGGCAGAATGAACGGTGAGTTCTAATGGGTGTTGTTCAAGTTTCATTTCAATTGGGTTGTTTATATGCCGGATTGTCTGAGCGGTCGAATCACTTGAAACCACAGATAGAGTCCTGCTATGAGTGCACTGAGTGCCCACCATTGGAACATATATCCAAGGTGTTTTTCGACTCCCAAACTTGGTTGTAACCACTGACGCAGCAGACCATCATTGTTGTTGCTGGCAGTTTCAGAATCAAGTTGCAAGATGGAAAAATCAAGAAGTTTAATGTTGAATTCTTTCTCTAGTTCCCTGATGCTCACATTTTGTCGAATCTTGCCAATACCGTCGCCATTAAATTCATAGAGCTTAGAGGGCGCGGGGGCAATGCGACCTATGATATTCAAACGTCCTGTTTCAGTTTGTATAACGGGTAGTAGCGTTCTATCCATGAAGTTGCGGGCTGCCCAACCACGCTGGATCAGTATGGTTTGAAGTTCGCCGGATTGTTTGTCTTCAAACTCGAACGGCGTTATGACAAAAAACCCAGGTTTTCCATTCATCTGGCGGTTATCGAGGTAAAGTGTGTGGTGGTTTAACCACCGGCCGCTTAATGTCACGTTTCGATGCAGTATCACGGACAAATTGTTTCTGTTGATGGATAAGGCCGAAGCATCGAGTGCGCTCAGTTGAGACTGTTGCACGATCAAATCTTGGTAGGATTGCTTTTCGTTCGCACGATTCATTTGCCATATCCCAAGATTGAGTGTTAGTACAAACGTTGCTAAGGCGGCCACGGTAATGAGCCAGAAACGGAGCTGCGCAGATTTCATATTCAAGCGATAATCTCACTCATGCAATATTTCATTTTGGTTGGTTTTATCGCTATTTTGGCAAGTTTGGGCGCTGCCATGTTCTACATGCTCAAAAATGGCAAAAATGACCTTGAAGTTTCAAAAACAGATCCGCAGAATATGGCACGTTCCTTGGCTTTTCGAGTGGGATTTTCAATTTTATTGTTTGTGTGCATACTTGTGGCTTGGATGCTGGGTTACATACAGCCGACAGGGATTCAACCGGGGCAGTAATCAATCTGTTACCCCTAGCATAGACCATAAATAAAGGCGCTTAATGCGCCTTTATTTATACGTATCCTTGGTTTGGACTATAACCAATAAACAACAACATACAAGCCCAACCAAACCACATCGACAAAATGCCAATACCATGCTGCACCTTCAAAGCCAAAATGATTTTTGGAAGAGAAATGACCTTTTTGCAGTCGCAATGTGATGAATGTCAACATCAACATACCGAGGAAAACGTGGAAGCCATGAAAACCAGTGAGCATAAAGAAGGTTGATCCGTAAGCGCCCGAGGACAGCTTTAAATTCATTTCGTGGTAAGCATGGTAGTACTCATAACCTTGTACAAACAAGAAAACCAGACCTAATAAAACTGTCAACCACATAAAGGTAATGGTTTTGCTGCGGTTGTTAGCAATCAAAGCATGGTGTGCAATGGTCAAAGTCACGCCAGAAGAGAGCAACAAGGCTGTATTGATGGTGGGCAGCCAAAACGGTGTCATGCTGGTGAATGGTTCAATGAGGCCTGCAGGCGCTGCCGTTGCACCAGCTTTGACTGAGGGCCAGATGGCTTCAAAGCCTGGCCAAAGGAGCGCGTTTTCTGCATTGCCCAGTGCCGGAACAGAGACAGTGCGCATCCACCATAAGGCGGCGAAGAAACCACCGAAAAACATCACTTCGGAAAAAATGAACCAGCTCATACTCCAACGGAATGAGGTATCAACACGTTTGCTGTTCTTACCACTGACACTTTCACCGATGGCATCCTTGAACCATTGAAATAGCACAACCAGAAACCATAGCAAGCCAAAAATAAAGACATACTTGCCTGTTTCGGAGTCATTCATCCATTGGCTGGCGCCAAAAAATAAAAAGAATAAGCCAACTGCCGCGAAGAATGGGTGGCGTGAAGGTTCTGGTACAAAATAATGGGGCGCTTTGTCGGCAGCTACGTTACTCATATGTGCTCCAATTAATAAAAAGTATAAAAATAAAATTCTGAATCATTCTTTCGCATGGCTTATTTGCTTAATACCAAATTAACCACCGATATACAGCCAAAAATAAAAAGTGCTGCGCCAATAATTCCAGCCACCACAATCGCGACAGGATTGGTTTGACTAAAATCATCTTTCGCCGCTGATCTGCTACGCAATCCAAAAAACGCCCAGGTTACCATTTGCATACTGCGTAAGAAAGATAGCTTTGCTTTGTTTGGTGCTTGTGGAGTATCGCCCATCGTCATAGTTTGATCTCCAACTCCGACAGCTTCGCTAATTGGCTTAAAGTTAAACCGGAGCTTGTCTGAGAGCCAACGACTCTGGCTTCAGGCGCAGGCGGTACTTTGCCACCGACTTCAAAAAATGTATAAGACAGCGTGATTGTTTTGACATCAGGGGATAATTTTGGGTCAACGACAAATACCACTGGCCATGATTTTTTTTCACCAGGCGCAAGTGTGTATTGTGTAAAACAAAAACATTCTATCTTGTGAAAATTCGGCCCTGCTTGCTCGGGAGCGTAACTGGGTATTGCCTGTGCAGTGATGGGTCTGTTTTGTTTGTTTTGAAACTCATATACTACCGTCGTTAATTCACCTGGGTGAACTGCAACACTTGATATTTCTGGTTTGAAAAACCAAGGACCTCGGACATTGGCATCGAATTCGACCATGACTGATCGTGAAGTATCTACTTGCGTATTCTTTTCATACCCACCGTTCACCCATTTATTACTGTACCCCTCACTTACGGAAAGCACGTTAATGCCAGTAGCTGCACAAAATGCCTTGTATAACGGAACAAACGCATAGCCAAAGCCAAACATGCACACTGCAACAAACAGCAGCTTGCTTTTCATGCGAGAGTTAAGTTTCCAAACGTTCACGAATTATTTTCCAAAAACTACCATGCGAGCGAGAAAACCAACAAAAAATACAATCGCAATCAGGCCCAGTGTCAGCCCTAAATTACGGTTCTTAATTTTTTGCTTTTGCAGCTCGTCAGATGGCTTGTTCATTTTTAGACTTAAATATGTTTAACCAACAATTTTTGTAGCAGTAGCATCCAACTTTGGCGGTGTTTCAAATGTGTGGAACGGTGCTGGAGACGGGATCTCCCACTCTAAGCCCTCGGCACCATCCCAAGGTTTTTGAGCTGCTTTTTGACCGATGTCACGCATTGTAGGAATCACAATAAAGAAGATGAAATAGACTTGCGCAAAGCCAAACAAGAAGCCACCAACAGACGACAACATGTTGAAGTCAGCAAACTGCATTGGGTAATCAACATAACGACGTGGCATGCCTGCTAGGCCCAAAAAGTGCATAGGAAAAAAAGTAATGTTGAATGCAATCAATGACCACCAGAAATGGATTTTGCCGCGGGTCTCGCCATACATGACACCAGTCCACTTAGGGCCCCAGTAGTAAAAACCAGCAAACATGGCAAATAATGAACCGGCTACCAGTACATAGTGGAAATGCGCTACCACGTAATAAGTATCTTGCAACTGGATATCAATAGGCGCCATGGCCAAGATTAGGCCTGTGAATCCACCCATGGTAAATACAAAAATGAATCCGACAGCAAACAGCATGGGGGTTTCAAAAGTCATAGAACCGCGCCACATGGTCGCGACCCAGTTGAAGATTTTCACCGCTGTAGGAACAGCAATGAGCATGGTTGCATACATGAAGAAAAGCTGAGCGGCCACAGGCATACCTGTTGCAAACATATGATGCGCCCATACGATGAATGACAAAATCGCTATGCTGGATGTTGCATACACCATGGAGGTATAACCAAACAATTTTTTGCGAGAAAACGCTGGCACTACTTGACTGATGATGCCAAAAGCAGGCAAGATCATGATGTATACCTCAGGGTGTCCGAAGAACCAGAAAATATGCTGGTACATCACTGGGTCGCCACCACCAGCTGGGTTGAAAAAACTGGTTCCAAAATGACGATCGGTCAAGGTCATGGTAACTGCACCAGCTAGAACAGGCATCACAGCAATCAGCAAAAACGCAGTGATGAGCCAAGTCCAGCAGAAAATTGGCATCTTCATGAGTGGCATATCAGGAGAACGCATGTTCAAAATGGTCACGATGATATTGATGGCACCCATAATGGAGCTGGCTCCAAGAATATGAACAGCAAAAATACCCGCGTCCATGCTAGGACCCATTTGCAAAGTTAAAGGGGCATACAAAGTCCAGCCCGCTGCTGGCGCACCGCCAGGCATAAAAAATGAGCCGACCATCATCAAGCCAGCAGGTATCAACAGCCAAAAACTGAAGTTATTCATGCGTGCAAATGCCATGTCCGCAGCGCCCACTTGCAGTGGAATCATCCAGTTTGCAAAGCCTACAAAACCGGGCATGATGGCACCGAACACCATGATCAGACCATGCATGGTTGTTAATTGGTTGAAAAATTCTGGTTGCATTAATTGCAAACCAGGTTGGAATAATTCGGCGCGGATCAGCAGGGCCAATACACCACCAATCATCAGCATGGTGAGTGAAAACAGTAAATAAAGTGTTCCGATGTCTTTGTGGTTGGTTGCATAGACCCAACGACGCCATCCTGTCGGGGCGTGGTGATCATGGTGATCGTCATGGCCGGGTGACATGGGGTGTTCTAAGATTGCGCTCATGAATTATTCCTTTAAATACTTTGTCTATGCGATGTTATGTCTGTATCAAGATGCCGTTGCGTCAGTTTTTGCTGCGGGTTTTTCTTCAGCTTTCGCTGCGGCAGGTATGCTTTTGGTCTTTTCGGCAAGTACCCACTTTGAATAATCTTCTTGCGACAGTACTTTTACATGAATAGGCATGTAGGCATGCTCTTTGCCGCATAGCTCTGCACATTGGCCATAGTAATCACCAACTTTTTCAGCACGGAACCAGGTGTCACGAACAAATCCAGGAATGGCATCTTGACGAACGCCTAAGGATTGGACGGCCCATGCGTGAATGACATCATTAGCTGTTGTTATCAAGCGTACTTTTTTGTTAACTGGTACAACCAAGGGGTTATCCACTTTGAGCAGATAATCATTCACAGACATACCACTTTTAGGGCCACCTTGGTTAGAAAGCAAGCGTTGTTCTTTATCCAGTGCTGAGATAAATCCAATGCCCTCACCTTCTCCACGAATATAGTCATAGCCCCATTGCCACTGCATGCCCGTCGCTTTGATGGTTAGATCGGAGTTTGTGGTGTCTTTCATGGCAATCACAGTCTTTGTTGCTGGCCATGCCATGGCAATCACAATGAGAAATGGGGTCAGTGTCCAAGCAATTTCAACGGTGAGCGAATCATGAAAAGTAGCGGCTTTGTGCCCCTTGGACTTTCGATGTTTCCAGATGGAATAAAACATCACACTGAAAACAGCAATGAATACAACTGTGCAAATGACCAACATGTACCAATGCAGCCAGTTTTGATCTTGTGAGATCTTGGTTACACCTACAGGCAGATTCAATTGGTTATACGCAGGGCCACCAGGCAATTCAGTTGCAGCCATGGTTGCAGTTGCTACAAAAGCGCTCAAAGCCGTTGTGGTTTTTAAAAAAAACGGGGTTGTCTTGTCAGAAGTTAATGGATGAATCTTGGTTGCCACTTTTATTACCTCAAAATTTCTTGTAAACCTAACCGGTGATCGGGATTGGAGCGCTTATTTAAACCGTGTTTGTGAAATTGTTACCAAATCACCGTTCAAGGATCCGATATATTTCGAGATTTCCTTGAGTTCGCTGAGGCTGAATTGCTTCACCATACCCACCATAACGGGGTTGTTGCGTGCAGCGACAGGGTTTTTCTCTGACTTATAAGCCTTCAAAGCGACATATAGATAGTCTGCGTGTTGTCCAGCGATTTTTGGATAGGCGGCTGCAATGGGTTTGGCATAATTTTCACCATGACATGCAACACAGCCACCTTTTTTAAGCAAAGCTTCAACGCTAGCATTGGGCTCAATGTTGGGTTGTTTGCCCAAAGCAGGGCGGTTGTCTACGCCATGATCTGTATAAAAAGCAGCTAAATCATGAATATCTTGTTCAGACAAGGATTTAGCAATTCCGCGCATGGTTGGGTGTTTGCGGTCACCATTTTTATAAGCTTGCAGTGCGGCAACGATGTAGGCACCACTTTGGCCCGAAATTTTAGGAACTTTGTGAATTTCGGGGAAACTGGCTTGCAACCCAACAATTCCATGACAACCAACGCACATGGCATTTTTGGCTTTGCCATTGGCTGCGTCACCTTTGATATCTTGTGCTTGAGCCAAGTTACCTAAAGTAAAAGATGCTGTTAATGCAATAAATACGCTAAAAACAGTATTGTTAATGCGTTTGGATACAGATTTATACATTTTGAGTGCGTGATGAGATGTGGATTATGCGTAAAACATGCGTGAGCATTGATATACATCAATCATTCTAGCGACTAAGTGTGCTATAAAATACTCGTGGAAGTATGCGGCAAGGGTTTACCCTAGTATTTTTGCGCCTTATACTTCGCTGCATTGTGCAAATAATCCACAGATTAGCTTTTCAGACCCACACTCAAAGTTGTGCGTTGACCATCGGCAACTTTGATGGGGTTCACCGCGGACATCAGGCGATGTTGGCGTTGCTTAAAAATGAGGCATCGCATCGTGGTATTCCCAGCTGTGTGATGACATTTGAGCCGCATCCCCGAGATTATTTTGCTGAAGCTGCCAACAAACCTGAGTTAGCACCCGCCCGCATTGCTACATTGCGCGACAAATTAGCTGAATTGGAGCGATGTGGCATCGACAAATGCGTGGTGATGCCCTTTACAGCGGCATTTGCCGCTCTGACACCACAAAGTTTCATAGATGACATTTTGGTAAAAAGCTTAGGTGTGAAATATGTTTTGGTAGGTGATGACTTCAGGTTCGGCGCCAAGCGTATGGGTGACTATGCCATGCTGGACACTGCAGGAGAATCATTGGGATTTGATGTGGCGCGCATGAACAGCTATGAAGTTCATGGTTTGCGTGTATCCAGCACGGAAGTTCGCAGCGCACTATCGCAAGGGCGTATGGCTGATGTGGGCAAACTCCTTGGCCGCCCTTACAGCATCAGCGGTCATGTCGTGCACGGCAGGAAACTGGGGCGTGAATTGGGTTGTCCAACCTTGAATTTGCGCTTCTCGCATTGGAAACCTGCCGCCAGCGGTATATTTGCCGTCAGAGTCATGGGTTTGATAGATAAACCACTGTTGGGTGTGGCGAATATGGGGATTCGACCTTCATTAGACCCGCAAGACGTGAATGGCGGTCGTGTTTTATTGGAAACCCATTGTTTAGATTGGCCATCGTATCTGGATATGGACAGCGGTTACGGTAAAATCATTCACGTGGAACTGCTACATAAATTACATGAAGAATTGAAATACGACAGCTTGGAAGCCTTGCAAAAAGGCATAACCCAAGACTGTACGGATGCACGCGCCTATTTTCAAACGCAAACCACATTGCCAATATCTCGAATTTGAATGGGTCAAGGCCTACGGCTTTGACCCGTCGCACTGGCATTACCAACCTTTTCAGCCTGACACAACAGGCTACCCCTATTTGGCATATCAATGTGCCGCAAAATAAAAAAATTATGACGACGCCTAAGAATACCGATTACCGTAGCACCCTTAATTTACCAGACACACCATTTCCCATGCGCGGTGATTTACCCAAGCGTGAGCCAGGTTGGGTAAAGGATTGGGAAGAAAAAGGTATTTACAAAAAACTGCGGGATGTTCGCGCGGGTAAACCCAAATTTGTGTTGCATGATGGCCCACCTTATGCCAATGGCCAAATACACATAGGCCATGCGGTCAATAAGATTTTAAAAGACATGATTGTCAAGGCACGCCAGTTAGAGGGTTTGGATGCCATTTATGTGCCGGGTTGGGATTGCCATGGTTTGCCAATCGAAAATGCGATCGAAAAATTACATGGTCGCAACTTGTCACGCGATGAAGTTCAAGCTAAAAGCCGAGCTTTTGCGACAGAACAAATTGCAGGTCAAATGGCCGATTTCAAGCGTTTGGGTTTGTTGGGTGAGTGGGACAACCCTTATCGCACCATGGATTTTGCCAATGAAGCCAACGAAATCCGTGCGTTAAAGCGCATCATGGAACGCGGTTTTGTGTACCGTGGTTTGAAACCTGTGTATTGGTGCTTTGATTGCGGTAGTTCATTGGCCGAATTTGAAATCGAGTACGCCGATAAAAAATCGCAAACTTTGGATGTGGCTTTTCAATGTGCGGAACCAGAAAAGTTGGCCAAGGCATTTGGTTTAGACAAGCTCAACCAGGATGCATTCGCTGTGATTTGGACCACTACAGCATGGACCATACCAGCAAATCAAGCGCTGAACCTGAACCCCGAATTGGAATATGCGTTGGTAGAAACCGAGCGAGGTCTATTGGTGTTGGCTTCGGTTTTGGTTGAAAAATGTTTGGAACGGTACAAGCTGGAAGGCAAAGTTATTGCGACAACAATGGGTAAAAATTTAGGGTTGTTGAATTTCAAACACCCACTTTATGATGTGGATGCTGGATATCAACGCTTAAGTCCTGTTTTCTTAGCTGACTATGCCACAGCTGATGACGGAACTGGTATCGTACATTCTGCTCCTGCTTATGGTGTGGAGGACTTTAACAGCTGTGTGGCCAATGGCTTCAGTACGGACGACATATTGAATCCTGTGCAAGGCAATGGCCGTTATATAGAAGGTTTGCCACTGTTTGGAGGCTTGAATATATGGAAGGCTTGCGAACGCATTATTGAGGTTTTGGGTGCGTCAAACCGTTTGATGGCAACCGAAAACATTGTGCACAGCTACCCGCATTGCTGGCGCCATAAAACACCTGTGATTTATAGAGCAGCGGCGCAGTGGTTTATTCGCATGGATGAAGCAACACCGACAACACAAGGCGTATTCACCAAAGACCCTGCGACCAAATCACTGCGGCAATTGGCGCTGGATGCAATAGACGAAACCAGTTTTTACCCTGTAAGCGGTCAAGCACGCTTGCGAGCCATGATTGCAGGCAGACCCGACTGGTGTGTGAGCCGACAGCGCAATTGGGGCGTGCCGTTGCCGTTTTTTATTCATACAGCTACCGGCGAATTGCACCCACGCACCATGGAGTTGATGGACATTGCCGCCAATATGGTTGAAAAAGGTGGCGTGGAAGCCTGGAGCAAAGCGACAGCACAGAGCCTAATTGGCGCCGATGAAGCGCATTACACCAAGAGCACCGATATTTTGGATGTGTGGTTTGACTCCGGCACCACGCATTACCACGTACTGCAAAAGAGCCATGCCGACCAATCCGTGTGGCCTGCAGATTTGTATTTGGAAGGTCATGATCAACACCGTGGTTGGTTTCATAGCTCGTTGCTGACAGCTTGCGCAATGTACGACCACGCACCCTACAAAGGGCTGCTTACACATGGCTTCACTGTAGACGGCAAAGGCCGCAAGATGAGCAAAAGCGAAGGCAATGTGGTCGCGCCGCAAGCTGTGAGTGACAAGATGGGCGCCGAAATCATTCGCCTGTGGTGTGCAGCGACTGATTATTCCGGCGACTTGTCAATCGATGACAAGATATTGGCGCGCGTGGTGGACATCTACCGTCGCATTCGCAATACACTGAAATTTTTGTTGGCCAATACCAGTGATTTTGATCCAGCTGTAGATGCAGTGGCACATGGGGACTTGTTGGAAATTGACCGTTACGCTATCAGTCGTTTTGCGCAGATGCAAACTGACATATTGGCCCATTACAAAGTGTATGAATTCCACCCAGTAGTGGCCAAATTGCAAGTGTATTGCAGCGATGAATTAGGCTCTTTTTACTTGGATATTTTGAAAGACAGGTTGTACACCACCGCGCAAAATTCCAAAGCACGTCGCAGTGCGCAAACCGCTTTGCATCACATCAGCCAAGCGCTGTTGCGTTTGATGGCGCCGTTTTTGAGTTTCACAGCAGAAGAGGCATGGCAGGTTGTGGGCAAGTCGGAATCCATTTTCATGGAAACCTACGCACAATTTGATGCGCCTGACGAAGCATTACTCAACAAATGGACGAGAATTCGTGAAGTGCGAGACATGGTCAATAAAGAAATTGAGGCTTTGCGTGCTGCGGGCACAGTGGGCTCTTCTTTGCAAACAAATTTAGCGCTGGAATTGCCGGCTGATGATTTTAAATTGCTGCAAAGCTTGGGCGAAGATTTGAAATTTGTGTTCATCACTTCTGCTATAAAAATCAAAGCAGCTCAGGCAATCAATATAACGGCTGCAGCCTCAAATGACCATAAATGTGAGCGATGCTGGCATTACAACGATACTGTTGGCGCAGATGCTGCACACCCAACCATTTGCACGCGCTGCGTCAGCAACTTGTTTGGTGAGGGCGAAGTGAGAGCGGTGGCTTAAATGGCAAAATCGAAAGCAAACAATTGGTGGTTTTGGCTTTGTTTGGCCTTCATCATCATATTGTTGGACCAAATCACCAAAGTGCTGATTGTGGGTAACTATAAACTGGGTGACAGCACGGTGGTGACATCGTTCTTCAACGTGGTCAGAGCGCATAACACTGGTGCGGCATTCTCATTCTTAGCCAATGCCGGCGGATGGCAACGCTGGTTTTTTACAGGCATAGGTATCGCTGCAGCAATATTTATCACCTACCTTTTGAAAGCGCATGCTGGGCAAAAATTATTTTCTTTCGCTATGGCCTGCATTTTGGGTGGAGCCATTGGCAATGTGATAGATCGCGTGCTGTATGGCTATGTGGTGGACTTTTTGGACTTTCATTGGTCTTTCTTGTCACCTTTGTTTCATGGTGGCCACTTTCCTGCTTTCAATGTTGCCGATAGCGCGATCAGCATAGGTGCGGTGTGTTTGATTTGGGATGAATTGCGACGTGTAAGAGGTGTAAAGTAATTGGCGCGCAGTTAATCCCTCAATTTTTTGTGGGCTTTATAGAAAAACTTGCCAAACCTCAGCCTTTTCTTGCACAATTGCGCCAAGAAGGGGAGTAACTCCCTGATTTGGAGAAAGCTGAGAAATTCACCTTTCTTCAAAACGCCACAGCAAGTCGTCATTTCGAAGTTTCATCTGCAAACTTCCGGCTTGTTGGTCATGCTAACGGTGTGCATGATGAGCCAGACCTTCGACTGAAACCGTAATTGGACTGGTCGAAGCGCTGTTTATCTGTCGTGCATGCGAAGTTAAACCTTGAAATAAAGCGCATCAAACAACTCCAATTTGGTTTCAATAAGCTGGAAATCTAGCGTTCACTGTGCGCCAGATTTCCATGATGGAACTTGAATGCATGATTGGAGTTTGATATGGAATTATTTTCAACACCGTGGTGGTCAGCGTTGCTGGCTATTATCTTAATTGACCTTGTGTTAGCGGGTGACAATGCGATTGTGATTGCGCTTGCGGCGCGCAATCTGCCTACCCACTTGCAGAAAAAAGCCATTGCTTGGGGAACCTTTGGTGCTATTGCCGTTCGTGCGGTGATGACCGTGGGTGTCGTATGGTTGCTGAAAATTCCGGGTTTGATGTTGGTCGGTGGTCTGGGCTTGCTTTGGATTGCCTACAAACTACTCGCCGACCAAGATGGAAAAGAACATGATGGCCCTGTTGCCAGCACCTTTTGGGGTGCCATGAAAACGATTGTGGTGGCTGATGCATTAATGGGGGTAGACAATGTGCTTGGTGTAGCCGGCGCGGCACATGGTTCGTTTGATTTGGTCATCATTGGTTTGATTGTGAGTGTTCCAATTGTGGTGTTTGGTAGCACTGTCGTGCTGAAATTGGTCGAACGTTTCCCAATCATCATCAAATTGGGTGCGGCTGTATTGGCATTTACTGCAGCCAAAATGATTGTCGACGAACCGCTGTTAAACCCCATTTATGGTGATTCAGACCCAGTGACTTCCGTTAACAAAACACAACTCGTTGCCGAATGGGCAACCTACGTTCTGGCCATTGCTGGTGTACTGGGCGCTGGCTGGTGGGTTGCGCGTCGAACTGAAACAAACCAACACAAGGAGATATCTTCACACTGAATACCTCAATGGCTTCATAAATTGTCGAATTCTTTAACTAGTTCTGTGATCAGAACGCTCTGGGAGTAACTTATGCAAACAATGATTGTTTATGTAGACGATGCCACCTATGCCCGCAAAATGTTGCAACCACTTTTGCCTGCAAACAGTGCAACACCCACAAACCCTGCCACACACTGGGTTGTGGTTGCTTGCACACCCCATGTGTCAAATGACATCACCAAATGGGTCAGCGCCCATGCATTGGAGTTGTGGCGTCTGGATTGGGCGCAAGCGGTGTTTAATGACATCACACCCTTGCTGCAAGCAGCGGGTGACTCGGTATCAACCCATGTTGCCAGTCAAAAACAAAGTTTGATCGAGCAAACAAATTCACTTGGCAAACAGCACTTACAAGCCAAAGTGCTGGATGCCCGCAGGCCAAAATTTGGTCAGGATTTGGAGCCTGTCACAGCAACACAAACGCCTGACCAAAACAAAGTGACTGGTCTGGCCACTGCGATTGGTTTGGCAGGCGTGTTAGCGACAGACTTTTAAAAACTTGTTAACCTACACCGTTAAGATCGTGCAGCCCGTGGTTTTGCGGGCTTCTAAATCGCGGTGTGCTTGTTGCACATCGGCCAACGGGTAACGCTGGTCGATGCGTATTTTGACCGCACCTCTTTCAACCACCGCAAACAGTTCATCAGCCATCGCCTGTGTTGCTTCACGACTGATGATGTGGCTGAACAGGGTTTGGCGTGTGACATAAATCGAACCTTTGGCCCCCAAAATTCCTGGTGCAAACGGCGGCACCACGCCGGATGCATTACCAAAGCTCGCCATCAAACCAAATGGCTGTAGGCAATCCAATGACTTGTCCCAAGTGTCTTTGCCCACCGAGTCATAAACCACCTTTACACCAGGTTTCAACCCTTTGGCCGCATTCGCAGCCGTGGTGATTTCTTTGACACGCAGAGCAAAGTCTTCTGTGTTGTAATTAATCGTGAAAGCCGCACCATGCTCTTTGGCAAGCTGACATTTCGCGTCCGATCCTGCTGTGCCAATCAATTGCAGTCCCAGTGCCTTGGCCCATTGGCATGCGATTAATCCCACGCCACCAGCGGCCGCATGAAAGAGCACAAAGTCGCCCGCTTGCAGCCCACCCTGCGGCAACGTTTTGCGGAGCAAATACTGGGCAGTTAATCCTTTGAGCATCATGGCAGCGCCAGTTTCAAAACTGATGGCGTCCGGTAGCTTGCATACGTTCATGGCCGGCATCACGCGGCGTTCGCTGTAACTGCCAGGAGGGTTGCTGGCATAGGCTGCGCGGTCGCCCACTTTCAGGTGGGTGACACCCGCACCCACGGCTTCAACAATGCCAGCGCCTTCCATTCCCAAGTTCAGCGGCATGGGCAGTGCGTACACACCACTGCGCTGGTACACGTCGATAAAGTTCAAGCCAATCGCATGGTGTTTGATGCGAATTTCACCTGCCCCGGGTTCGCCTACTGCCAGTTCAACCAGTTTCAACTCTTCGGGGCCACCATTTTTGTCAATGCGCACTGTTTTTGAAAGCAATTGGCTCATACGTATCCTTATTGAAATAACTTCTCAACTTGTAACAAGGTCAACACACCCATCGCTGCAAAAATAGCAGCAGCGATGGTGTGAACCAACTTCATCGGTATTTTCGCCGCAAATCGATTACCCACAAACACCGCCGGTACATCGGCAATCAACATCCCCAGAGTGGTGCCGATCACCACCATCAGTGGAGCCCCGTAGTGGGCGGCCAGCGCCACGGTGGCAATTTGCGTTTTGTCACCCATTTCAGCCAAAAAGAAAGTCACCAACGTGGCTCCAAAAACGCCCAGTTTCTGTGCCACTTGGGTTTCCTCTTCTTCAATCTTGTCTGGTATCAGCGTCCAAACCGCCATGCCTATGAACGACAAACCCAGCACCCAGCGCATGGTTTCAGCACTGATGACACTGGTAATCCAAGCCCCCAAAGCTCCCGCCAAACCGTGGTTAACCAAAGTCGCCGCCAATATACCGAGGATGATGGGCACAGGTTTCTTAAACCTCGCCGCCAGAATAAAAGCCAAAAGTTGCGTCTTGTCGCCCATTTCAGCCAATGCAACCACGCCTGTAGAGATGTAAAGAGATTCCATAATTTGAAGCAATAAGTAAGCTCTAGTGTACTGGCAACAATTTTGTCAAAACTGCTATGTATTTAATAGCAATATAGGCAATAAATACGCCGCCTAGAGGTCAATTTCTTATAAATTATATAAATAATCTCATTTTACTCTGATGTTGGTTTATGGCAGCGCCAGTTTACTTAGGATAATGGCAGGATGACAAGCACACCTTCAAACAACTTCAACACACTTGCGCTAGCGCCAGCCACATTGGCCAACTTGGACAAATTGGGTTATACCGAGATGACGGCGATTCAGGCGGCCAGTTTGCCTTTGGCGCTGTTAGGTAAAGATTTGATTGCGCAGGCGAAAACAGGCAGTGGCAAGACAGCGGCTTTTGCATTGGCATTGTTGGCTAACTTGAATCCACGGCGTTTTGCGGTGCAGGCATTGGTGCTTTGTCCTACGCGCGAATTGGCGGACCAAGTGACGATGGAAATGCGCCGGCTGGCACGTGCTGAAGAGAACATCAAAATTGTGACACTTTGCGGCGGTGTGCCATTGCGCGGTCAACGTGCCTCACTCGAACATGGCGCGCACATTGTGGTTGGCACACCAGGGCGGGTGATGGACCATTTGGATAGGCAATTTTTATCACTGGAAGCGCTGAACACCTTGGTGCTGGACGAAGCCGATCGCATGTTGGACATGGGCTTTTTGGATGACATCGCCACCGTGGCGAAACAATGTCCCAAAGAGCGGCAAACACTGTTGTTTTCAGCCACTTATCCTGAAGGCATTGCCCAGATTGCCAAACAGTTCATGCGGGAACCACAAACCATCAAGGTTGAATCGCAACATGCCGAAAATTTAATCGAGCAACGCTTTTACCAAGTGACGCGCGAAAGTCGACTGCAAACGGTGGCCTTGTTGTTGAACCATTTTCGCCCTGTCAGCACACTGGCGTTTTGCAACACCAAAAACCAATGCCGCGAATTGGTCACATTGCTGCAAGCGCAGGGTTTTAGCGCGCTGGCTTTGTATGGCGACTTGGAACAACGAGAGCGAGACCAAGTGCTGGTGCAGTTTGCCAATCGCAGTTGCTCGGTGCTGGTGGCGACCGATGTCGCATCGCGCGGACTGGACATCGATCAGTTGGAAGCCGTCATCAATGTGGATGTGACGCCCGATGCCGAAATTCACATTCACCGCATAGGTCGCACAGGGCGTGCGGGAGAAACGGGCTTGGCTTTGAATTTGGCCAGCATGGACGAAATGGGTTTTGTGGGAAAGATTGAGCAATACCAACACCGTGAATCAGTCTGGCACAAAGTGGAGGAATTGACACCCACAAGCAAAGAGCGATTGTTGCCACCCATGGCGACGGTGCATATTTTGGGTGGCCGCAAAGAAAAGATTCGCCCTGGTGATGTGTTGGGTGCTTTGACAAACGATGAAGGCGGCCCTGCATTCACACGCGAGAAAATCGGCAAAATCAACGTGACAGAATTTTCAACCTTCG
>CALMEI010000025.1 GCA_937863225.1 uncultured Polaromonas sp.
GAGCAGGGGGCTCATAACTCCTTGGTTACAGGTTCGAATCCTGTCCGATCCACTGTGTTGCAGGAATAGAAAAACGCCTACAGTTTGAACCGTAGGCGTTTGACTCCCTGTGATACACTTCCACAGTTCCCAATCGTGCTAGCCCACAGTTTGGGATAGCCTGACACGGTGCAGCTAACACCGTGTCAGGCGTGATATTTAATTGGACACAGAGTACACCATAGCACCCCGTTTGTCGGTGACACTACACTCCAACTTGGAGTTGCTTGCGGGGTCCATAACGGGATAGGAGTTCGCGAACGGACCAGACATGGTCAGTCAAATCAGCGGCCATGGCAGGTGTTGCAAGTAAGGAGGAGTGAAGGGAACAGAAGTTGTAGACAGTGCCGCACCAGAACATCTCGGCATGAAGGCGCTCAATGGTGCGAGCGGGTCGGCGGGTGCGGCGAGTCAAGGAAGGTAGATTGGCCCGGAAGGCTTCGGCGTGAGCTCAGCCGAACGGTGGCATTCAGGCGCTCAATGAATGCGGTGTTGATGACACCGAGCGAAGTCTGAGAGAGGGCAATCAGTTCTTCGGCACGGAGGAGTGAACCATGAAGCGCCTTGCGAGTGATGTCGACCAGTTTGCGTCCGGCACGAGATTTGACGACCTGAACGATGTGCAAATCAGGCCAGAGGCGATGCGGTGGACGACCAACAGCGCCAGTGTGCTCAGGTGTGAAGAAGAACTTGCGGATGGCATTCGGGTAAGCGGCAAAACCATCAACGGCAAAGAGCACCGCCTGGCAGAGACCACCAGCAGCCGCATGCACTTGCTGCACGACGCGTTGAATCAACGTCTTGTCTCGCTGTTGGCTGACTGCACCACCTAGAAACAGGCGCGAAAAGACGCTCATCGCTGTCGCCATCCAGACTTTGCCAAGCTGGGTGTTGATGCAGAGTTCATCCAACTGCACCTGACCAAGTTCGACCTTGCCGCCACCGATGATCTCGTCATGCACCCGTTGCCCATGCTGCCCAGCTTTGTTCCGCCAGTCGCTGACCGTTCGTTCGTCGATGAAAAACGCCGCAACGATCGCTGGGACTGGACAGCCATGCGCCAGCAAACTCAGCACCAACGCAATCACCCACAGTGGGTATTGTGCACCAGCGAAGGGCGTCCCTTTGCTCACCGCAAAGGTCTTCTTGCAAGCGTGGCATTTGAGCAATTGCTCAGCTCGGTTATGCACACCGATCCGCTCTTGTTCTGCACAATGCGGGCATTCGTACTCGCAGGCGTCTAATTTTGGTTCTTCCATGAATTTGAGGATAGGCGTACTTCACTTCAAGAACCGGTCAACCGCCCCATGCGCCGCACTGGCGTTCTGTAGGTCAGCTTCCACCAGCGCCAGGTATTGCTTCAGTACCGTGATGTCTTCATGCCCCATCAGCCGCGCCAACTGGTAGATGTTCATCCCCGCCCGCACAGACAGCGTCGATTGTGGGCGCGCCGTGAGACTCGCACCATTCAACGAAGGGTGGCAGTGTAGCAGCGTAATAATCCAGTGTGCGCACAGTCACCCCCATCGCTTGGCGCGCGGTGGTAAATGCTGCGATGCACTCGCCTAGACTATGATTGTGCTTTGGAGCGAACTGTTTCTTTGCCATAAAAAAACCGCCCCAGGTTGTTTGTCGTAACACACAACCCGTAGCGGTTCAATTTGCGGAACGTACAGTATACGGTGGTTTCAGCGCCCCCTGCAGGATTCGAACCTGCGGCCAACTGCTTAGAAG
>CALMEI010000026.1 GCA_937863225.1 uncultured Polaromonas sp.
AGTGGATGGGTCATAGGTCAAATATTGGGGTGTTTGGCGTAGGTTCAAGCCGAAAATTTACATGTAATTTGTTATAAATATGCTATAACTATGCAATATTGTTGCTATAAATAAAATAGCACTGTAGGCAATAATGACGCCGCCTACAGCTCAATTTGTCATATATTTTTGATCAATTCTGAGCTGGCTGTTGGGGTTTAACTTGTGCGCTCAGCAGAAATGAGTGTGTTAACCAACAGCATGGTGATGGTCATAGGTCCCACGCCGCCCGGCACCGGTGTGATGTGGCTGGCAATGGGTTTGATGGCTTCAAAATCAACATCGCCACACAGTTTTCCATTGCCATCGCGGTTCATACCAACATCGATGACCACGGCACCTGGCTTGACCATGTCAGCAGTCAGCACATTGCGTTTACCAACAGCAGCCACCACCACATCAGCTTGCAAGGTATGTGCTTTCATGTCTGGCGTGGCGCTGTGGCAAATGGTGACGGTGGCATTCGCCGCCAGCAGCATCATGGCCATCGGTTTGCCGACTGTGTTGCTGCGACCAATGACCACCGCGTGCTTGCCTTTCAAGTTAATGCCAGTACTTTCTATCAGCTTCATGCAACCGTAAGGTGTACAAGGGTTAAATCCGGGTTTGCCTGTCATCAGTTCGCCAGCACTGAGTGTGGAATAGCCGTCCACATCCTTGCTGGCAGAGATGGCTTCAATCACAGCATGGGGATCAATGTGTTTGGGTAAGGGCATTTGCACCAAAATGCCATGAATACTGGCGTCGGCATTGAGCGCTTTGATGCGCGACAGCAAATCGGTTTGACTCAAAGTGGCATCGTATTTTTCAAACACGCTATGGATGCCGCAATCTTCGCACGCTTTAATCTTGTTGCGCACATAAACTTGACTGGCAGGATCTTCCCCAACCAAAATCACAGCCAATCCAGGTGTAATGCCTTTGGATTTTAACTGTGCTGTACGCTCAGCAACATTGGCGCGAAGTTGTTTTGAGAGGGCGACACCGTCAATGATTTGTGCTGTCATGGTTGAGTAAGATGAGGATGAAGTCTGCGCCAGAATGCCCAGTCATGGGGAGCGCTAGAAAATATAAAGCTTATTCAGTCGTCGCTGTTTTACCCAGAGCAATTTTCAGTAAATCGGCAACTGAATTGGCACCGAGTTTTTCCATGATGTTGGCGCGGTGTGCTTCGACAGTTTTAATGCTGATGGCCAAATCGTCTGCGATTTGTTTATTTAACCTGCCGGCAACAATGCGTTCCATCACCTGAGCTTCACGTCCGGTTAATTTGCCAATCAAGGCATCGCGATTGGCGGCTTCTTTTTGTTGTGAAAAGCTGCTGGCAGCCTGTGTCAACATGCGTTCAACCAACTTCAAGATATCTTCTTCTTTGAATGGCTTTTGGATAAAGTCGGTGGCCCCTTTTTTCATGGTGTCCACTGCCATCGGCACATCGCCATGACCAGTGATAAAGACAATGGGCAGTGGTGAATGGCGTTCAATCAAGCGGTTTTGCAGGTCCAAGCCGGACATGCCACCCATTCGAATGTCCACAATCAGGCACGCAATTTCCCGTGCATCGTAGCGGCTCAAAAAAGACTCGGCTGAATCAAAACACCGTACCCGGTAGTCCTTTCCTTCCAGCATCCACTGCAAAGAATCGCGCACTGCTTCGTCATCATCCACGACATAGACAGTGCCTAATTTAGTTGTAGAACCCATACGCATACTCCAGTTTTTTTACTGTGAAGCAATCAGCCACGGTGGCGTCAAACTGCACTTGTTTGCTCAGTCTTCATTTCAGATTCAGTGGGCAATGGCAGCCAAAAGCTGAAACGACATCCTGTGATTAATTCGCCATTGTAAATGTTCTCTGCTTTGATGCGTCCAGCGTGCGATTCCACGATCGATCGGCACAAACTCAAGCCCATTCCCATGCCTTCAGCTTTGGTGGAAAAGAAAGACTCGTACAGGCGCGCCATGACTTCTGGCAGTATCCCAGCACCTGTGTCGATGACTGAAAATTCAACACCTGCCCTTGATTCTTCTGTCATGGGGGCAACGCGCAATTCGACACGGCGATTGCTGGGGGCACGGCGCGCATTGTCAACCGATTCGGCTGCATTTTTAAGTAAATTGATTAACACTTGTTCAATCAATATGGGGTCGACAAACAATTTGGGTAATCGTGCTGCCACATAAAAATGAAGGTGCACATTGCGTCTGCGCATCTCAATATCAGCCAATTCTCGGGCTGATTCAACCATTAAATAGATATTCGACAGGTTTCGATTTGGCGCACTGCGTTTAACAAAGGTGCGAATACGTTGAATAATTTGCGCTGCACGTTGCGCTTGCTTTGACGTTTTTTCTAATGTTGAAATGATTTCGTTTTCTGAAATTTGCCCGTTGTTGATTCGTGTCACGATGCCGTTGCAATAAATATTGATGGCTGTAAGGGGTTGGTTCAGTTCATGCGCCACACTGGAAGCCATTTCTCCCATGGTGATGAGTCGACTGGCGCTTTGGGCGCGTTCGAATTGCAATGCTTCTTGCATTTCGGCATTTCTGCGTTGTGTGATGTCGGTTGCAATCACCATCTGTGCCAGTCTGCCGTCAACCCATGTGATGTAGCGCGATCGAATTTCCAACCATTTGTTCAAATCAGCGCAAAAGAGCTCAAACTGATTGCTGCTGTCGGTGTTGATTTGCGAATACGGTAAGCCAGCTAAGCTGTCAACATCGTCACCACTTTCTTCAATTTGTTCACGCAATGGAATGCCGGCTTCGGCTATCAGTCGCATATGACCTACGGTGTCAGCACCAAACCAGGAGCGGTAAAGTTTGTTGGCAAACAACAAATCAGTGCGTCCCAAAGGTGCTACCGACACAGAAGCATCCATGCTCTCTAATACCGTGATGAAACGATCTTGTGATTCGAGTAACTGATGTCGGATGCGATTGGGTTCGGTGATGTCGGTGGTGGAGGTCATCCAACCAGATTGCACACCTTTGTCGTCAATCAGTGGCGAAACATACATCCGTGCATCAAACTGCTCACCATCTTTGCGGCTCACTTTAAATTGGAAACCGCTTGCGGGTGATTGGCCACTGAGCTGAATCCTCAGTTGTTCATGCAATAAGGCATGGTCATTTTTCGGCCAGTAGGGAAAAGGCGCAGTACAACCCACCAATTCCTCTTCAGACCAGCCCGTCATTTGACAAAACGCAGGGTTAACGTAGGTAATCTTGCCGGTCAAATCCAGTGCGCGCATGCCCGTCAACATGGAGTTTTCCATGGCGCGTCTGAAGTTGGTTTCACGAATCAGTGCTTGTTGTGCAAATTGGCGCTTGCGCGTGTGTCGCCATGTGGCAATCAGCATCCAAACGGTTAATACGCTCAGCGCCGCGGCCAACCAAAACAAGGCGCTACCCACTAAACCCAATGAAGTGCGATAACCTTGTGCTCTGAGTAGCAAGTCATTACCCACTGGCGAAACAGGCAATTGGTATTCATAGGGCTTGCGGGATAGCTTCAGTGCTGAAGTGATGGAATATCGCGGTGTAATGGCAGACCCGGCCAGTACGCTGTTCTTTCCGTTAATGAGTGTGACTGCATATTTGGTGTTAATTTCAGAAGGCACACCAAACCGCAACAAACCCTCGATGGAGTACTCGCCCAAAATCAAACCAGCAAATTGACCATGATCCTGTATCGGTACAAATACCTGCAAGATAGGGAGCACGCCTGCATTGTCGGTGGTGATGGTATGTGAATAAACAGGACCTGAAGTATCTTTGGCTAAAGCGTAACCCGATTCAGATTCACGCTGATAGAGTTTGTCCCCGTCGCGTCTGATGGGTGTATTGATGGCACTGGCAACGGTGTAGGTGGCAACTACTTTTTGTTTGTTATCAATCCACGAAATGGCGTGCAATTCAGGGTGTTTGCTGATTAACACTTCGGCTTGTGCAACAAACGAATCATTGTTGATCTCATTGCTGGTGATATCCCGTGCCAATCGCTGGAACTGCTCTTGGCGATCCAAAAGTCTCAGACGCAGATTTTGTTGAGCGTATTCCACATCACGTTTGATGGATTCTTGTTCGCGATCAATTTCTTCTAAGCGCAAATAGGCGAAAGAGGCCAATATAACGAACAAAAACAGCAAAACGCTCACAATTGGACCCAGTAATGCGAAGCGATCTTGCCTGTGCGGCGCTTGCTTGCGCCACCAAGTACGAAATTGGGCACTGATGGAGGCTAGGCTCATTTAGGACAGGGACTGCGTAAGCAAGACATACACCAGAGTGTAGAACAAAGTAGGAGGGCTAAATTGGTTTGAAAATATCATAATATGAAATATAAATTCATAATTTGATATTTTCTATGAAATGTGCCAAAATTGAGCACGCCGCCTAAATCTTGACGGATGTGGGGTGATGCAGGCATCATCAAACCGTCAGGTATCAAGCACAAAACTATACATAGGAGACAAGCCATGACAGCAAATTCGGCAAACACTGCCCAGACAGCGGTAACCGCTGCTCAAGATACTGACAAATTAGAAACACGCGAATGGATGGACGCTTTGTCCGCTGTGATCGAGTCAGCGGGTCCAGAGCGTGCGCATTTTTTACTGGAAGAACTGTTAGAGCATGCGCGACAAAGCAGCATTGACATGCCTTTTTCGGCGAATACCGCTTATGTCAACACCCTTGAGCCCACACAAGAAGCGCATTGCCCCGGCAACATCGAAATTGAAGAACGATTGCGTGCTTACATGCGTTGGAATGCGATGGCGATGGTGGTCAAAGCCAATCGCCATCACCCTGTGGACGGTGGCGATTTGGGCGGTCATATTGGCTCGTTTGCTTCATTGGCGCACATGTTTGGTGCCGGCTTTAACCATTTTTGGCATGCCGAATCTGAAAAACATGGTGGCGACTGTTTGTACATCCAAGGTCATGTGTCTCCTGGCGTGTATGCCCGTGCCTACCTCGAAGGTCGATTGACAGAAGAGCAGTTGCTCAACTTCCGTCAGGAGGTTGATGGCAAAGGCTTGTCCAGCTATCCGCATCCCAAATTGATGCCCGAGTTCTGGCAGTTTCCAACCGTTTCTATGGGACTGGGTCCTTTGATGGCGATTTACCAAGCGCGGTTTTTAAAGTATTTGCATGCACGCGGTATTGCCAATACAGAGAATCGTAAAGTCTGGGTCTTCTGTGGTGACGGCGAGATGGACGAGGTGGAATCTTTGGGCGCGATTGGATTGGCCGCACGCGAGAATTTAGACAACCTGATTTTTGTGGTCAATTGCAATTTGCAACGCTTAGACGGACCCGTGCGTGGTAACGGCAAAATCATTCAGGAGTTGGAAGGTGAATTCCGTGGTGCTGGATGGAACGTGATCAAGCTTTTATGGGGCAGTGATTGGGACCCACTTTTGGCGCGTGACAAAGACGGCGCTTTGAAAAAGTTGATGATGGATACTTTAGATGGTGACTATCAAGCCTTCAAAGCCAATGACGGTGCCTATGTACGCAAACATTTTTTTGGACGCGATCCGCGCACCCTGGAAATGGTGGCGCACATGAGCGATGACGAAATTTGGGCGCTGCGTCGTGGTGGACATGACCCTAAAAAAGTGTATGCCGCGTATGCCGAAGCCGTCAAACACAAAGGGCAACCCACTGTACTGTTGATCAAAACGGTCAAAGGTTATGGCATGGGTAAAAGTGGCGAAGGAAAAAACAACGTCCATCAAACCAAAAAACTCACCGACGAAGACATCAAAATCTTCCGTGACCGTTTTAATATCCCAGTGCCAGACAGTCAAATTGCGGAGATACCGTTTTACAAACCGGCTGACGACACGCCAGAGATGCAATATCTGCATGAACGTCGCAAAGCATTGGGTGGCTACTTACCGCATCGACGTACAAAAGCGGATGAATCGTTCACCGTGCCATCGTTAGAAACATTCAAATCCGTGATTGAACCGACCGCAGAAGGGCGCGAAATATCGACCACACAAGCTTATGTCCGTTTCTTGACGCAATTGTTGCGTGACCAAGCATTAGGCCCGCGCGTGGTACCCATCTTGGTGGACGAAGCACGTACCTTTGGCATGGAGGGATTGTTCAGACAAGTGGGTATTTACAACCCTGCTGGACAGCAATACACGCCTGTCGATAAAGACCAGGTGATGTACTACCGCGAAGACAAGGCAGGACAAATACTGCAAGAAGGTATCAACGAAGCCGGTGGCATGAGCAGTTGGATCGCCGCTGCCACCAGCTACAGTACCAATAATCGCATCATGGTGCCGTTTTATGTGTACTACTCCATGTTTGGCTTTCAACGCATTGGCGATTTGGCTTGGGCAGCTGGCGATATGCAAGCGCGTGGTTTCTTGCTAGGTGGTACCTCGGGTCGTACCACACTCAATGGCGAAGGCTTGCAGCATGAAGATGGTCACAGTCACATCATGGCGGGTACCATCCCCAACTGCATCAGCTACGACCCAACCTTTGCGCACGAAGTGGGTGTGATCTTGCACCACGGCTTGAAACGCATGGTCGAGAAACAAGACAATGTGTACTACTACATCACATTGTTGAACGAAAACTACCCTATGCCGGGTTTGACAACTGGCACAGAAGAGCAAATCATCAAAGGCATGTACTTGTGTAAACCTGCAGCCAAAAAATCAGACTTGTCCGTTCAGCTGTTGGGTTCTGGCACGATATTGCGTGAATCCATTGAAGCGCAAGCACTGCTAGAAAAAGACTGGGGCATTGCCGCAAATGTGTGGAGCTGCCCAAGTTTCAATGAATTGACGCGTGATGGTCAAACGGCTGAACGCTATAACTTGCTGCACCCCACCCAAACACAGCGCTTATCGTTTGTGGCACAGCAGTTAGAAAAGCATGTGGGTCCGGTGGTGGCATCTACCGATTACATGAAAGCCTATGCCGAGCAAATTCGTCCATTTATTCCTAAAAATGCGGACGGTTCACAACGCGCTTACAAGGTTTTGGGTACTGACGGCTTTGGTCGCAGTGATTTCCGCAGCAAACTGCGTGAACATTTTGAAGTCAATCGCCATTACATCGTCATCGCTGCGCTCAAAGCGTTGAGTGAAGAAGGCAAGTTGCCAGCGACGAAAGTTGCAGAGGCCATCAATAAATACGGTATTAAAACCGACAAAATCAACCCGCTTTACGCTTAAATTTTCTGGAGATTAACATGGCATTGATAGACATTCAAGTTCCAGATATTGGCGACTTCAAAGACGTGGCGGTGATCGAGTTGCTGGTCAAAGTGGGTGACACCATCAAGCTGGAACAATCCTTGATGACAGTGGAATCTGACAAGGCGGCGATGGAAATACCTTCATCCAGCGCTGGCGTGATCAAAGAGTTGAAAGTGAAATTGGGCGATAAAGTGAATGTGGGCGATTTAATTGCGATCGTGGAAGCCGCAGGCGCTGTAGTTTCATCGGTACCGGTGTCTGCTCCTGCGTCAGCCGCTGTGTCCACGCCAAGCCCTGCTGCAAGCACGCCAGCACCAGCAAACGTTCAGGCTGAACCACCCGTAGCCGCCGCTGTTGCCAGTGCTGCATCAGCACCAGCGCCGGCGCATGCACCCACTTCCAATGCGTTGAACTTGCCACACGCATCGCCATCGGTACGCAAATACGCACGTGAATTGGGTGTGCCTTTGGCAGAAGTGAAAGGCACTGGCCTCAAAGGTCGCATCACCGATCAAGATGTGCAACGATTTACCCAAGGTGTGATGTCAGGCGCTATAAATACAATAGCATCTCAGGTAGCAAATACCTCAGGTAGTAGCAAAAATGATGGTGCTGGTTTGGGCTTACTGGCTTGGCCCAAGGTCGATTTTGCAAAGTTTGGTCCGGTTGAGCGTAAAGAATTGGGACGCATCAAAAAAATCAGCGGTGCCAATTTGCACCGCAACTGGGTCATCATTCCGCATGTCACCAACCATGACGACGCAGATATCACTGACCTAGAAGCTTTCCGCGTGCTGATGAACAAAGAGAACGAAAAGTCCGGTGTCAAAGTCACCATGCTGGCCTTCCTCATCAAAGCATGTGTAGCGGCGCTGAAGAAATTTCCGGAATTCAACGCATCTTTAGATGGCGACAGTTTGGTTTACAAACAATACTTCCACATCGGGTTCGCAGCTGATACGCCCAATGGTTTGATGGTCCCTGTGATCAAAGACGCTGACAAAAAGGGTATTTTGCAAATTTCCACTGAGATGGGGGAATTGGCCAAGAAAGCGCGCGACGGCAAACTAAGTCCTGCGGAAATGACAGGTGGTTGCTTCTCTATCAGTTCCTTAGGTGGCATTGGTGGTCGCTATTTCACGCCCATCATCAACGCACCTGAAGTGGCCATTTTGGGTGTGTGCAAATCGAGCATTGAAGCCAAATGGGACGGCGCTGCATTCCAGCCCCGCTTGATGTTGCCGTTGTCGCTCAGTTGGGATCACCGTGTCATAGATGGTGCTGCTGCGGCGCGATTTAACGCTTATCTAGGACAGATATTGGGCGATTTCCGTCGAGTCATGCTGTGAAACAAGGAATCTAAATGACCACCGTTGTTGTTGTTAAAAAGAACAAACAAATCGTTATTGCGGCAGAAAGCTTGGTCACTTTTGGTGACACGCGATTGAACCATCGGTTTGAAGCGAATACCAAAATTTTCAAATTCGAAACCGCTACCGGCCCGACCTACATTGGCATGGCTGGCACTGTGGCGCATTTCCCCGCATTGCGCAAAGCGATTAACGCATTACCTAAAGCGGATAGAAAATTTGGCAGCAAAGATGAAGTGTTTGATACTTTCTTGAAGTTGCACCCCGTACTGAAAGACACCTACTTTTTACAAACCAAAGAAGAAGACAACGACCCCTATGAGTCCAGTCAGTTCAGTGTGGTGATAGCGAACCACACGGGCATTTACGGTTTGTACAGTTACCGCGAGGTGTTTGAATTCAAAGAATTTTGGGGCATTGGCTCTGGTCGTGGCTTTGCTTTGGGGGCTATGCATGCCACTTACAACAAAGCCAAAACCGCACGCGAAATTGCACAAGCGGGTATTTTGGCGGGTTGTGAATTTGATAAAAATTCGGGTGGTGCCATGGATTTATACACCATCAAAATGAAATAAAGATGCAGTTACTGCTAACAAATTAATGAGAGAAAATTATGGCAACCTTAGACATTAAAGTTCCGGATATCGGCGATTTTGTAGATGTGGCGGTGATCGAATTGATGGTCAAAGTCGGTGACACCATCAAAGTAGACCAAAGCTTGCTGACGGTCGAATCTGACAAAGCATCCATGGAAATACCATCCAGCCATGCAGGTGTGGTGACTGCTTTGTTGGTGCAACTGGGTGATAAGGTGAAAGAAGGCAGCCCTATCGTGACATTGGAAGTTTCTGGAGCGGCTGCGCCTGAAGTATCTAAAACGGCAGAGACACCTCCAGCTACTCAAAATAGTTCATCAAATCAGCCTGTATCCAGCATAAATATTGTCAATAACGCTATGAATAATATAGCATCAAGCTACACCGGTGCAGTAGATATGGATTGCGATGTGCTTGTTCTGGGTGGCGGCCCTGGTGGGTATTCGGCAGCGTTTCGTGCTGCCGATTTGGGTTTGAAAGTGGTCATTGTTGAACGCTACGCCACATTGGGTGGCGTGTGTTTGAACGTGGGTTGCATTCCATCCAAAGCTCTGCTGCATGTGGCAGCGGTGATGGATGAAGTGGCGCATTTGGGGGACTTGGGTGTTGAATTTGGCAAGCCTGCAGTCAATGTCGATAAGTTGCGTGGTCACAAAGAAAAAGTCATAGGAAAGCTCACTGGTGGTTTGGCTGCAATGGCCAAAATGCGCAAAATCACACTGGTGCGTGGCTATGGTGCGTTTGTATCTGCGAACCACATTGAGGTAGAAGAAACCAACGGTGACGGGCAAGAAAAAACAGGAACCAAAAAAGTCATTGCCTTCAAAAACGCCATCATTGCCGCAGGCAGTCAAGCAGTGCGTTTGCCCTTCATGCCCGATGACCCACGCGTGGTTGATTCGACCGGTGCCCTGGCATTAAAAGAAGTGCCAAAACGCATGTTGATTTTGGGTGGTGGCATCATTGGGCTAGAAATGGGCACGGTTTACAGCACACTGGGTGCCCGATTGGATGTGGTTGAGATGATGGATGGTTTGATGCAAGGGGCTGACCGTGATTTGGTCAAAATCTGGCAAAAGATGAATGCCAAGCGCTTTGACAACATCATGCTAAAAACCAAAACGGTGGGCGCCAAAGCCCCGCCAGCAGTTATAGAAGTGCCTTTGGCACCCGCCGATGAAGGTGGCACTGCACCTGCGCCGCAGACGTATGACTTGGTTTTGCAAGCTGTAGGACGCACGCCGAATGGCAAGAAGATTGCAGCCGACAAAGCGGGTGTTGAGGTCACCGACCGTGGCTTCATTCCTGTCAACATTCAAATGCGCACCAATGTACCCAATATTTTTGCCATCGGCGATATTGTGGGTCAGCCCATGCTGGCGCATAAAGCCGTGCACGAAGCGCATGTGGCTGCTGAAGTGATTGCGGGTGAATTGCAAGGCAACAAAGAATTGGCAGCCGCAGCGTTCAATGCCCGAGTGATTCCAAGCGTTGCCTACACCGACCCTGAAGAGGCATGGGTAGGCTTAACCGAAGACGAAGCCAAAGCCAAAGGCATCAAAGTCAAAAAAGGCCTGTTCCCATGGACTGCATCAGGCCGCGCCATTGCCAATGGCCGCGACGAAGGCGTGACAAAATTGCTATTTGACGATTCACTCGAAGCGCATGGCCACGGCAAAATTTTAGGTGGTGGCATGGTCGGCACGCACGCAGGCGACATGATTGGTGAAGTCGCGTTGGCGATTGAAATGGGTGCAGACGCCATCGACATTGGCAAAACCATCCACCCACACCCCACGCTGGGCGAGAGCATCGGCATGGCGGCTGAGGTGGCGCATGGCAGCTGTACAGATTTGCCGCCGACGAAGAAATAGTTGGGAGAGGTTTGTCACAAACAGTTATCTATACACAAAGATACTGGTCAAAGTTCTGCAGAACTGTCAGAATCGTTTCATTCCAATATTTTCGGCAAGGAGCTTGATATGAAACATTTGACATCCTCACTGGGTCGTTCTTTTTTGAAATGGGTCATTGCACCACTGGTTTTTTTCAGCGCAACTGTCACAGTTTCGGCACAAAGCGGAGGGTCTGACTTGGCAGGTGCGAAAGATCATCCCTTGATCAAGCGATATGCAAACTCTGGTATTGTGTTGTACGACACCAAGCGCTTTGATTCGGTTGAATTTCAAACGTCCACATTTGCCAAGTTTAATTTAACCACCCGACAACGCGAATTTGTGGCAGCCCCCATCGTTGCCGAGGGCGAACGCACACGCATATGGTACGAAGCACCTGGAGACGTCACCAGTCTGGAGGTGTTTCGCAATTACGTGAATGAGTTGCAAGCTTCTGGTTTTACGATTTTGTACGACTCTTCCAAAGACAGACAGGCCGGCAGATGGAATGGTTTCTTGAATGTATTTGGGTTTGGTGGCACCAGATTGGCGACTTCGCGCAGTGAATTTGTGATGTATGGAGCGGCGCAAAAGAATGTTTACACATTGACAGCCAAGCGTGACAAAGATGGTCAAACCACTTATACGCAATTAACAGTTGTACAGTGGGATAACGAAAACCGAATTTACAAGGCACAACGTGGGGTTTATGCTGCGCTTGATATTGTGGATGTGGCTGCCATGAAACAAAACATGATTACAGTCAGCGCCTCAGAGATGTCCAAAGCGATGACCAGTACCGGACGTGTCGCTTTGTATGGCATCTTGTTTGATACAGGCAAAGCCGAGCTTAAACCCGAATCGAAACCAGCTCTGGAAGAAATTGCCAAATTGTTAAAAGCCGAAAATAATCTGAAGCTGAGAGTGGTGGGGCATACAGATAACCAAGGTGGCTTGGACAGTAATATTTCCCTGTCTAAACGTCGTGCCGAATCAGTGAACGCTGCGCTGGCATCCCAATACGGTATCGCTTCAAGCCGACTCTCTGCTTTTGGCGTGGCAGATTTGGCGCCTGTTGCCACAAATGCCACAGAAGAAGGACGCGCAAAAAACCGCAGGGTTGAATTGGTGCCTCAATAGGATATCTGGCAATGGCAAACACACATTCTTGATTGATTGACAATAACTAAAACTGTGTTTTGCCAGTCAATTGTGTGAGCTTCAAAGCTGAGTAACTTTGAGCAACACTTGCTTGAGTTGATGAAATTCAACCGGCTTATGGAGCAAGGTTGAATTGGGTAATTGCTGAATGGTTTGCAGGTCTCTGACAGCACTGTCTCCAGTGATTAACACTGCTGGAATATTTTTGTTGGTGTGGTTCCTCACAGCTTGTACCGCATCTAATCCCGTACCGTTTGCACCCAATCGATAGTCAGTCAAAATTACGTTGATTGATTTTAGTTTGGCGTCAACATCGTTTGCGAGAATGGTGTTTATTTCATCAAAATTAGCACATTCTTGGACAGTCGCACCTGCATCGTCGAGTGATTGTCGAAAGAGCTCGCGCAGTTGTGAATCATCCTCAACATAAAAAATAGTTAAACCAGTCAACGGTTTGTTCAAATTGGTTTCGGTTGCATGGGTTGCATGAATTTGGGTGCCATCTAATTTCGGCTCGATAGGGCGCAAATGATGGTGCGAGGGACTTGCGTTCAGCTTCAACCAAAAGGTACTGCCCATGTTTTTTTGTGAACGCAAACCAAAAGGAGTTTGCGTTAATTCCGCCAATCGTTTGACAATGGACAAACCTAGTCCTAGTCCGGCATCATTGTTGCGAGCTGGATTATTGACTTGCGCAAATTCATTGAAAATGATGGCTTGATCTTCAGAACTGATACCTAAGCCGCTGTCGCGTATTTCAAGGCGTCCACGTGCTTGACGCCATGCAACCCAAACGCCACCTGTAGCGGTGTATTTAATGGCATTGTGAACCAAATTGGATACGATGCGATCAAGCAACTCCGAGTCGTGATCAACCCATGCGTCGGTAGGAACAAAGTGCAACCACAGCCCTTTTGATGCTGCCAATTCGCCAAATTGTGCGTCTAATTTATTGAATAATTTTTGCAGACTGAAGTTTTTAATTTCTGGCGTGACATGTCCAGAATCAATTCGTGAAATATCTAAAACTCTGTCAAAAAGATGCCGTATGGTGTTGAGGTTAACTTCAATTTTCTCAATGATTTTTTTGTCCTGAGAATGGGTCTGTGATGACATTTTGAAGCCATCAAACAATAAACTGATCGCTTGCAAAGGTTGCCTGGCATCATGACTGGCCGCAGTAAAAAAACGGGATTTGGCTGCATTGGCAGCGTCAGCCCGATCACGTTCAATGCTGAGTTGATTGGTCAGCAGTGACAATGCTTCATTTTGTTGTGCAATTTCAAATTGTTGTTTGATGGGCAGTTGGATGGCTGTTGCCGCAGATGCGCCATAGACGGATAAACTGAATGTGGAAATGATGAAGTACAGAGCAATGATGATGTGGGCAACGTCCCCGCGCCAGAGAAATGCAATTGTTACAGGCATAAATACCAATGCGGGCAGATAACGTGAAGCAGTCGCATAGGAGATGTTTTTAATAAAAGCACTGAACATGTACATAATCAAACCAATGACGACCATCGATTCAAAGTCGGGTCTCTCAATGGCTATGAGTAATCCAACAAATCCCAATGCCGTGCAATCTATCCAGCAATTCAGTACCAACAGTTTGAGGTACATGCTGGATGCTTCTGGCAATTGACGTTTGTCTGTGTCCTGAAATCGGTGGTAAAAATGCAAAGCCAGGTACAAAATGGAGTTCGTGCCCCAGATTCCCAATGCCAGCATCAGGCGCCAGTTGTTGGGCCAAACCTGTAACAAGTACCAAAAAAGTATCACCGTTGCAGTCACGATGATGGGTCTGACCAGCATGCCCTTATAAAGATTTTCCTTAATGACAGCGCGTACCCTCGGGTCCTGCATCAAATCAGTTTTCATGGCAACTGACTTGCCGTTTGATTTGAGAGGAATGTTCATAACAACCAGTTTTGTGATTTCACAATCGCTTCAGATCGGCTATTCACTTCCATCACGGAATACAAAGTATGCAAATGGCTTTTAATGGTACCCAAACCAATCCCAAGTTGCGCTGCGATGACCTTGCTGGGTTTACCCGTGTGCAGCATTTTTAAAATTTCACGTTGCCGCGCTGTCAGTTTGGCACTGCCAGATACGTGCTGTGCATTGGGTGATCGTGTGCTCAATTCTATGGCTGAGTTCGCGTCATTTGGATGATCGTTTTTCTGTAATTCAATTGCAGAGCGCAGATGGTTCATCAGTTCTGCTGAACCCGCTGTTTTATTGACAGCACAAAAGATACCGCTGGACGTCAAACGCTCAACCAAGCTGGGGTCTTCTAATGCAGTGCAAACAATAACAGGTACGCCAGCAGCACGTTGGGTAATTTGCGCCACACTATCGGCGCCGCGCATACCGGGCATGCGCAAATCAAGCACGATTGCGGCAAAACGATTACTTTCATTGCTTCTATCAATTTTTGCCATCACACCTTGATAGTCTTCGGCTATCTCACACTGAGTACCAGGCCAAGCGGTTTGGATCATCAATACAATGCCGTCACGCATCATGGCATGGTCGTCAGCTACCAATATTCGTGCGTTTGTATGGCTAGGCATGTTGCAATGACTGTTTTGGTGAAATATATATAAAATATGGCTGTATGTGCTGTATTTATTGCCTAAATTGCTATGAAATAAATAGCAAATTGGTAAAAGTGATAACGCGCACCAAATATCTTAACCGAACCGTATGCAATCTGTAGAAAGCAATCACTGTAAGCTATCGGACCAATCGGATGAGGTTGTTTCCAACGCTTCCAACGCCGCGACGCATGCCGTATGACACACTGCCAGAATTAAATGCAACACCATATGCAGAACTATCCAGTCCCAAAGAGTCAGGAAAAGGTGTCGAACTCCAATACCACGATGTAGCTGGTGTATTGGGAAACCATGCATTATCGATTTTGGGTGTTTCACTCAATTTGATGAGCGTGGCTAACTCGTCTATACTGGGAATGCGCCAATTGGTATAGCCACATAAATTACTCGCATTGATTTCATTTTTAAATCCGATTGAGTTGGATACCGTATTCATTTCGGCCCACGTGGGTGCTCTGTATTCACCTGCAACTGTACTGTCATAAAATTGTGTGGTTGCACCATTGTCATAGTTGCTGTAAAACATATAGCGATCGTTGGCACGCAAGCCACTGCCTGCCGGTGTTTGACCCTGCCAAATTAAGCCAGTCGCATTGTCACGTACGCACTCAGTCTTGTCATAATATTCAGCCACATTGCTAGCATTACATCCTTTGAAAACCAAACTGTAACCAGAAGACCCTATCGGTTCTGCGACGCAAGCAGTACCTGCAGGTTCAGCGGATGAAGGCGGCGGTGTGCCAGCAGATGCACCATCAGCTGATGAATCACCGCCACCTGAGCTGCATGCGACAAAAACGTTTGTCATAGCAATTGCAATTGCAATAATTCCTAAGCGTAAGCCCTTCATTCCGTACTCCTTCTCATTAATCCATGGTTTTTTTCATGAAGAAATGTTAGAAAGAAGTTCAGTCGGTTACAAGTACATTTGGATATAGACCAAAAGGTATAGAACCTGCGCCAATATGATCACCGATTGCTTTGGCCAGAAAGTTGGTCATTTTTGCTGTGCTGGTAGCAACCTTGCAAACGATGCGCTTGTGCTTTGACCATTCACAATGCCTTGCTTGAGAGGATGCTGGATGGGCAACAATTGCCAACATTGAACGTCAGCCCCGGTTTGCAACGCCATTTGCACGCATTGCAAACCATCAGAGCGCTGTTGTTGTGTCGTTTTAAAGAAAGCGGCGTGATTCAGTGCACCAGCATAAACTGACCAAGACAAAACAATGGCTGGTATCACCCAGCATAAACGAGCAAGCAACGTGTCACAATTTTTAGATTTTGTATAAACAAATACCATGGCAAGTAACCAGGGCCAAAGTAAGGTTACCCAAAAGAAATGGAAACGATGGAATCCCCAACCAAATACCTTCAGCCATTCTGTGTCTTCGATTGGCCGCAAATGTGCTCTACCCGCGCTGATTAATAATAGGTACACAAATACCACACTGCACAGTGCCATAAATACCAAACCGGTATGGCGGTATTCGTTTGGGTATTTTTCGAAACGGTTTTCAAACATCAGTCGCAACATCATGATGACAAAAAAGCAGACCAAGGTCATCGTTATGAGTGTCAATGACAGCGAAATATCCGGTTTATTCATTGGCAGCATCAAAGACCGCGCTATTTTCCCCATCATAAATAACCAGAAATCGATTTCTGTTGGCAGCGCCATTTTTAATCCAGGAATATGTGTGCCTTTTTGAATGCCCGCGATCACCCAAATTTGTGCTGCGGTGCTGATCAAACCTGAAATCAACAGACCCAACCCACCCCAAAGTAATCGTATTCTTTCTAAGTTCGCCTCACGAGATGCGAAATAGAAAACGATTAGAGCAAATCCCAAGGTCAGTGCTGCAAAGGCGCCGCTGATGTAACTGAATCCACCCAATAAACCCAGAATGAAGCAACTGAGAAAAACCCAATGCTTTTCCCACTGTGCAATCAGCACGACATAAAGACTTGATAAACAGGCCAGCAAGGGGAGTGCTTGGTGATAAGCCAAATTTTGCCAACCCCAGTAAGTGTCCGGTTGCAACATGAGCGTGCACAAGCTAAACGCACTGGCTGCAAGTCTTTTATCTTTTAATGCAAAGTTTAAAAGCTTCCATTGAAGTATCAATAGCGTACCTATAACAAAAAGCAGGGAAATGAATTGGTACGCGATGGTGTTGCCATCAATCAGGCGATATGCCAGTGTGTCTAATACCTTGCCTACTGGGTAAAGTGTGTCGTTTCCATGCGCAAATAAGTAACTGAACTTAAATGACCGCATCGTACCGTCAATGTATGTATTCCAATCATCGGCCAGCGGAAGATCAATTCCAAACCTCAACCAAGATATGGCGCAGATACACAGCGATACCCATGGGAGTGAAACGAAAATACGTTGCAAAAAATCGTTCTTGCTCAACAAAGCAGATGGTTTTGTAAGCAAGATCTAACGATATGCTGAGGCGGTGTTCACAGATGTGCTTATGCTTGCGTTAGCCTTAAATTCTGGCAAAGCGTTGGCAAGTTTGAGTTTGACGTCCACATCGTACCAAGCGGTGAACACGTGATTCAGAGGGCGTACATCAGGCAATATGTAAACAATGCCATCTGACTCTTTGAATGAGGGGGTGACGATGGTAGAAAAGAAGTCATGTGGTGCGTTGATACAGCCAAATGAAATGCGGTTATCTTCCGATGTTGGAGAAGCCAATCGTTCTGCTCGTCTTTCAGCTTTCGTTCCTTTGACGATGGCATGAAGTGAAACAGCACCATCGTAATCAATCCAGACAATGTCCTTGCCTTTGATGTTTTTGTCTAGTGAGGATAAAAACCGTCCGGGTGGTGTGGTTTTTTCATGGGGTTTGATGGATGACAAGGGGCGGTCGCCAATGCCTGGAAAACTGGTGTCACCCACCGTAAACCCCAAAAGCACAGGGGCTTCACCGCGCAGCATGCCATTGGCATGGAACACATAAACTTTCGCACTCTTTTTATCAACGATGACAAAATGGCGGTTTTCATTGTCGCCAGAATCCACCACCCAATCGGCCATGCGCCTGGTTTCATCTGTAACTTTGGCTTGCATGAAATTGGCACGGCGTATTTGAAGGGTTTGATTGGGTAGTGGTGTTTGTGTTGCGACAGGGGGTGTGGCAACTTGGTTTTGCGGCTGTTTGACTGTTTGTGATGCAGTGTTTGTGCCGGAATTGTTGGATTGGGTTGTAGAACAACCCACCATGGCTAACATGCCAACGAGCAACAAGCCACCGAAAAAATGGTTTTTCAATACTAAGAGCTGCTGCTGTATTGCCAATGATGGTGTAGACATATTCATATCAAGGGATTCTAAGTTGGAATCCTGAACAGGTAAAGAAGCTCCGTTATAATAGGGCGCTTGTCCTATCACTCAAAGTACGCCTAGCGCATTAAAAAGCCTCATCCCTGACAAAGCAGCTTGAAAATGACACCAAAAGTGTGATTGCAGAGCCAGCTTGGGCGTACCCGTTAACTATTCGGAGAACCCTGTGCTTTTGTCCATTAAGCAGCGCCACCCCCCCGCCATATTGGCACTCGCAGACGGCACCGTCTTTATTGGAATCTCCATCGGGGCAGCATCTCAAGATGTTCCTCATACCGTTGGTGAAGTTGTATTCAACACCTCAATGACTGGGTATCAAGAAATTCTGACAGACCCCAGTTATAGTCAGCAAATTGTTACCTTGACCTATCCACACATCGGCAACTATGGCGTCAGCGAGCAAGATGTCGAATCTGCCAAAGTCAATGCGGCAGGCTTGATTATCAAAGATTTGCCATTAATAGCGTCCAATTTCCGTTCCAGCATGAACCTGACCGACTACTTGGTCAAAGAAAAGACAATAGCGATAGCGAATATCGACACGCGTCAATTAACTCGACATTTACGCACCCATGGGGCACAAAACGGTTGTATTTTGGCATTGGCTGAAGGTGAAGCCGTTACGCCTGCGCTGATCGACAAAGCGATTGCTTTGGCAAAAAAAGCGCCCAGCATGTCTGGTTTGGATTTGGCCAAAGTTGTCACAACCTCTAAATCCTATGCATGGACACAAACCGAGTGGCGCTTGCACAACCCAACTTTGGCTGGCAAAGCGGGTTACTCGGAACAAGTCGCATCCGAAGCCAAATTCCATGTAGTGGCTTACGACTTCGGTGTCAAATACAACATCCTGCGCATGTTGGCAGCGCGTGGTTGCCGTGTCACCGTTGTGCCGGCGCAAACCAAAGCTGCTGACGTTCTCAAACTGAATCCGGACGGCATTTTTCTTTCCAATGGCCCTGGCGACCCAGAACCGTGTGATTACGCCATCGCTGCCACCAAAGAATTGATCGAAGCGGGTATACCCACTTTCGGTATTTGCCTAGGTCATCAAATCATGGCGCTGGCCAGTGGCGCCAAAACCTTCAAAATGAAGTTTGGCCACCATGGTGCAAACCACCCTGTAAAAGACTTAGACACAGGTAAAGTCAGCATCACCAGCCAAAACCACGGTTTTGCAGTGGACGAAAAAACCTTGCCTGCCAATCTGCGTGCCACCCACGTCAGTTTGTTTGACGGCACACTGCAAGGCTTGGCCCGTACCGACAAACCCGCCTTTTGCTTCCAAGGTCACCCAGAAGCATCACCTGGACCACAAGATATCAGCTACCTCTTCGACCGCTTCGTCGCTTTGATGGACAAAATCGGGAGTAAAAAATAACATGCCAAAACGTAACGACCTGAAAAGTATCCTCATCATAGGCGCTGGCCCCATCATCATTGGGCAAGCATGCGAATTTGACTATTCTGGTGTGCAAGCTTGCAAAGCCTTGCGCGAAGAGGGCTACAAAGTCATTTTGATTAACAGCAACCCTGCGACCATCATGACTGACCCTGCCACGGCAGATGTGACCTACATTGAACCCATCACTTGGCAAACTGTCGAGAAAATCATCGCCAAGGAGCGCCCAGACGCAATTTTGCCGACCATGGGCGGACAAACGGCGCTGAATTGCGCTTTGGACTTGTGGCACAACGGCGTTTTGCAAAAATACACGGGTGCCGCAACGGGTAAACCGGTCGAATTGATTGGCGCAACGCCAGAAGCGATTGACAAAGCCGAAGACCGTTTGAAGTTCAAAGACGCAATGACCAAAATTGGTCTGGGCTCGGCCCGCTCTGGCATTGCACACAGCATGGACGAGGCGTGGGCAGTGCAACGCAATGTGGGCTTCCCCACGGTCATTCGACCCAGTTTTACTTTGGGCGGCACTGGGGGTGGCATTGCTTACAACGCGGAAGAATTCGAAACGATTTGCAAGCGCGGTTTGGAAGCATCACCCACCAACGAGTTGCTCATTGAAGAATCACTTTTGGGCTGGAAAGAGTACGAAATGGAAGTGGTGCGCGACAAAGCGGACAACTGCATCATTGTCTGCTCGATCGAAAACTTAGACCCCATGGGGGTGCACACCGGTGACTCGATTACCGTTGCACCGGCGCAAACTTTAACCGACAAAGAGGATCAAATTTTGCGTAATGCCTCATTGGCCGTATTGCGTGAAATTGGTGTGGACACGGGTGGTTCAAACGTGCAGTTCTCCATCAACCCGAAAGATGGACGCATGGTGGTGATTGAAATGAATCCGCGCGTGTCGCGTTCATCGGCGTTGGCATCCAAAGCAACAGGTTTCCCCATTGCCAAAGTGGCTGCGAAGCTGGCTTGCGGTTACACCCTGGACGAATTGCGCAATGAAATCACGGGTGGTTTGACTCCAGCGAGTTTTGAACCCAGCATTGACTATGTCGTTACCAAAATTCCACGCTTTGCATTTGAAAAATTCCCAGCGGCTGATTCTCGCTTGACCACGCAAATGAAGTCGGTCGGCGAGGTCATGGCCATGGGGCGCACCTTCCAAGAATCGTTTCAAAAAGCGCTGCGTGGTTTGGAAGTGGGTGTGGACGGCATGAACGAAAAAACCCAAGACCGTGAGGTGTTGGAAAAAGAATTGGGTGAACCCGGTCCAGACCGTATTTGGTATGTGGGCGATGCATTCGCCATGGGCATGAGCGTTGACGAAGTGTTTGCGTTGACCAAAATTGACCCGTGGTTTTTGGTGCAGATTGAAGAGATTGTCAAAATCGAGTTGGCACTTGAAAAAACCTCTTTGGATAAAATTGACGCAGACACCCTGCGCATGTTGAAGCAAAAAGGCTTTTCAGATCGCCGTTTAGCCAAACAATTGCGCGCAACCGACGCCCAAATTCGCGCAGCGCGTCACGCAGTCAATGTTCGCCCAGTGTACAAACGCGTTGATACCTGTGCCGCCGAATTTGCCTCCAACACCGCTTATTTGTACTCCACCTATGAGCAAGCGGGTAGCGAGTGCGAGGCTGCCCCTTCAGACAAGAAAAAAATCATCGTTTTAGGTGGCGGTCCCAATCGCATCGGTCAAGGCATTGAGTTTGATTACTGCTGCGTGCATGCTGCCATGGCCATGCGCGAAGACGGCTACGAGACCATCATGGTCAACTGCAATCCAGAAACGGTGTCGACCGATTACGACACCTCTGATCGTTTGTATTTTGAGCCTGTCACGCTGGAAGATGTTTTGGAAATTGTTGCGGTGGAAAAACCCGTCGGCGTCATTGTTCAATATGGTGGACAAACCCCTTTGAAATTGGCACTGGCATTAGAAAAGAACGGTGTTCCCATCATTGGTACCAGTCCCGACATGATTGATGCAGCAGAAGACCGCGAGCGCTTCTCAGCACTGTTGCGTGAATTGGACTTGAAACAACCGCCCAATGCAACGGCTCGCACAGAAGCTGAAGCACTTGAAAAAGCCGCGACTTTGGGCTATCCGCTGGTGGTTCGCCCCAGCTATGTATTGGGTGGTCGCGCCATGGAAATTGTCCATGAGCAGCGTGACTTGGAACGCTACATGCGCGAAGCGGTCAAAGTCAGCCACGATTCACCTGTTTTGTTAGACCGCTTTTTGAACGATGCCATCGAATGTGATGTTGACGCCGTGCGTGATCACACAGGTCGTGTGTTCATCGGTGGTGTGATGGAGCACATCGAGCAGGCGGGCGTGCACAGTGGCGATTCGGCATGCTCACTGCCACCGTATTACCTGACAGCAGCGACCATCACCGAAATCAAACGCCAAACGGCTGCCATGGCCAAAGCGTTGAATGTGGTGGGTTTGATGAACGTGCAGTTTGCGATTCAGCAAATTGACGGTAAAGACATCATCTATGTACTAGAAGTGAACCCACGTGCTTCGCGCACAGTCCCCTTTGTGTCAAAAGCAACGGGTATTCAATTGGCCAAGGTTGCAGCGCGTTGCATGGCGGGGCAATCGTTGGACGCACAAGGCATTGGCGCAGAGGTGACACCACCTTATTTCAGCGTCAAAGAAGCGGTCTTCCCGTTTGTGAAGTTCCCCGGTGTCGATACGATTTTGGGGCCTGAGATGAAATCGACGGGTGAGGTCATGGGCGTGGGCAAAACATTTGGCGAAGCGTTTGTGAAAGCACAACTGGGCGCTGGCACCAAATTACCACGCGCAACCGATGCCGTGAATAAGGTGTTCATCACCGTTAAAAACAATGACAAAGCGCGTGCGGTGGATATTGCACGGGCATTGGTAGCCATGAATTTTGTGGTGGTTGCTACCAAAGGTACAGCGGCTGCAATGGCGGCCGCTGGCGTGCCGTGCACAGTGGTGAATAAAGTCACCGAAGGCCGCCCACACATTGTGGACATGATTAAAAACAATGAAATAGCGATGGTCATCAACACAGTAGAAGAGCGTCGCAACGCCATTGCAGACTCGCGCGCCATTCGCACCTCATCGCTGTTGGCACGGGTGACCACCTTCACCACCATCTTCGGCGCAGAAGCCGCCGTGGAAGGCATGAAGTACATGGACAACCTGGGGGTTGTATCCGTGCAAGAAATGCACGCGCAATTGGTTTAAAAGGCTAAAAAGGCCTAAAAGTCGCGTATATTTTGTGCCAGCAACGTTGGTACAAAATATATAAAAAATTGGGCTGTAGCCGGCGTATTTATTGCCTATAGTGCTATTAAATTTATAGCATGAATGGCATTAAAGAACATTAAAGGGCATTAATTGGTGTTCCAAACCTTTTGGTTTGTTTGAAGTGCCAGTTAAATCTGCTCGCCTGTGACACCCACGCCTTGGCTGTAGCCACCGTCAACGTACATGATTTCAGAGCTGATGCCGCTGGCCAAGTCGCTGAGCAAGAAGGCGGCTGCGTTGCCGACTTCTTCGATGGTCACGTTGCGGCGTATCGGCGATGCGCCTGCCACCGTGCCCAAGAGCTTGCCAAAATCTTTGATGCCGCTGGCTGCCAGTGTTTTGATAGGGCCTGCGCTGATGCCGTTGGCGCGCATGCCTTTGGGGCCAATCGCTTCCGACAAATAGCGCACTGAGGCTTCTAGCGATGCTTTGGCCAAGCCCATGGTGTTGTAGTTAGGGACAGCTCGTAGCGCACCCAAATAACTCAAGGTCAACAACGACGATTTGTCGCGCAAATACGGCAATGCCGCTTTGGCCAGTGCTGGAAAGCTGTAGGCGCTGATGTCGTGTGCAATGCGGTAGTTTTCGCGTGTCAGTCCATCTAAAAAATTGCCCTCTAAGGCTTCTTTGGGGGCATACCCAATGCTGTGCACAAAGCCGTCAAACTGTGGCCATGTTTTTGACAAATCAGCAAACATTTTTGTGATGGCATCATCGCTGCTCACATCGCAGTCAAATATCAGTTTGGAGTCAAACTCAGCTGCAAACCCTGTGATGCGTTCTTTAAAACGGTCACCCACGTAACTGAAAGCCAATTCTGCCCCTTCACGGTGGCAGGCTTTGGCAATACCGTAAGCAATGGAACGGTTGCTTAGAACACCTGTAATGAGTAGTTTTTTGCCGCTTAAAAAGCCCATGATGATACTTTCTTTAAAAACAAGTCGAAAAATTAAGCTGGTATAAAGGTAGCACTGATAAGATATCACCGAATTATCGCTTAAAAATCCATAATTCGAAAATTCGAATGAATGAATCTGGGCAATTAGAAGCATTAAATTTCATAAACGGTATGAATCAATTGGCGTAACTGATCTGTGATGAAATCATTGATATGAAAACCGTCTGGCGAATTGGGATTGCAACACTGTGCATCGGTTTTTTATACGCCTGCGCCAGCCAAACCCAGAAAAAAAGCGATCACGCGCAATCTGCTGCGGCGCCTACCCAAGCAGCTGGCGCTGCCGATAACAAATCCGCTTTATCAAATGAAGATGGCTTGGTGAAGACGGAAGTCATCATTGATAACGCCAGTCCTGTAAAACAAGAAACCAACGGTCTATTGGCGCGTTTAAGTGCTGCACAACAAGCACGCATAGCGCAAGCGCTATACCAAAGTAGCCAAGGCAATTACGATGCGGATTCGCGCAGGTTGGTGAATCAAGCAACACCTAAAATGCGCAGTTTCATTGAGCGCTTGTCATGTATCAAGAGCTATAACGATGGCGGTGCAGCAGCCTTACAAGCCTTGGCCGCACCCAGTGCCTCTTTCAAATTTTTTGTGCCACCCATGCATGGCACCAAACTGCATGACAAAACAAAATGCTTATCGGTGGTCAGCGTCATGATCAAACATGTGAAAAATCCGCTCAAGCCCAGCGCTTCGTCATGGACAGATGCTTTGCAAATCAAGGTGTCGTTGATCGCAGATGACAGTGGTGAAACCAGCACCAGCAACCACGAAATCAACAAAAATACCCGAGGTGTTTGGTGGTTTTCAAGATGAATCAAATGAATGCGATGTTGGCGCAATGGTGTTTGGTTTGTCGACTCGTGTTGCTTGGGCTTGTGGCATTGGGCACAGGTCTTTCAGCAACGGCGTGGGCGGCTCATGGCCTGGGAATGGGATACGAACCCAAATACCAAGCTGGTTTTCAACACTTCGAATATGTCAATCCAAGTGCGCCAAAGGGTGGCACATTGAAACTGTCAGCAAACGGTAGCTTTGATAAATTGAATCCATTCACTTTGCGCGGGCGACCTGCGGTTGGCATGGGATACAGTGGCAACGGTTTTGTGTTTGCAGAGTATGGATTGCTGTTTGATTCGCTGACTACTTCAAGTGAAGACGAACCATTTTCAAGGTATGGTTTGCTGGCAAAAGACATTCTCTTGGCGGCAGACAAATTGAGCGTGACTTTTGTATTGCAGCCACATGCCAAATTTTCGAACGGCAAACCCGTGCTCGCAGAGGACGTCAAGTACAGTTTCGATACCTTGATGAGCAAAGCAGCCTCGCCGGTATTTCGCTCATATTGGGTCGACATCAAAGAGGCTGTGGTGGTATCAGACAGGGTCATTCGTTTTGATTTCAAACGCCAAAATTCGGAACTGCACATGGTGATTGGACAGCTCCCCATATTCTCCAAAGACTGGGTTCTGTCCAACAAGGCCAAGACTTTTGATCAATTGGCGACGGAAAAGCCGATTACCAGTGGCCCTTACATGATTGACAAGGTCGATTTCGGTAAGTCAATCAGTTACAAAAGGCGTGCCGACTATTGGGCTGTAGATTTACCTGTCAGAAAAGGCATGTTTAATTTTGACGAAGTCAGCTACCAATATTATTTAGACAAACTCGGCGAAGAAGAGGCATTGAAAGTTGGCGAACTGGATGCTTTGGAAGAAGGTTCGATTTCATCCTGGGTCAGAAAATACAAAGGCAAACGCTTTGACTCCGGCGAACTGATTAAAAGCGAAATTTCTCACAATCGCGCCACAGGCATGCAAGCGTTGGTGGTGAATTTAAGGAGAGAAAAATTCCAATCAATCGAAGTGCGAGAGGCGCTGGAATTGGCCTTTGATTTTGATTGGCTGAACCAACGCATTTTTTATGGACGCCGCGCAAGAACACTGAGTTATTTTCAAAACTCCCACGATTTATCGGCGCAAAAAACCATCTCCGAGGATGAGCAACAACTGATCAATGGTCTCAAGCACAAAGAGGCTTTGTTGGCCCAGCTTGGAAAATCAAACCCAGACTTGGTCAGACCTGCGGCTACCAACGCTGACCCACAAAAATTGAGGCAAAACTTGATTCGTGCACAAAATTTATTGCGACAAGCGGGATGGAATTTTAAGGATGGCATCTTAAAAAATGCCGCAGGTGAAGCGTTCAACATCGAAATGGACATTGTTGACCGCAGTTCAGAAATTGTGCTGAATCAGTACGTCAGAAATTTAAAGAAAATTGGCATCAACTTGAACCTCCGACTCAGAGATGCCAGTTTGATTAAAAAAAGATTGGATGATTTTGATTTTGATATGACCATCAACATGTTGGGTGGATCCAGCAGCCCTGGAAATGAGTTGTATGATGATTTCAGCTCCAAATCTGCGAATGAAAAGGGCAGTCAAAATCTTTCTGGTTTGCAAGACAAAGTGGTGGATGAGTTAATCGAGAAAATTGTGAGCAGTCCAGATAGAAAATCAATTGCCGCAGGTGCGCGTTTGTTAGACCGGTACCTGCTCAGCTTGCGTCTTGGGGCCCCAATGTATGCGGGTAAACAATACTTCATTGCGCATAAGAACCATCTGCAAAAACCTGCTAAATTACCTGAACACATGCTTGCAGGCTCATGGCTTTTGACAATGTGGTGGGCAAAATAGTATCCGTACATCAATTTAGGTTAAATACGCTTTAATATGAAAACAAATCCAAACAAAACCTCCGCTCCTTCCGTTGAATTCGACACCGCCAAGCTGATCGATCTGCAAAAACAATACGTCAACGATGCCACCAAATTGTGGCAGGATGCTTGGGGTAATGTGATCAATTCGTCAAGTGCAAGCACGCCGGTTTCTGACCGACGTTTTGCCGCCGATGCTTGGAAAAACAATCCCATGGCCGCGTTAACCGCTTCCGCATTTTTAATGAATGCGCGCGCTTTGCAAGGAATGGCGGAGGCCGTTCAGGCTGATGACAAAACCAAAGCGCGGATTCGCTACGCGGTGGAGCAATTCAATGCCGCCGCCTCGCCCAGCAATTACCTCATGACCAATGCCGAAGCCCTGCAAAAAGCCATTGATACGCAAGGCGAAAGCTTGAACCAAGGCATGAAAAATTTGTTAACTGATGTGAAGCAAGGGCACATCAGTATGACGGATGAGTCGCAGTTTGAGGTGGGCAAAAATGTGGCCACGACCGAAGGCGCTGTGGTTTTTGAAAATGAACTCTTCCAACTCATCGAATACAAACCGCTCACCAAGCAAGTGTACGAACGCCCGTTTTTGTTTGTGCCCCCGTGTATCAACAAGTTTTATATTCTTGATTTACAACCCGACAATTCGCTGATTCGCTATACCGTGGCACAGGGTCATCGCACCTTTGTTTTAAGCTGGCGCAATCCGGATGCATCGCTGGCAGGCTTGACATGGGATGACTACATTGAAGACGCCGCCATTAAAGCCATCACCACGGTGCAAGCCATCACAGGCGCTAAGCAAATCAATGCGCTGGGATTTTGTGTCGGTGGCACGATCTTGGCATCAGCGTTGGCGGTGTTGGCTGCGCGCGGCGAAAAACCGGTGGCTTCGCTCACTCTGTTGACTTCTATGCTGGACTTCACGGACACCGGTATTTTGGATATTTTCATTGATGAAGAATCGGTTCACAAACGTGAAATTGAATTGGCTGATCCCAAATCCCCCAAGTTGCTCAAAGGGCAAGAGCTGGCCACATCGTTCAGCTTTTTGCGCCCCAATGATTTGGTTTGGAACTATGTGGTGGGCAACTACTTAAAAGGCGAAACGCCACCTGCTTTTGATTTGCTGTATTGGAATTCGGATTCAACCAATTTGCCGGGACCCATGTACAGCTGGTACTTGCGCAACACCTACCTTGAAAACAACCTCATCAAACCGGGTAAAACAACCGTTTGTGGTGAAAAGATTGACTTCAATCGCTTGGACATGCCTACCTACATTTATGGCTCACAAGAAGACCATATTGTCCCTGTGGGTGCAGCCTATGCATCCACGCAAATAGTGCCTGGCAACAAACGATTTGTGATGGGAGCGTCTGGTCATATTGCGGGTGTGATCAACCCACCTGCGAAGAATAAGCGCGCTTATTGGACCTATGAGCCTAGCAGTAAGGCTGGTAAAAGTAAAAAGGTTCAGAATGCAGTTTTCCCAGCAACGCACGCCGAGTGGTTTGAAAAAAGTACCCAACATCCAGGAAGTTGGTGGACCGATTGGTCAAACTGGTTGGCAGGGCAAGCTGGCAAAAAAATGGTGTCACCCAAGGCTTATGGTTCGGGATCTAGCAAGGGTAAATACCGAGTGATTGAGCCTGCGCCAGGACGCTATGTGAAGGCCAAGGCATAGTATTATTCATCAGCATAAGCTGAATTATTTAACAACCGTTGTAATAGACCCATTAGGAAACACCATGGCATCAGAAAAAGACATCGTAATCGTATCCGCCACCCGCACGGCGGTGGGTAAATTTGGCGGCACATTGGCCAAAACGCCTGCACCTGAGCTTGGTGCTGCGGTGATTGCCGATTTGCTCAAACGCACAGGGGTGAGTGCGGATCAAATAGGTGAAGTCATCATGGGTCAAGTGTTGGCCGCTGGTTCTGGACAAAACCCAGCAAGGCAATCGGTCATTAAAAGTGGCTTGAACCAAGCCACACCTGGACTCACCATCAACGCTGTTTGCGGCTCTGGACTGAAGGCTGTGATGCTGGCAGCGCAAGCTGTGGCCTATGGCGACAGCGAAATTGTGATTGCAGGCGGTCAAGAAAACATGAGTGCAGCGCCCCACGTGTTGTTGGGTTCGCGTGATGGCCAGCGCATGGGCGAATGGAAAATGGTTGACTCCATGATTGTGGACGGCCTGTGGGACGTGTACAACCAATACCACATGGGTATCACCGCTGAAAACGTGGCCAAAAAATTTGGTATCACCCGCGACATGCAAGACGCTTTAGCCTTGGCCAGTCAAACCAAAGCAGCTGCTGCGCAAGATGCAGGTCGATTTAAAGACGAAATCATGCCTTTCAGTATTGCGCAGAAAAAAGGCGACCCTATTGTGTTTGCGGCAGATGAATTCATCAACCGAAAATCCAATGCCGAAGCATTGGCTGGCTTACGCCCAGCATTCGACAAAGCGGGAGGCGTGACAGCAGGTAATGCATCAGGCATCAACGACGGTGCAGCTGCTGTGATGGTGATGACAGCCGCCAAAGCCGCTGCCTTGGGTTTAACACCAATGGGACGCATTGCCAGCTTTGCAACTTCTGGTTTAGACCCCGCATTGATGGGCATGGGACCAGTCTCCGCGTCACAAAAAGCGTTGGCACGCGCCGGCTGGAAAGCGCAAGATTTGGACTTGCTGGAAATCAACGAAGCCTTTGCGGCGCAAGCCTGTGCTGTCAATCAAGAAATGGGTTGGGACACCAGCAAGATCAACGTCAATGGTGGTGCGATTGCGATTGGTCACCCCATTGGCGCGTCTGGTTGCCGCATTTTGGTCACGCTGTTGCATGAAATGCAAAAACGCAATGCCAAAAAAGGCATCGCCTCCTTGTGCATTGGTGGCGGCATGGGTGTGGCACTGACGATTGAACGTTAATTAGCAACTATAAACAAGGGCGCTGGATTAAATTCAAGCAGTTTTATATGATAAATATGGCTGTAGGCGGCGTATTTATTGCCTAGACTGCTATTAAAATCATAGCAAACATTTACAAGATATTTCAAATTAATAACCACAAGAGGAGCATCAACATGAACGGAAAAGTAGCTTACGTCACAGGCGGTATGGGCGGCATCGGGACAGCCATTTGTCAACGCTTGCATAAAGAAGGTTTTAAAGTGATCGCTGGTTGCGGTCCTACACGCGACCATGCCAAATGGATTGCTGAGCAGGCTGCTTTGGGCTACACCTTTTATGCCTCAGTCGGTAATGTTGGCGCATGGGAATCGACGGTTGAAGCCTTTGGCAAAGCCAAAGCTGAACACGGTGTGATTGATGTTTTGGTCAACAACGCTGGCATCACCAAAGACCGCATGTTTTTGAAAATGACGCGCGAAGACTGGGACGCGGTCATTGAAACCAACCTCAACAGCATGTTCAACGTCACCAAGCAAGTGGTGGGTGACATGGTCGACAAGGGTTGGGGTCGCATCATCAACATCAGCTCGGTGAACGGCGAAAAAGGCCAAGCCGGTCAAACCAATTACTCGGCAGCCAAAGCGGGCATGCATGGTTTCAGCATGGCTTTGGCGCAAGAAATGGCGACCAAAGGCGTGACAGTGAACACTGTCAGCCCAGGATACATTGGCACTGACATGGTCAACGCCATTCGCGCCGATGTGCTGGAAAAAATCGTAGCAACCATACCGGTCAAGCGTTTGGGCAAACCCGCTGAAATCGCATCCATCATCGCTTGGTTAGCGTCAGAAGACGGCGGCTACACCACAGGTGCGGACTTCTCTGTCAACGGTGGTCTGCACATGGGTTGATGTGCTTGCAAGCACCACCTTTAAACACCGCCACTTTGGCGGTGTTTTTGTTTGTGGACGAGACGTCCAGTTTCGATATATCATGACCATGCAAAGAACAAAAGGAGATAGCCATGTTTGT
>CALMEI010000027.1 GCA_937863225.1 uncultured Polaromonas sp.
GCCGTTCCCGAGGAATTGCAGCATTGTGGACTGGTGGCCATCGTGGGGCGGCCCAATGTTGGAAAATCCACATTGCTCAATGCCTTGGTCGGGCAAAAAATCAGCATCACGTCGCGCAAGGCCCAAACCACGCGGCATCGCATCACAGGCATGACGACCAGAGGGGATGTTCAATTTGTATTTGTGGACACACCGGGCTTTCAAACATTGCACGGGAATGCCTTGAATCGGTCATTGAACAAAACGGTTCAAGGTGCGGTAGGCGACGTGGACTTGGTTTTGTTGGTGGTGGAAGCCGGTCGCACCAATCAAGCCGATGACAAAGTGATTTCGCTCTTGAGTGACAAAACCCCCACATTATTGATTGCCAATAAGTTAGACATGGTTCACCGTCGTGGCGATATTGCACCCTGGTTGCAAACCTTGCATACACAACACAAGTTTGATGAATTTGTTCCCATGTCAGCCAAGAATGCAAAAGACATTGAACGTTTGTTTGATATTTGCAAAAAATATTTGCCCAAGCAAGCATGGTTTTATGCGCCTGATGAGTTAACCGACAAAAGCGAGCGATTTTTGGCTGGAGAAATGGTACGAGAGAAATTATTTCGTCTAACCGGTGATGAGCTGCCCTACACCTCAACCGTGGTGATAGACAAGTTTGAAGAAGAAGCGCCCAAAAAAGCTGGACAAAAACGTTTGATCAAAATGGCCGCAACCATCATTGTGGAGCGCGATGGGCATAAAGCCATGGTGATTGGTGATAAGGGCGAGCGCATCAAGCGCATTGGCACTGAAACACGCGTGGAGCTTGAGCGATTGATGGATGCCAAAGTGTTCATTGAACTTTGGGTGAAGGTCAAGTCTGGTTGGGCTGATGACGAAGCACGGGTAAGGTCATTTGGCTACGAGTAATCGCATCACTGACGAGACCGCCTATGTGCTGCATCGCTACGATTGGAGCGAATCCAGCTTAATTTTGGATGTGTTCACGCGCCATCATGGTCGCATTGCTTTGGTTGCACGGGGTGCCAAAAAACCCAGCTCCAGTTTTCGTCCCATTTTGCTGCCATTGCAGAGCCTACGGATTGCCTTTGGTGGTGAGGCCGAGATTCGTAACTTGCGAAGCTCGGAGTGGACAGGTGGACATGTCATGCCCACGGGGGATGCCTTGATGTCTGGTTTTTATATCAATGAATTGTTGATGCGCCTGTTGGTGCGAGACGATCCCCATCCCACGTTGTTTGATACCTATGTCCAAACGGTGAATATTTTGGCCCAATCAGCACACCACCAAGACGCTTCTGATTCAATTCTTGAAGTGGCCCTGCGTGCATTTGAATTGACACTGCTGAAAGAATTAGGATGGTTACCGTCCTTAGATCGTCACAGCAGTACCTTGGCAGCGTTGGAAAAGAGTGAATCCTATGTCTTGGTGCCGGAGGGTGGCTTGCGCGTCGCGCATGAGGACGATCGCGCGAGTTTGCAAGGCGGGCAATGGCAGCAACTGCAAGCGGCACTTGAAACAGAAGCGTCGTTTTCTTCACTGCTGAGTGCATGCACGCATCATTTGCAGGCGTTGAAAACCCAGTTGCGCTCTGTTTTGCACTACCATTGTGGCGTGAATACGTTTAAAACTCGGCAAATGATGCTGGATATTCAAAAAGTTGCCAGTTGAATCAAAGTTTATGCACAGAACTCACCTTTCCGTTAATCTGAATAAAGTGGCTCTCATACGCAACACGCGCCACCTGGGTATTCCCAGCCTCACACGTGCCGCAAACCAATGTTTGGAAGCGGGTGCCAGCGGCATTACTTTGCATCCGCGCCCTGATGAGCGTCATATTCGGGCACATGATGTGGCCGATATGTCAGCCTTGATGAAAGATTGGCCGACAAAAGAATTGAACATCGAAGGCAATCCTCTGCAAAACCTGATGGGTTTTGTTCGCCAGTACAAACCGCAGCAAGCGACTTTTGTACCCGACAGCGAAGGGCAATTCACCAGCGATCATGGTTGGAATCTCAATCAAGATTCAGAAAAATTGCGGCCTTTGATAGACGAAGCCAAAGCATTGGGTGTGCGCGTGAGCTTGTTCATGGATGCAGAGGCCAGCAGCATGGCTTGGGCCAAATCAGTCGGTGCAGACCGAGTCGAGTTGTACACCGAGCCTTACGCGGCAGCATGGGGAACATCACAGCAAGCGGCGCAATTGCAACGTTTTGCAAATGCAGCCCAAGCGGCTATCGATGTTGGCTTGCAAGTCAATGCGGGGCATGATTTGAACCTTGAAAACCTAACTGCTTTTGTCCAACAAGTGCCTGGCTTGCAAGAAGTCTCCATCGGTCACGCGCTGATTGCTGATGCGCTGGAAATGGGGTATCGCGAAACAGTCACTGCGTATTTGCGCTGTATTCAGGCAACTTACAAGCCATGATGATTCACGATGATTTACGGTATTGGCACTGATATTTGCGACATACGCCGCATCCGCGCGACTTTTGAGCGACAAGGTGAACGCTTTGCGCAAAAAGTTCTGAGTGATGGCGAGTTTGCAGTTTGGTCCAAGCGCAAAGAGCGTTTGCCCGAGCGCGGTTTGCGGTTTTTGGCAACACGGTTTTCAGCAAAAGAGGCGTTTAGCAAGGCCATCGGTTTGGGTATGCGCATGCCAATGACCTGGAAATTGTGCGAAATTGCGAACTTGCCAAGCGGCAAACCGACGATTAAATTGCACGGTGAATTGAAATCTTGGTTCGAAGCGCAAGGCTTGCAAGCGCACATTACCGTGACAGATGAAACAGACTACGCAGCGAGTTTTTGCGTGGTAGAAAAAATTTGATGGGCGTACTTAAAACGGCGAATTAAGCGCTACTAATTGCTATTAAATTTATAGCACTATAGGCAGTAAATACGCCGCCTATAGCCATATTTTGCATATATTTATCTTGCCGACTGCACAAAAACAATTTAAACGTAGCGCACCTGAATTATTTCATAGTGCTTCACACCACCAGGGGCTTGCACTTCGGCCATATCGCCTTCTTCTTTGCCAATCAAAGCGCGTGCAATCGGGCTGCTGATATTGACCAAGCCAAATTTGATATCAGCTTCGTCTTCGCCAACGATTTGGTAAGTCACTTTGACGCCAGTGTCTTCATCTTCAAGATCGACTGTAGAACCAAAAACCACTCGTCCTTCGGCATTCAAACTGGCCGGGTCAATGATTTGTGCGGTTGAGAGTTTGCCTTCCAGTTCTAAAATTCGACCTTCAACAAACCCTTGGCGATCTTTGGCAGCATCGTATTCTGCGTTTTCACTCAAATCGCCTTGTGCACGTGCTTCAGAAATAGCCGCAATCACAGTAGGGCGTTCAACGGTTTTAAGTTGGTGCAGCTCTGCTTTTAAAATTTCAGCGCCGCGTTTGGTAATAGGTAAAGTAGCCATATCAAGTACAAATATCAATAAAAAATGTTAGCTAAGCACAAGCCTGTAAAACAAAACCGCCGAACGGTTAGGTTCGGCGGCGATGGGCGAATTATGCCGTGAAAAACACGAAAAGTCACTGTTTATGCAGAATATGACCAGCAATGCACCTTAAAAAACGCCAGAGATTGATATCGACTGTTTAGATTTTTGCGAGCTTGCCACCCTCTACAATTGGGGGTATGAACGAAATTTACGACCACATTGCGATAGAGAAAGCGGCGCACAGCCATTGGACAGCGTCTGACGCTTACCGAGTACTCGAAGGTGCATTAGACGCACAAGGTAAACCTAAACCGAAATACTACGCCTGCTCCATGTTGCCCTACCCCAGTGGCAAGCTGCACATGGGGCATGTGCGCAACTACACCATCAACGACATGCTCACGCGTCAACTGCGCATGAAGGGCTATAACGTGTTAATGCCAATGGGCTGGGATGCGTTTGGCTTGCCAGCAGAAAATGCCGCCATGAAAAACGGTGTGCCGCCTGCGCAATGGACCTTTGACAACATTGCCTACATGAAAAAGCAAATGCAGGCCATGGGCTTGGCGATTGATTGGAGCCGTGAAGTCGCAACCTGCACCCCTGAATATTACAAATGGAACCAGTGGCTGTTCCTCAAGATGCTGGAACAGGGTATTGCCTACCGCAAAACACAAGTCGTCAACTGGGACCCAGTGGACCAAACTGTTTTGGCCAACGAGCAAGTCATTGATGGCAAAGGCTGGCGTACAGGTGCGGTGGTAGAAAAGCGCGAAATTCCGGGTTATTACCTCAACATCACCCAATACGCGCCTGAGTTATTGGAGCAGGTGCAAACGGGACTAGACGGTTGGCCTGAGCGCGTCAAATTGATGCAAGAAAATTGGATTGGCAAAAGTGAAGGCGTGCGCTTTGCTTTCCCGCACAACATTAAAGATACTGCAGGCAAACTATTACAAGACGGCAAAATGTATGTCTTTACCACGCGTGCTGACACCATCATGGGCGTGACCTTTGTCGCCGTTGCACCTGAGCACCCTATTGCGATACGAGCTGGCGAATTATCTGCCTCGTTAGCTACAAAAATAGAAGCGCTGAAAGAAGGCGGAACAACCGAAGCTGAACTGGCTACCAAAGAAAAAGAGGGTGTGGCAACTGGCTTGTTTGTGTCGCATCCCTTGACGGGAGAGCAGATTGAAGTGTGGGTGGGCAACTACGTGCTGATGAGCTACGGCGACGGGGCAGTGATGGGCGTACCAGCACATGATGAGCGGGATTTTGCGTTTGCTTTGAAATACGATTTGCCAATCAAACAAGTGGTTTCAGTCAAAGAACAAAGTTTCAACGATCAAGTTTGGCAAGACTGGTATGGACAAAAAACGGGAACATCGTCAGTTCATTCCGGTAAATTCGATGGTTTAGGCTTCAAAGCCTGTGTCGATGCTGTCGCCGCGGATCTTGCCGATAAGGGACTGGGCGAGAAAAAAACCACCTGGCGTCTGCGTGACTGGGGTATATCTCGACAGCGTTATTGGGGCACACCGATTCCAATCATCCATTGCCCAGAACACGGCGCTGTGCCCGTCCCTGAAAAAGACCTGCCAGTTGTGCTGCCACTGGACTGCGTACCAGACGGTTCAGGCAACCCCTTGCATAAACACGAAGGTTTTCATGCCGGTGTGACATGCCCAATTTGTGGCTCAGCAGCCAAGCGCGAAACCGACACCATGGACACCTTCGTGGACAGCTCGTGGTATTTCATGCGGTATTGTGATCCGCAAAACGACCAAGCCATGGTGGCGGCAGGCGCTGACTATTGGATGCCGATGGACCAGTACATTGGCGGCATTGAGCACGCCATTTTGCACTTGCTGTACGCGCGGTTTTGGACCAAGGTCATGCGCGATTTGAAACTCATCAAAGTCGATGAGCCATTTACCAAACTGTTGACACAAGGGATGGTGCTCAACAAAATCTATTCGCGAAAAAACGACAAAGGTGGCATTGAGTATTTCTGGCCGCAAGAGGTTGAGGACATCATGGATGCCAGCGGCAAAGTCAGCACCGCCAAAAGCAAGCTGGATGGATCAGTGGTCAACTACGACGGCGTGGGCACCATGTCAAAGTCCAAAAACAATGGCGTTGATCCACAAGACTTGATTGAGAAATACGGCGCTGATACAGCACGCTTGTACACCATGTTCACGGCTCCACCCGAAGCCACTTTGGAATGGAACGACGCAGCTGTTGAGGGTTCTTACCGCTTTTTACGTCGCGTTTGGAATTTTGGTGTAAAAATCAATGAGTCTGCGAACGCTATAAATAACATAGCAGTTCAGGCAATTAATACGCCGGCTACAGGTCAAAATGACTCTGAAAAACGGGTCATAAACAAGGTCACGCAAGCATTGCGCTTGGAGTTGCACACCTTGCTCAAACAAATAGATTTTGATTATCAGCGCATGCAGTACAACACCGTGGTGTCGGGTTGCATGAAAATTTTGAATGCTTTGGAGGATTTCAAAGAAACCGATTCGGATGCAGCAAAAACAGTTGTACTTGAGGGTTTTGGTATTCTGTTGCGTTGTTTGTACCCGGCCGCACCGCATCTGTGTCATGCTTTGTGGCAAAACATGGGGTTTGATAAACCGTATGGAGATTTGTTGGATGCACCTTGGCCACAAGTTGATGCCAGCGCTTTGGTGCAAGATGAGATTGAATTGATGCTACAGGTCTGTGGCAAATTGCGTGGCTCTATCGTGGTACCAGCCAAAGCAACTAAAGATGAAATTGAGAAAATAGCAGTAAGCTCGGAGATTGTGCTTAAATTCGCAGCAGGGACCACCATTAAAAAAGTAATTGTTGTGCCAGGTCGCTTGGTCAACGTTGTTATTTGAGTGCAGTGTTACGTTTGCGGTCATTTAAATAAAGAGAACAACATGAAACGTCGTCAATTTACTCAAACCTTGTTCACCACACTTGTGGCAAGTGCATCGCTCACTGCGCTTAGTGGTTGTGGTTTCAAAATGCGCGGGTCTTTTAATTACCCTTTCAAGTCTATCTATACCACCTTTGTTGTGGGTTCGTTACTTGGCAGTGAGTTCAAACGTATTTTGGGTGCAGACAGTCAAGTCAATCTGATTACTGACGCCGCAAATGCAGATAAGGCGCAGGTTGTGCTTGAGGTATTGAACGATCAACGAGAAAAAGTGGTTGTGGGTATGACGGCTGCCGGGCAGGTGCGAGAGTTTCAGTTGCGGGTGCGTCTTAAATTTAAACTGCGCACGCCAGACGGTAGAGAAATTCTTCCCGAAACTGAATTGCTGATTCAGCGCGATATCAGCTTTACTGAAACTGCTGCTTTGGCCAAGGAAAATGAAGAGGCGTTGCTGTACCGTGATATGCAATCTGATATGGTGCAGCAATTGTTACGTCGATTGGCAGCAGTCAAGTCAATCTAAGCATACTTATGCAAATTGCCAGTGGGCAACTGAACAACCATTTAGCAAAAGGCTTGCGATCACTCTATGTTTTGCATGGTGACGAGCCGCTTTTAGTGCAAGAAGCAGCTGATGCGATACGCGGGCATGCGCGCAAGCAAGGTTTTACTGAGCGCAGTTCATTCACGGTCGCAGGTGCTCATTTTGATTGGGGTGAAGTGCTGGCAGCCGCTGGCAGCATGAGTTTGTTTGCAGACAAACAAATCATCGAAATTCGCATTCCATCTGGCAAACCAGGCAAAGACGGCAGTGTGCAACTGCAACAGATAGCAGGGCAAGCTGCGGGTAATGATGATGCTGTCACGCTTGTGCTATTGCCCAAGCTGGATAGACTGAGCAAGCAAAGTGCGTGGTTTGCAGCACTTGATGGCCATGGCATCAGCATTGAGTTGCAGCCAGTTGAGAGAGCGGCTTTGCCACAATGGATAGCCCAGCGATTGCAATTGCAGCAGCAGCGTGTCGTAGCTGGTGTCGAGGGACAGCAAACTTTGCAATTTTTTGCCGATCAGGTAGAAGGCAATTTGTTGGCGGCTTACCAAGAAATACAAAAACTGGCATTGTTGTACCCTGAAGGTGAATTGACATTGGCGCAAGTTGAAAGTGCTGTGCTCAATGTGGCTCGATACGATGTGTTTAAGCTGGCCGAATCGATACTGGCCGGTCACGTGGCCAGAGTGCAACGCATGTTGGAAGGGTTGCAAGCTGAAGGTGTGGCAGAAGTGTTGGTGCATTGGGCTATCGTGGAGGACATACGCGCTCTGAAACGATTGAAAGATGCGGTGTCAAGCGGTCGACCCGTACCGATGGCACTGAAAGAACAGCGCATTTGGGGCATGAAAGAGCGATTGTACGAGCGCATATTGCCCAAAATCACGCAACACGAAATTGACCGATTGCTGTGCGATGCCCATGTTGTTGATGGCATTGTGAAGGGCTTGAAACAGCGTGATTGGCCCCAAGATAACTGGCAAGCCTTGCATAGGCTGGCGTTGGATTTGTGCCAAAAGTGCAAATGAGCAACATGCCACGATGGGAAATAGCAAAAATAGAAAAAAACGGTTAAAGTCTTTTTGACATGGTAATTTAATTGACGAGAAACACATTCATGCACATGCTTTACGATTCAGAATCTTTTGTGGTGGTTCACATGCTGGTGGACGCTGAAGAAACTGCTTCGCCTGAAGAAACCAGTGCCGTAAAAAAGCCCACGCTTGCGCGAAACGGCTTCGAAATTGTGGACAAACGCTCTGGCAAAGAAGTGTATTTGGATGGTTCTTGGGCTGAGTTATTTCAGCAACAAATTGCAGCGTGGCAAGCCAAAACACCGACCCAAGAAGAGGTAGAAGAAACCTTAGACGGCTATGCTGAGCTGGCGCACAATCCGGTACTGATGCATTGACCGTTCGGTCAATTTAACCCTGAACCAATTTTTGTTCAATCAGTGCCAATGCTTCAGGCTTGCCTGATAACACCAAGGTATCGCCAGACTGCAACAAACTTTGTTCAGAAACTAAATCCAACAATTCACCGTTGCTGCGTCGCACAGTGAGCAATTGCACGGAAATGTTGTCTTGCAGGTCGCTAAATAGACGACCAACAGCAAAGTCTTTGCTGTTCAAAATCAATGTGCTGAGTCGTGTTTGATCCAAATCATGCACGCTGTCATCATCACTGCCGTGAAAATAACCTCGCAGCAAACCGTAACGCGCATCACGTTGGTCTTGTACCACGCGGATCACACGACGCATGGGTACGCCTACCAAGGCCAAGGCATGGCTTGCCAGCATCAAACTGCCTTCAATGGCCTCTGGCACAATTTCAGTTGCACCGGCCTGTTGCAGTTTTTCCAAGTCGTGGTCATCTACCGTTCGCACGATAGCTGGTACATGTGGTGCATGCGTTCGAATATTGGCCAAAATTTTCAAAGCACTTGCCGTGTTCAAGTAGGTGATAACGACTGCACTGGCGCGTGCCAAGCCCGCAGCCATTAAGGCTTGCAAACGGACAGCATCTCCATATACAACTTTATCGCCTGCTGCGGCAGCTTTCCGAACGCGATCGGGGTCCAAGTCCAAAGCAACATAGGGTATTTTTTCGGCTTCTAACAGTTTGGCTAAATTTTGACCACATCGTCCATAGCCACAAATGATGACATGCTTGTTGGCGCTGATGGATTGCCTGGCGATGCGTGTCATTTGCAGTGACTGCTGTAACCAATCACTGCTGACCAATTTCATCACAATTTTGTTGGTGTTCATCATTAAAAATGGTGTAGCCAACATTGATAAAACCATGCTTGCCAAAATTGGGTTGAATAAATTGGGGGAAACCAATTGATGTGTTTGTGCCAAAGTCAACAACACCAAACCAAATTCACCTGCTTGCGCCAAGTAAATGCCCGTGCGCAATGATACGCCTGTTGTGGCACCCAATAGACGCGCAAGAGCTGCAACAACAACGATTTTGAAAACAATTGGTAAGGTGACAAGAAGTAATATCAATGGCCAACGCTCAAGTACCATGCGCCAATCCAACATCATCCCGATGGTGATAAAAAATAAACCCAACAAAACATCGTGAAAGGGTCGGATATCAGTTTCGACCTGGTGTTTGAATTCAGTTTCTGAAATCAGCATACCAGCGATAAATGCGCCCAAAGCAAGCGACAATCCCGCAAGCTCAGTTAACCAAGCCAAACTTAAGGTGACCAGCAACAAGTTCAAAACAAAAAGTTCTTCACTTTTTTGCTTGACTACCAGCGTGAACCAAGATCGCATCACACGACGACCACCGACCAATAAAATGGTAATCAATACAGCAGCTTTTATGCTGGCGAGACCCAAAGCCAGTAACAGATTTTCTTCACGTTCCCCCAGAGCTGGTATCAATACAAGCAAGGGCACAACAGCCAAATCTTGAAAAATCAATACACCAATCACACGCTTCCCGTGTTCAGACTCTAGCTCCAATCGTTCTGTCATGAGTTTGACAACTATTGCAGTGCTACTCATGGCCACCACACCCGAAAGAGCAAGCGCAGTCTGCCAATTGATTTGCCAGAACTTAGGAAGCAAATGTGCCAAAAGCAAAGTGCCTGTTGTGGTTATCAACATTGTGAAAACCACCTGCAATAAACCTAAACCGAAAACATGTTGTCGCATCGAGCGTAGTTTGGTTAGGTTAAATTCCAAACCAATCACGAACATCAGAAAGACAACGCCAAACTCGGCTAAATGCTGAACGCTTTTGGTGTTTTGCGCAAAGGCCAGCATATGTGGACCAATGGCAACCCCGACGGCCAGGTATCCCAGCATAGATGGTAATTTGAACAGACGAAAAATGACCACTCCCAGCACAGCAGCCAAGAGGTACAACAAGATGAGTTCAAGCGAGGTCATAACGCGATATTAGCCTAGACTTACAAAAGCAAGGTGATTGATCGGAAAAAATAGCAGCCCTCAGAACCCGATAAAATGAACATATGACACAGAATGCTACGCAATCAATACGACTGGCGTTAGAAACCTTAGATATAGAGGCGCAGGCCATATTGGACCTGAAATCTCGCATCAACTTCACTTTTACACTGGCTGTCGAAAAAGTTCTGGCTGTTAAAGGTCGTGTTGTGGTTATGGGCATGGGCAAGAGTGGCCATATTGGAAGGAAAATTGCGGCCACACTGTCATCAACTGGCACACCAGCCATGTTTGTTCACCCAGCTGAGGCCAGCCATGGGGATCTGGGCATGATTAAATCCATTGATTTGGTCATTGCCATATCAAATAGCGGTGAATCGCAGGAATTAAATGCCATATTGCCTGTGCTAAAGCGGCAAGGCGTTCCATTGATTGCCATTACAGGTGGTTCTGATTCGTCGCTGGCGCTGCATTCTGATGTTGTTTTGGACAGCAGCGTGGCCAAGGAAGCATGCCCACTCAACTTAGCGCCTACAGCCAGTACAACGGCGCAATTGGCCTGGGGAGATGCACTGGCAGTAGCCTTGTTGGAAGCCCGTGGATTCAAAGCTGAAGATTTTGCTCGCTCGCATCCGGGCGGTGCTTTGGGACGCAAATTGCTCACGCATGTCGGTGATGTCATGCGATCAGGCGATGCCGTTCCTCGTGTGGATCCCGACGCGACTTTTCATGAGTTAATGAAGCAAATCAGTGCAAAATCTGTGGGTGCAACAGCAATTGTGAGTCCAGCGAATCAACTATTGGGCATATTTACCGATGGCGATTTACGACGACTCATTGAAAAAGGTTTTGATTTACGCCATGCAGCTGCAAAAGATGTTATGCACACATCTCCTCGTACGATCCATGTTAACGAATTGGCAGCGACGGCAGCAGAAATGATGGAAGCTCACAGCATCACAACCCTATTGGTTCTCGATTCAGATGACAATCTTTGCGGTATTGTCCATATCAGTGACTTGATGCGTGCAAAGGTCATTTAATGAATAATCAGACATTTAAAACGCCGGCGTTGAGTTTTGCGCCAGAACTGTTGCTGAGCGCACAAGGTATTCGCGTTGCGTTCTTTGATGTGGATGGTGTCTTGACAGATGGGGGCTTGTACTTCACCGAACAGGGAGAAACAATCAAGCGCTTTAGCACACTTGATGGGCATGGTTTAAAGTTGTTACAACAGGCCGGAATCACGCCAGTGATCATTTCTGGACGAGACTCAAAACCGTTGCGGCATCGACTAAATGCATTGGGCATCATGCACATGCATTTGGGATCGGAAGACAAATACCCTGTGGCAGGGCAATTTCTTCAAAAGCTAGGGTTTGAATGGCATCAAGCTGCCATGATGGGGGATGATTGGCCGGATTTAGCGGTCATGCTGCGCTGCGCTTTTTCTTGTGCACCGCAAAGTGCGCATATGGAAATTAAAACAAGAGCGCACTATCTCACACAGGCTGCAGCTGGTTATGGCGCCGCGCGAGAATTTTGTGATCTTTTGCTCATAGCGAATGGACAGTATGCGCGTTTGCTGGACCCACATTTCTGTACTCAATCAATTGCGTGATGAAGTTATTGCCATTTTTCAGAAGAGGGTTTGATAATCTTGTGAGTTATCTGCCATTGTTGCTGATGGTGGCATTGGCATTGGGGAGTTATTGGCTTGTGAAGTTGGCACCTATTCAAAAAGCCAAAGCAGCAGACAAAGTTATGACTCACGAAGCGGATTACATTCTGAACAAGTTTGCAGTCAAGACATTCACAGCTGAAGGCAGGCTAAAAAGCGAATTGCTTGGGGGAGTGGCGAAACATTATCCCGATACAGACACCATTGAAATTGAAGAAGTGAGAATTAACAGTTTTAATGAACGAGGCCGTTTGACAATCATCACCAGTGCCAATCGAGCGCTTAGCAATGCAGACTCATCCGAAGTGCAATTCAGTGGTGAGGCCAAATCTGTACGTGAAGCCACAACGGATGCCAATGGGCAATGGCAGCCAAGACTTGAAATAAAGGGTGACTTTTTGCATGCGTATACGCAAGATGAGCGCATTAAATCTCACCTTCCTGTTACGTTGCAAAGAGGCAATAGCATCATCAGTGCTGGTGCGTTCGAATTTGATAATCTCTCACGAGTTGTCAACTTACAAGGACGTGTCAATGCTGTTTTGCCAGCTACGCCCACACCCAATTAGCCTTACATTAACAAGGACTTGATTCTTGGCACGGCATCGCAAGAATTTTGCCAACACGCTTGTGCCAACGACTCTAATTTGATGCCACGCAATTCGGCAATGATGTTGGCTATACGTGTAATCTCACTGGGTTGATTGCGACTTTGGACGGCACCTGCTTGTCGTTCTACTTTTGTTTTATAAAGCCATTGGGGCGGCATATCAGGGGCATCTGTCTCTAAGACAATGGCTTCTAGTGGCAGAAATTTAAGCAAATGCCGAATTTGCAAGGCACGTTCAAAAGTCACCGCACCACCAAAGCCAAGCTTCATTCCGAGCTGCACAAATTGTGTGGCCTGTTGATCGCTACCATTGAATGCATGAATAATTCCATGCCATTGAAAATCAGGGCCTCCAATGTCGCGCAATCCCTTCAAGAGCTGGTCGGCAGAGTGGCGCACATGGACGATAACGGCCAAACCGTGTTTTTTAGCCAGTTTGAGTTGTTCTCTATAAAAAAAGATTTGCTTTTCTCGCAAGGGCGTTTTACAAAGTTCTGGGACGAAAAAGTCTAAACCGATCTCGCCAACGGCAACTAGGCGTGAATCATCCGCATGCTGAGTTAATGCCTCATCCAGAATTTGCAATGCTTGCTGATCTGTATTTTTGATATAAAGTGGATGGATTCCCAGCGCAAAGCTGTCGTTCAGCTCGTGAGCAATTTTGCGAGTGCGGTCAAATGTTTCTGGATGAACGGCAGGAATGATGCAATGCGCTACATTGTTGTTAGCTGCTTTAGCGCGCACTTGTTCATAATCACTAGAAAACTCAGGCGCATCAAGATGACAATGGGTATCTATCCACATAATATGGCGGAGAAGGCGGGATTCGAACCCGCGGTAAGTTTTACCCTACGCACGCTTTCCAGGCGTGTGACTTAAACCACTCATCCACCTCTCCGGGGTAGTAGATTTTAACCCAGTAAGTGGTTTAGTCTTGGGCAATCTGAACGGCTTGTTCTAAGGCCGTGACAAATAGCGCTGCAACATCGCAACCAGTTTGGTCAGTGATTTCTTGAAAACAAGTTGGGCTCGTGACATTGATTTCGGTCACACTGTCGCCAATCACGTCCAAGCCAATCAATAACAAACCGCGTGCGGAAAGAACAGGCCCTAATTGATTGGCAATTTCGTAGTCGCGTTTACTTAAAGACTGTGCAACGCCTTTGCCACCAACAGCCAAGTTGCCACGTACTTCGCCATTTTGCGGTATGCGCGCCAGACAAAATGGTACAGGCTTACCTGCAATGATCAGAATGCGTTTGTCCCCTTTTTCAATTTCGGGTAGAAATTTTTGCACCATGACAGTTTCCATACCGTCTTTATTTAAGGTTTCGATGATGCTACCGAGGTTTAAGCCATCATCCTTGACACGAAAAATACCCGTGCCGCCCATGCCATCTAAGGGTTTAAGAATAATGTCATGGTGTTCTGCATGGAAATGCCGTATGTCATCGGCATTTCTTGTAACTAAGGTTGGGCCGATCAGTTCCGGAAATTCAAGTATGGCCAACTTCTCGGGATGCTCCCGCAAAGCAGCTGGTTTGTTAAATACTTTGGCACCCTCTCGTTCGGCTTGCGCAAGCAAGTGGGTTGCATAAAAAAATTCGGGATCAAATGGTGGATCCTTACGCATGATGACAGCATCAAAACTTGCCAATAATTGTTGGCTTTGATTCAACACCTCAAACCATGCTGATTGATTCTGAGTTAGTCGAATGTGCAGCGTCAATCCTGAAACTTGAGATCCACGTTTCCAATAGAGGTTTTGAGATTCGCATGCGCTGATACTGTGACCCCGTTTTTGAGCCTCGCGCATCATTGCAAAAGTACTGTCTTTATATGTTTTAAAACTGCCCAGCGGATCTGTAATAAATAGAATATGCATCAGTGAATGATAAATCAATCGTTATTGAATTACTTAAATTTCAATTTTTGACCCTAATTCAACAACAGCATTGCTAGGAAGATTTAAAAAGTCCGCAGCACCACTGGCATTGTGATGCATTTGCGCAAATAATTTTTCGCGCCAAGGTGCCATGCCTTCACCTAACGACGGAACGACATTGTCACGCGATAAAAAATAACTGGTTGTCATTGGATCAACATCACAACCACGACCTTTCATTTGTTCCAATGCCTGTGGTAAATCAGGGTCATTCTTGAAGCCATAATTTAATACCAACTGCCAACAGTGGTGACCAAGAGCCTCAACTTCTAGACGTTTACTCATGCCAATCCAAGGCACCTCATGGTTGCGCACCGTTACAAATAAATTGCGATCATGCAAAACTTTGTTGTGCTTGAGGTTGTGCAATAAGGCATTTGGAACACTCCCAGATTCGGGTGATAAAAATACTGCTGTGCCTTCAACTCGGCTGGGTGGACTAACGAATACGGCTTCTAAAAAGCTCTTCAAATCTATACCATCAATTTTTTGCTTTTGAGCCAAGAGCTTTCGACCTTGCTTCCAAGTCGTCATCAATGTAAACATGGCAGCACCAATCAAAAGTGGAAACCAACCGCCTGCAAATAATTTAAGTAAATTAGAGGCAAAAAATGCCAAATCAATCACAAAGAAAACCCCTGTTGCAGCGATACAAAGCCACAAAGGGTATTTCCAAGCATAGCGAACAACATAAAAAGTCAGAACCGTTGTTATCAGCATGTCCAATGTGACCGCAATGCCATATGCTGCTGCAAGATTTCCAGAGGTTCTGAACATCACAACCGCCAATACGATGGCAATAAACAACCCCCAATTGATAAAGGAAATATAAATTTGTCCTGTTGATTTGACGCTGGTATGCAAAATATTGAATCGTGGTAAGTAACCAAGCTGTATCACTTGCTTGGTCACACTGAAGGCTCCGGTAATCAATGCTTGTGACGCTATCACGGCAGCCATGGTGGCGAGTACCAACAGTGGAATCAGTGCCCAGTCTGGTGCCATCATGTAAAAAGGGTTTTTGACAGCGGCAGGATTTTTAAGCAATAAAGCGCCTTGGCCAAAATAATTCAACACCAAGGAAGGCATCACAATTGAAAACCAAGCGACGCGGATTGGTTTTTTACCAAAATGACCTAAATCGGCATATAGCGCTTCGGCTCCCGTAACGCACAAAACGACCGCACCTAGAATAATGAAGGCGGTACTTGGATTTGTCCAAATAAAACCAAGAGCATAGTGAGGGCTGACTGCCCATAATATTTCAGGATTGGTTGCAATATGTGCAACGCCAAGAACTGCGATAGTTGCAAACCAGACCAGAGTGATTGGGCCAAAAAATTTCCCCACTCCCTCTGTACCGTGTTTTTGTACTGCAAATAAGACAAACAATATTACCAAAGTGAGTGGAACCACATAGTGGGAAAACGCGGGAGATATAACTTCCAAACCTTCTACCGCGCCTAGGACTGAAATGGCTGGCGTGATTACGCCGTCGCCATAAAATAAACAAGTTCCAAATATCCCAATCATTAACAGGACACGGCGCACATTCGGCTTATCAGCAACAGCTTGTGATGCAAGTGCCAACATAGCCACCAAGCCGCCCTCGCCGTGGTTGTCGGCGCGTAAGACCAAGGTTACATATTTAAGGGAGACGATCGACGTTAATGTCCAAAAGAAGATTGACAAAATGCCATAAACGTTTTCAGGGGTAAACGGTACGTGCCCTGATCCGAAGACCTCTTTCATGGCATACAAAACGCTGGTGCCAATGTCACCATAGACGACACCGATTGCACTTAATGTAAGTACAGCGAGGGATGATTTAGATGTTTGCACTGAAAAAGTCCGTATTAGTTCGGAGTTCTGAGTTTTAAAAGTCTTATTGTGCGCTAACGCCTACTGCTAATCATAGAATTATGAAAGTGAGACCTATCTAAACAGCAAAAACGTGATTTTTGTTGCAGTGCAGCAACTATGCATTTTCTTCGATGTTTGGATCAGAAGCTTCTAGCTCGTAACTGGCAGCAAGCATGGCCAAGCGCGCGATTACGCCATACATGTAAAAACGATTGGGTGTACTCGCCCCAGGCTTCAAGCCAGCTTGCGGCAACTCAGTGCCGTCAGCAAATGCCAAAGGCACGTAATTTGAATCGGGCGCACACAAATTTTCATCAACATTGCGACCTGCATGAACACGGTAAAAACCACCAACGACATACCGGTCCATGGTGTAAACCACAGGTTCGGCAACAGCATCGTCTAATCGTTCTTTGGTATGAACACCCTCTTGCACGATGACTTCACGCAATAAAAGGTTATTAGGGTCTCCCATTCGTTTACAACTGGCTTGTGCAGCAAAGGCTGATAGATCGGGATGTTCGCGCAATTCCTTCGCATTACGTATCATCAATACACCGGTGCTGACAGTCTGAGTTTTGTTAACAGCCAAATCTTTTGACGCGAGACTGCTGCATCCTGTTTTAATCACTACAAATGGTTTTTCTTGAATGCCATATTCTTTGTATTTCTTTTTGATTTTCGCAAGCATAGAATCGACCGTCGCGCTCAGGCTGTCTACCCCCGTTTCTTGCGATAAATCGATGTCTTTGCACGTTGTATATAAAGGGCTGATAAACCAAGGGTCTACGCCTAAGAGTTTGCCAAACCGCTTGACCACCTCGTCATAGCACCTGTAATGTTCGCTTTTCCTGCGAACCGAACCACTACCATGTAAAGGAGGTAGCAAATATTGGGTATGCAAGTCTTCTAAGATACCTGGCACCCCAGTCGTCAATTCATTGTTGAGCAATATGGTGCAGGGATCGAAGTCTTTCAGACCGATACGGTCATTGTTTCTGCAAACAGGCTCTAAAGTAACGGATTCACCATTGGGCAAGGTCAGTGTGGTGCTTTTCTTGATGCTTGAATCTATGGAGCCGATTCGCACATTGAGTCCAGCCATGTGAAAGATCCGTCGAAGTTGCGCCAAATTGCTTAAATAAGCCAAGTTGTAGTCAGACTTGTTTGATTTGTTTTCGGCAACCAAGAGCAGATTTTTAGCCTCTGGGCATATCTTTTCAATCGCCACCATGGCAGCTTGAACTGCCAAAGGCAGCATGGCAGGGCTTAAATTGTTCCAACCATGCGGGCACAAACTGGTGTCGACGGGCGCGAGCTTAAAACCCGCATTGCGCACATCCACCGCACTGTAAAACAATGGTGTGTGCTCCATCCATTCGAGTCGAAACCAGCGCTCTATGGCTGGCATGGAATCCAGTATGCGCTGCTCCAGTTCATTGATAGGACCATTCAGAGCTGTGGTCAGATGTGGAACCATGGTGTTATGTCCTTATTTCACCTTCACCCAACACAATGTACTTCAGTGAAGTTAAGCCTTCAATGCCGACAGGACCTCTGGCATGAAATTTGTCAGTACTGATGCCAATTTCCGCACCCAATCCATATTCAAAGCCATCAGCAAAACGTGTACTGGCATTGACCATCACACTGGCTGAGTCTACTTCGCGCAAAAAACGTTGCGCGTGCATGTGGTCGCGCGTGATGATGGCGTCGGTGTGGTGCGATGAGTATTTGTTAATGTGTGCAATGGCTTCATCCAAATCGGTCACCACTTTGATGCTGACAATCGGTGCCAAATACTCTTCGTACCAGTCCTGCTCAGTGGCAGGTACAGTTAATTGCTTGCCATCTGCTATTGATTTAGTAGCGGTATAGGCATTAATTATGCTGGCTGCAGCCGTATTGCATCGCATCTCTACGCCTTTCTCAGCGTAAATAGCGGCAATTTGGGGCAAGAATGCCTCTGCCACACCTTGCGCAACCAGCAGGCTTTCAGCCGCATTGCAAGGACTGTATTTTTGGGTTTTGGCATTGTCAGCAACTTTCACAGCCATGGCGATATCACAAGGGTCGTCTACATAGACGTGGCAATTGCCATCAAGGTGCTTGATGACAGGTACCTTGGCTTCATTGCTGACGCGCTCTATCAAGCCTTTGCCACCACGTGGAATGATCACATCAACGTAGTCTGGCATGGTAATCAATGCACTCACAGCAGCGCGGTCAGTGGTTGGTACAAGCTGTACAGCGTTTTCTGGTAAACCACTTTCTGCGAGAGCCTGACGAACCAAAACAGCCAATGCTTGGTTGGATTCAATGGCTTCCGAGCCGCCGCGCAAAATACAGGCATTGCCGCTTTTGATGGCGAGTGAAGCCGCTTCAATTGTCACATTGGGCCGTGATTCGTAAATCATGCCAAATACGCCAATGGGCACGCGCATTTGTCCAACTCGAATGCCGCTGGGTTGTTGCTTCATGCCAATGATCTCACCAATGATGTCTGGCATTGCGGCCAATTGCTCACAGCCTTGTGCAACAGTTTCTATCACGGAAGGACTTAATTTAAGTCGATCAACCATAGGGACAGACAAACCTGCAGCACTGGCACGGCTGATGTCTATGGCGTTACTGGCTTGCAGACTGTCCACATTGCTGCGTAACAATGTTGCCAGTTTCAAAAGCGCATTTTTCTTAGTAGCCGCAGACGCACTGGCCATAACGGCTGAAGCAGTTTTTGCCCGCACACCCAGGGTTTGCATGAGAGAGCTGATAGTTTGTGGAGAAGAGTCGTTCATACCGGTTTGCATGCATTCATTTTCGCTTATTTTTTCATACTATACGATAGACTAGCGTTCACCATGCCCGAATTACCCGAAGTTGAAGTCACCCGTCTCAGTTTTGCATCCCAAATTGCTGGTGCAACTGTACTGTCTGCGTATTTAGGTAAACCGCTGCGGTGGCCGCTACAGTGTGATGTGGATGATTTAAAAGGGTTGACTGTCCTGGGTGTACGCAGACGTGGCAAATATTTATTGCTGGATTTGGCAAAGGGTACAACTTCCGTAGGTTTGCTATTGATGCACTTGGGCATGTCGGGTAGCCTGCATTTCAATGGGTGTAAAGCCAACACTGCGAGCCGAATTAAGCCTCCATTAGGGAAACATGATCATTTTGAATTGGTCACCAATAAAGGCGTGCTAAAACTGAATGACCCACGACGATTTGGTGCAGTGGTATTTGCGTCCTCAGAACAAAGCATAATTGCGCAAAAATTACTGGGCAAATTGGGTGTTGAGCCATTGTCAGACAGTTTTGATGCCAAACAGTTTCATACTGATCTTAAACGCAAACAAGCATCTATCAAACAGGTGCTGTTAGCAGGTGAATTGGTGGTTGGAGTCGGCAATATTTATGCGTCCGAAGCACTGTTCCTTGCAGGAATCAGACCAACAACATCGGCATCCAAAATAAGTTCACCCAGAGTGATGAAACTGCACGCTGCGATTCAAGATGTATTGACACGTGCGATTGTCAAAGGCGGCAGTACATTGCAAAACTTCAGTAGTGCCAAAGGCGAGAATGGTTATTTTCAGTTGGAAGCAAATGTTTACGACCGAGCGGGATTCCCTTGCACGGTCTGCAAGACGCCGATCAAACGAATTGTGCAAGGCCAACGGTCAAGTTTCTATTGCCCAACGTGTCAAAAACCATGACGGGACAGGCAGCAACAAGTTGCAATCCAGCAAATTTTGCGAAGACGCTTATCGCATGGCAAAAGGTGCACGGCAGGCATGATTTGCCATGGCAGAACACGCGTGACCCGTACAAAGTATGGCTCTCTGAAATCATGTTGCAGCAAACGCAAGTGGTAACTGTCAAAGCCTACTTTGATCGATTTTTGAACGCATATCCCACTATTTTGGATCTGGCGACTGCCAGTTTAGATGAGATTTTGGGTCTATGGAGTGGCTTGGGTTACTACAGTCGTGCACGTAATTTGCACTTGTGTGCACGAAAAATTCAAACCGATCATGATGGTCAATTTCCCAAAGATGCCGCCACATTGCAGACACTGCCCGGCATCGGTCCGTCTACTGCAGCAGCCATAGCTTCGTTGTGTTTTGGTGAACGAGTTTCGATATTGGATGGCAATGTCAAGCGCGTGTTGACACGGGTATTGGGCTTTGAGGCAGATTTGTCCAAATTAAATAATGTGCGGGAATTGTTGCAACTGGCTAACGCTGTGTTGCCAACCGGTAATGACCAAAAATTGTGGATGGATATGCCACATTACACCCAAGGCATCATGGATTTGGGGGCAAGCTTATGCAGTACACGACAGCCACAATGCACACTTTGCCCTGTCAACACAATGTGCGTGGCATATTCGCAAGGTCGACCAACAGATTTCCCTGTCAAATCTCGTAAACTCAAGCGCAGCAGCGAGTCTTTGTGGATGCTGCATGTCAAACGCGCAGATGGCGCTGTATTTTTGGCAAAACGCCCTGCGTCAGGTGTGTGGGCAGGATTGCATTGCTTGCCATGCTTTGCCAGCCATGACGATTTATTAAAACATGTGCCTGTGGCGCACCGATCAGCCTTGAAGGAAGCTGCGGTTTTTAAGCATGTTTTGACACACAAAGACTTGCATATTCACCCTGTGTATATGGAATTTGCTGGAATTCCTAAATTGACAGAATGGCTTGCCCAGAGACTAAGCCAAGGTCGTTGGGTTGAATGCAATGAATGGCCAAATCTGGGTTTGCCAGCACCCGTACGTAGGTTGCTACTGGTTGATTAGTTCGCGATGTCTTTTCAGAGTGATGAACTGGCTTTGAGCAGTGAACGCACGTGCTAATTGTTCAACCAAATAGACCGAACGATGTTGTCCGCCCGTACAGCCAATGGCAATGGTGACATAGCTGCGATGGTCGCGTCTAAGTGCGGGCAACCAGCTGTGAATGAATTGCATGATCTCAAGCTGCATGCGCATCACTTCAGGCTCATTTTTTAAGAATGCCTGAACACCTTCGTCACGACCAGTTAGGGCACGTAAAGCCGGTTCGTAATGGGGATTTGGCAACATGCGTACATCAAAAACATAGTCTGCATTAATCGGAATGCCGCGCTTGTACGCGAATGATTCAAACACCAATGTCAGGCTACTGTGAGGGGCAGTAATTAATGATTTCACATAAGCCAATAACTGTGCTGGTCGAATGTTGCTGGTGTCGATCACGTGAGCACCATCGCGCAAATCTGCCAATAATTCACGCTCTGAATTGATGGCTTCTACCAATACCTGTTGAGACATTGGTAAGCCAGCTTTGGAATGGTTTGTCAATGGTTCGCTAGTAGTCGACAACGGATGTTTGCGTCGCGTGTCAGAATACCGCCGAACCAAGGTGTCAGTTGTGGCATCAAGAAAGAGGGATTTGATATT
>CALMEI010000028.1 GCA_937863225.1 uncultured Polaromonas sp.
TCGCCGAGCATTTTGATTGGGTGCACAGCATTGACAGGCTCAAAATTGCACAGCGTTTGAATGACCAGCGACCAATAGACGCAAAGCCATTGCAAGTGTGCATTCAGGTGAACATTGATGGTGGGGCGAACAAATCTGGTGTGGAGCCGTCTGAAGTGCTGACGCTGGCGCAAGAGATTCAAAAATTGCCGCATCTGCAATTGCGTGGCATCATGATTATCCCAGAGCCCACTACTGATTTGATAGCAGCTGAGGCAATCAATACGTGGGCTAGAGCTCTATTTGATGCTTTAAATGAGCAAGGGTATAAGCTAGATACCTTATCCATGGGCATGAGCGCCGATTTAGAACCCGCCATTGCCGCAGGCAGCAGCATGGTACGCGTGGGCACAGCTATTTTTGGCGCACGAGCCTAGCGTTTGTAAAGCGCTTACTTTTTATTCTGCTCCATTTGTTTGCTCATGGCTTCCATCTGCTTGGCCATGGCTTCCATATTTTTCATGTCAATTTTGACTTCACCTTTGGGGGTTTGAATCGTCATCGTGGCTGAGTCGGTAGGTGTGCCTGGTGCGGCAGGCGTTGTGGTGATGACGGCATTGCCAGCAGGTGTTGTGATGGTCGCTTGACCCGGAGTGCCACTAGCGTCTGCGTTTTTGTTGATTTTGATTTCACCCATAGGTGTTGTGATTGTTGCATCACTGCCACGCATGCCTGCGCCACCCATCATGTTGCCCATAGATGGCGTAAAAACGCGGCTGACCATGCTTAAGATCACGCCGCCAATGATGCTGGCGATGGAATGGTTTTTTCCTTCGGGTTTTTCATCAACACCGGCAAGCCCAAGTACATCACATACAAGGAATACAAAGCCACCAGCAAGCCAACAAATGAAAGTGCTGGCAACACGTTGAAGACGCCAGCCAACATCATTGGCGTACCACCAAAGACGGCGAGTTTCAAGCCTTGTTCCAAATTGCTTTGTCCGCCAAAAGTAGGCGCCAAGGTGCTGGCCAACCAACCAAAAACAAAGGTCATGACCAGCGACAAGATGTAGGTCGTCACCATCATGCCCAGGCCGCTGGCAAAGGGCATTTTGAAGTTGAAACCAAAGCCACCCACGCCTATCATCGTCATGCCGATGAACCCAGCGACAGCAGGTATGGCTGCCAATATCAGCATATAAGGGACAAAAAGTGATTGCGCATCGTGCTTTTCGGCATCAATCACAGGCCAAGTTGTTGCAGGACTCAGGCTGATGGCTTTGGCGCGTTCGACGAGGTTCATCTGGAACTCCTTTAAGGGTTTAATTTTGCTGTTCAATAAGCTGACGAATGTTCAAGATTATTATAGGACGCTAGCAGGTAAGACACAAGCAAGATGATGGGCAAAAGGTTGGGCATGAACTGGCAGACCCAATACAGTGCGTGATAGAGCTTATGATTGCAGTATGTTCAGTTATCGCCACGCCTTTCACGCCGGCAACCATGCGGATGTGCTCAAACACGCCACATTGATTGCTATTCTTCAGCATATGCTTGAAAAAGACGCCGCTTTGATGGTGGTGGACACCCATGCCGGTGCTGGTTTGTACCGCCTGGATGGTGACTATGCGCAAACCAGCGGAGAGTCTGTCGATGGCATTAAAAAACTGCTGGCTGCAAAAAACACCAAGCCAAAACAAGCTGCCAGTTCGTCTGCAACAAGCAAAAACAAAACAACAACAGGGGTTCACGGCATTGAGTTGGCGCCACTGTTGCAAAACTATGTATCGCTGGTAGCCGAATACAACAAAACCGACAGCAGCCGTATTTACCCCGGCTCGCCCTTCATCATGGCGCATTTACTGCGCGATCATGATAAGTTGAAATTGTTTGAACTACACCCCACCGATGCCAAAACATTGGCTGACAACATTGCACAGCTCAACGCAGGGCGCAAAATTGCGGTGCACGCACAAGACGGATTTGAAAATGTCAAAAAGTTTTTGCCGCCACCCTCACGTCGCGCCTTGGTATTTTGCGACCCCAGTTACGAGATGAAAGACGACTATGCACGCGTACTCGCTATGGTCACTGATGGCATGATACGCTTTGCCACAGGCACTTTTGCAGTGTGGTACCCCATCATTCCACGCCCTGAGGCGCATGACTTACCAAAACGATTAAAAACTTTGGCAACCAAAGCAGGTAAAAGCTGGTTGCATGCCACGCTCACCGTCAAATCCAGCAAATTAACCACCGACAATGAAGGTGAAACAGTGAGGCCTGGCTTGCCTGCCAGCGGCATGGTCATCATGTGCGCGTGAAGGTCTGCATACAGGAAGGGGAACTGCGGGAACTCCGCGATCATCACCTCTGGCGAAGGCCGCGTTGGATTCCAGTAGGGCTCCCAGGTGCCAATGGGCAACGTCGCGCCACCGAGCCATCTGGCCATGCCGCTGATCCATGCGAGCGGCGCCGGCGTGCCGCTGTTCGCGCCACCCAGCTCCTGTAACGCTGGCG
>CALMEI010000029.1 GCA_937863225.1 uncultured Polaromonas sp.
GTAATACAACGACAACCAACCTCACAGCCCGAAACACCACAACCACGAATTTGACGGCTGCGAATGGCACGATCACCAATCTGACAGCGCGTAATACAAGTACAACCAACTTGACAGCTGCGAACGGTACGATCACCAATCTGACTGCACGTAATACAACGACAACCAACCTCACAGCCCGAAACACCACAACCACGAATTTGACTGCGCGCAATACGACGACAACCAACTTGACTGCTGCGAACGGTACGATCACCAACCTGACTGCTGCCAATGGAACGATCACCAATCTCACAGCAGTGGATACAACAACGACGAATCTCACCGCTACCAACGGTACGATTACCAATTTGACAGCTGCGAACGGCACGATCACCAACCTTACAGCAGTGGATACAACAACGACGAATCTCACCGCTGCAAATGGTACGATTACCAATTTGACTGCGGTTAACACAACCACCACCAACCTGACATCGGTGAATGGAACGATTACCAATCTCACCGGTGCGAATGCGACCATTACAAATATCACTGGAGCAAACGCAACAATTACAAATATCACGGCGTCCAATTTGACGACCACGAATTTGACTGCTTCAAACGGTACGATAACGAACCTGCAAAGTATCAATATCAATACGGTGAATTTGAATGGTCAAAATGCAACTTTGGTGAACTTGACCAGTGGCAATATCACTGCTGCAAATCTCACTGTTGTGAACAGTTTGTCTGCTAAACCTGGAACAAATATTGATATGGGTGGCAACAGGGTACAAAATGTTGGCCCAGGAATTGTGGCTTCTGACGCAGCCAATTATGGACAATTGCAAGCCGTTGATAAGCGATCGCGCGAATATGCGGCCATTGCAGCTGCTGCCACAGCGATGCCATTGACACCTACGGGAGTGGGTGAAACGACGGTGAGTGCTGGTATCGGCGCTGCAGGTGGGCGACCAGCGATTGCTATCGGTTTGGCCTCTCGGATCAACGAGAAGCTTACCATTAAGGCGAATGCGGGAGCTGCGAATGGTGCAAGTTCAGTTGGTATCGGGATAGGTTACACATTCAAGTAACTTTGATGCATTCAATGGCGTTGTGAATTTTTACAACGCACATTGAGAATGTATAAAAATGGTGGTAATGTCTGAACATTCCACCATTTTTTATGCACAATTTTTGATAAGAATTCCACAGTGACTGCATCTGGCTCAAGTTCAAATTTCAATAGTACAGCGTTGTTAGAGCGTGGCTTGGCATTTCATCAAGCAGGCCAACTGCAAGAAGCATTCAATGTGTATCAAGAAATTTTGTCTGTTGAGCCCACGCATGCTGATGCTTTGCATTTAATGGGTGAAATTTTGTATCGCGCTGGACAGTACAACAATGCGTTGCAATATTTGAACCACGCAATCGCGCAGACCCCCCATCATTTTTACATCAATACACGTTCTTTGGTTTTTCTCGAAATGCGATTGCTGCAAGAGGCGGAAAATGATTTGCTACGTGCTATCAAGCTTGTACCGAATTATCTCGAAGCACACATCAACATCAGCAATGTTTACAGAAACAAAGCCAACTTTAAAAAAGCCAAACAATTCGCAGAAAAAGCATTGCAACTATCACCTACATCGGCAGCTGCTTGGAGTGCATTGGGTGCTGTGCAGATGGAAACAAATCTGCTTGATGAAGCGCTTGTAACCTTTTCTAAATCGTTGGAGTTGGCACCGAATGCATTTGCCACTGTCAAGAATGTCATCAAAATATTGGCACATCAAAAAAAATGGCAAGAGGCATACCCAAAGCTTGTAGAAAATAAAGATTTACAAGATTTTGAGATTCAAACATTGCTTTCAAAAGCTTATTTGGTACTTGGGGAGACTGAAAAAGCCATTGAGCCATTTCAACTGGCCATGCGCATCGGGAAGGCTGAGGAGCGCGATAAATATTACGCCACACAAGAAGGCGTAGAACACCTTTTGGCTATGGGTGATGCCCTGGGTGTATACCGATCTGACTTCTCGGGTGCTGCTGAGCTGTACCAAATCGCTATATTGTCGTTACCACAACATACCACTTTGATAAACAATTTGGCTGTGGCGCAGTTCAATCAGGCTGCTTTTGAGCAGTCCATCTTAAACTTGAGAAAACTACTTGAGCTTGACCCCAATAACGCACAAGCGCGTACCAATTTAGGTGTCAGCTTAATCATGTGTGATCAATCAGAGGAGGCCATTAAAGAGCTTGAGATTACTTTGCAAAAAGAGCCTGAATTCTTGCCAGCCGCTGGCTGGATGATTGGTGAAAAGAACCGCATATGTGATTGGAATGGTTTACCAGAGCTACGCACAAGGGTGGCGCAAATGCTGGATAACCCAATGAATTCACAATCAGTGAACTCATTTATTTTGCTCAGTAATTACGACGATCCGAAGAAACTTGTTGAGTGGTCACGCATTAATTCCAAAGAAAATTTTGCGAATCTGGGTGTGCAACGCGCCCCTGTATCAGGTCAAGGTCGTAAGCACAGCCGAATACGAGTTGGTTATTTTTCTGTTGATTTCAGGCATCACCCTGTGGCGCACCTAACAGCACCTTTGTATGGGTTGCATGACCGCTCAGAATTCGAAGTTTGGGTTTATTCGTATGGGCCAGATGATAAACATCCTGTACGACAGAGAATTCAAAACACCGCTGAGCATTTTGTAAATTTAGAAGGATGCTCTATTCAGGGAATGGTGGAAAGAATCCGCAGTGATGAGATAGATATTTTGGTCGATTTGTCGGGAAATACCAGAGGATCCAAGATCCAAGTATTGGGACACAGACCAGCACCTGTTCAAATGCATTGGTTGGGCTACATTGGCAGCATGGGCAGCAAATACTATGACTACACCATCGTTGATCAATTCGTAGCACCTAAGGGCGCTGACGATTTTTTCGATGAAAAATTGCTGCGCATGCCTGATTGCTTCCAAATCAATGATACCAACCGGCCCCTGGAATTAGAGTCATTGCAAAGGTCAGAATTTGGCTTGCCAGAAAACGCTTTTGTTTTTGCCGATTTCAACCAATCGTTCAAAATACAACCAGAAATTTTTGCAGCTTGGACCGAAATTATCAAGGCGGTGCCCAGCAGTGTTTTGTGGTTGGCAGATGGTCATCATGCTTACATCAAAAACATACGTGCAGCTTGGGAAAGTGCTGGGCTAGATAATGCCAGGTTAATCATCGCTCCAAGAACCAGTGTTGATCGTTATTTGGCTCAATTCCAATTGGTTGATCTGTTTTTAGATGTTTTCCCATACACAAGTGGTACAACAGCAAGTGATGCGCTGTGGGCTGGGTGTCCATTGCTTGCGTTAGTGGGCAATACCATGGTAGCTCGCATGGCGGGCAGCTTGGTTCAAGCAGCTGGTTTGCCAGAGTTATTGACTTACTCGATCGAAGAATACAAAAACAGAGCGATTCATCTGGCCCAACATCCGGATGAGTTATCGATATTGCGTAAAAAACTAATCGACAATCGTTTAAATGTGCCTTTGTTTAATACATCAAAGTTTGTAAAAGATTTAGAGAATGCATACAAACAAATCGCTCAAATGTCTTGGGCTGGTGAAGAGTTGAAACCAGTCACGATCAATTAATTTCATCATTTAGGAAAGATGCTCATATGGCTTTAAAACTCGATTTCGGTTGTGGCAACACACCTCGCGCAGGTTACTTGGGCGTAGATATCACGACTGTGGGCACGAAAGCCGATATCGCAGTTGATTTGTTCACGTTTCCTTGGCCGTGGCCTGACAACAGTGTGGAGGCCATTTGGTGCAGTCATTTTTTTGAACATATACCTGGCAACAAACGCGGACAATTTATGGAAGAGGTCTGGCGCATATTGGTTCCAGGTGGCGAGATGATGATCATTTGCCCGCATGCCAGAAGTAACAGAGCCGTTCAAGACCTTACGCATGAATGGCCGCCTATAGTTTGGGAATCTTTTTTATATTTCAATCGCGGCTGGCGAAAAGCGAATGGACTGGAGCATTTTCCTTATCCTACAAAGTGTGATTTTGATTTCTCCTACGGCGACATTCCACATCCAGACTTCAACGAAAAATCGCAAGATGAAAAATCATTCGCGGTAAATCATTACTGGAACGGCGCGGTGGATATTCATGCCCAGTTAATTGCTCGGAAATAACTGTCAATAGGTAAGCGCTTATGACAGTGAAGCCATTGATTCGAGTGGTCACGGCCACGCGTTTGCACGAAGCTGAATTCAAGCGTAGTCCTTTGGGGCAATCCTTGCTTCGTTTGTCATTTGATAAAAGGATTTGTAGCGCTGCAGCTTTTCAAAACAGAGCGGGATTATCGGAGGTTTTCAATCGGGCTTTGATCTTGGCAGGCGATGATGAGCCCGACATTCTTGTTTTTTGTCACGACGATGTCCGCATTGATGACATTTATTTCGCAAACCATGTTCTTGAGGGGTTGCAGCATTTTGATGTTGTTGGCGTTGCCGGAGCGAAGACAAGGCAAAGTAATCAACTGGTTTGGGCCGGACTTGTGGAAAACTGTGATCCATCTACGTTTCATTCGTTGATTCATACGGGTGCATTAAGCGGCGGAGTCGGTAGTATTTCTGCAGATGGAGCAAGAGGTGTTGATTTTTTTGGACTACCCCCAGCCGAGTGTGAATTGCTTGATGGGGTATTTTTGGCAACCAGACGATCAACTTTGGTCAAAAATGGGATTTATTTTGACCAAAATTTCAAATTTCATTTCTACGATCTGGATTTTTGTAGAAATGCGCGTGCAAAAGGACTGCGATTAGGTACATGGCCAATTTCAATTACCCATGAGTACACATCAGCAGGGTACTTTTCTACAGAATGGCGCGAGGCTGCGCAGCAGTATTTGGCAAAATGGGGTGAATAAGCCCGATTTTTTATTGTTCCAAGACTAATTTCATTTACTGCTATAATTGAAAGCTTTTCGGAATTTCCGAAGGGATGCCCGTCTTCGTAGGAGAAGACTATTTTTCACACGTTCTTATCGTTTGGGGACGTTTTTAATTTTAGGATGCAGCAGTGCCAACCATTAATCAGTTAATTCGACATGGACGCGAGGTGGAAACCATCAAGTCCAAGAGTCCTGCTATGCAGAACTCGCCACAGCGTCGTGGTGTTTGTACACGTGTATACACCACCACGCCAAAGAAACCTAACTCCGCTTTGCGTAAAGTTGCCAAAGTGCGCTTGACCAACGGTTTTGAGGTGATTTCATACATCGGCGGTGAAGGCCACAACTTGCAAGAACACAGCGTTGTGCTGGTTCGCGGCGGTCGTGTGAAAGACTTGCCAGGTGTGCGTTACCACATCGTACGTGGATCGCTTGACTTGCAAGGCGTGAAAGATCGCAAGCAGTCACGTTCAAAATACGGTGCAAAAAAGCCAAAAGCTAAATAAGCTAAGTAAAAAGTTTTTTCGGTGCTGATATTTGCGTGGCGCAAATAAGCAGCGTAGTGATTCCAACTTTCAATGTCGAAAGCGAATCGAGTAAGTGAGGTCTGAATGACCATTGATGTATTGATTGAATGATTAAGACATCCACTGAAGCAAGATATAAGAGGTGAAACCATGCCACGTCGTCGCGAAGTCCCCAAACGTGAAATCCTGCCTGATCCTAAATACGGCAACATCGAACTCGCAAAATTCATGAATGTTGTGATGCAAAGCGGTAAAAAAGCTGTTGCAGAGCGCATTGTTTATGGTGCTCTTGAGCACATTGAGAAAAAATCGGGTGGCAAAGACCCATTAGAGGCGTTTGCCATTGCCATTAACAACATCAAACCCATGGTTGAGGTTAAATCTCGCCGCGTGGGCGGTGCCAATTACCAAGTGCCAGTTGAAGTGCGTCCAGTGCGTCGCTTGGCATTGTCGATGCGTTGGCTGAAAGAGGCTGCTAAAAAACGCGGTGAGAAATCAATGGCGTTGCGCTTGGCAAACGAAATGATTGAAGCGACTGAAGGTCGTGGTGGTGCCATGAAAAAGCGTGATGAAGTTCACCGCATGGCTGAGGCGAACAAAGCCTTCTCCCACTTCCGTTTTTAATCGCTGCTTCAAAAGGAATAATTTATCATGGCTCGCAATACACCTATCGAGCGCTACCGTAACATTGGTATTTCAGCGCACATTGACGCTGGTAAAACCACCACCACAGAGCGCGTACTTTTCTACACTGGCGTGAATCACAAAATTGGTGAAGTTCATGACGGTGCTGCCACCATGGATTGGATGGAGCAAGAGCAGGAGCGTGGTATTACCATCACCTCTGCAGCTACCACTTGTTTCTGGAAAGGCATGGATGGCTCACGTCAAGACCATCGCATCAACATCATCGACACACCTGGACACGTTGACTTCACGATTGAAGTTGAACGTTCCATGCGTGTGCTCGACGGCGCTGTGATGGTTTATTGTGCTGTGGGCGGCGTACAACCACAGTCTGAAACCGTTTGGCGTCAGGCTAATAAATACAAAGTGCCGCGCTTGGCGTTTGTGAACAAAATGGACCGCACTGGTGCTAACTTCTATAAAGTTGTTGAAGGCATGAAATTGCGTTTGAAAGCCAACCCAGTGCCAATCGTGATACCAATTGGCGCTGAAGAAAACTTCACAGGCGTGGTGGATTTGATCAAGATGAAGGCCATCATTTGGGATGAGGCCTCTCAAGGCATGAAATTCAACTACGTTGACATTCCAGCTGATTTGTTGGCAACAGCCAAAGAATGGCGCGAAAAAATGGTTGAAGCTGCGGCCGAAGCCACTGAAGAGTACATGAACAAGTACCTTGAAGAAGGCGACTTGACTGAAGCCGAAATTTTAGACGGCATTCGCAAGCGCACCATCGCCAGCGAAATTCAGCCAATGCTGTGCGGCACAGCGTTTAAAAACAAAGGCGTACAGCGCATGTTGGACGCGGTGTTGGACTTTATGCCTTCACCGATTGACATTCCGCCTGTGAGTGGCATTTCAGAAGATGAAACGCCAACAGTTCGCAAGGCTGACGACAATGAGAAATTCTCTGCCTTGGCTTTCAAATTGATGACCGATCCGTTTGTGGGTCAGTTGACATTCGTTCGTGTGTACTCTGGTGTGCTGAACAAAGGTGACACCATTTACAACCCTGTGCGCGGCAAAAAAGAGCGCATCGGTCGTATTGTGCAAATGCATGCCAACGAACGTGAAGAGGTCACAGAAATTCGTGCTGGCGACATCGCTGCTTGTATCGGTTTGAAAGATGTGACCACAGGTGAAACTTTGTGTGATCCATCATCTATCGTCACACTAGAACGCATGATTTTCCCTGAGCCCGTGATTACGCAGGCAGTTGAGCCAAAAACCAAAGCTGACCAAGAAAAAATGGGCATTGCTTTGCAACGTTTGGCACAAGAAGATCCTTCCTTCCGCGTAAAAACCGATGAAGAATCTGGTCAAACACTGATTGCAGGTATGGGTGAGCTTCACTTGGAAATCATTGTAGACCGCATGAAGCGCGAATTTGGCGTTGAAGCCAACGTTGGTAAACCACAGGTGGCCTACCGCGAAACAATTCGCAAGACCATCGAAGACGCTGAAGGCAAATTCGTGCGTCAATCAGGCGGTAAGGGTCAGTACGGACACGTTGTGCTCAAAATTGAGCCGAACGAGGCTGGTAAAGGCATTGAATTCGTTGATGCCATCAAGGGTGGTGTGGTTCCGCGTGAATACATTCCAGCTGTTGAAAAGGGTATCAATGAGGCGGTGACGCAAGGTGTGATGGCTGGTTACCCAGTTGTTGACGTTAAAGTCACTTTGCATTTCGGTTCATACCACGATGTTGACTCGAATGAATTGGCATTCAAAATGGCGGCTATTTTTGGTTTCAAAGAAGGTTGCCGCAAAGCGAACCCGGTTATTCTTGAGCCGATGATGGCGGTTGAAGTTGAAACGCCTGAAGATTATGCAGGTAACGTGATGGGTGATTTGTCTTCACGTCGCGGTATGGTACAAGGCATGGAAGACATGGTTGGCGGCGGTAAAGCGATTAAAGCTGAAGTGCCTTTGTCAGAAATGTTTGGTTATTCAACCACCTTGCGCTCTATGTCTCAGGGTCGTGCTTCTTACACCATGGAGTTCAAGCACTACTCTGAAGCACCTCGCAATGTGACAGAAGCCATCATGGCTTCACGTACTAAGTAAGTTGCAAAGTAGTTATTGCTCTAGTGTGCTATATATTTAATAGCATACTAGGCAGTAAATACGCCAGCTAAAGCCTGATTTTATATAAATTTTAGCTGTCTGCGATTGTGTGCCCTTCACTGCCCGTGGTGAGGGAATCAGCAACACAGTGCAAACATTAAACCAATTCACGGGTATTGCTCATTAAAGGAAGCCATCATGGCAAAAGAAAAATTTGTACGCACCAAGCCCCACGTGAACGTTGGCACGATTG
>CALMEI010000030.1 GCA_937863225.1 uncultured Polaromonas sp.
CAAAAAAACCAGCGATAAGCGCGCGTAATACACCATGCTCGCACCGATGAACGCATACGCCACCCATGGGTGCAGCGCATACATCAACCCCACCAAGCTCAACATAATGAGCGGAATCGCAATAAAGTGAATCACCTCATTCACCGGATGCCGATGGCTTTCCCCATAATGCCCCAGCAACTCATCCACCTTGCGCGTGGCGGTGCCACCTAAGTTGATGTGAATGTCGTTCTCAGTCGTCATAACGCAGCCTCCATTGAATACCAAAGATAACGCTGTTTATAACGCAAGACAGCGGTTTTGGCGAATGGTGCAACGACAATGCGCTGAAAACTCAACCCAGCATAGGAGCTTTAATTTTCAGTAGGCGAATTGATGATGGCTTGGTAGTCGCTTGGGTTCATGTATTGTGGTACATAGGTCACGCCTTGGTTCGCCAAGTTTTTGACAAAGGCACGCAAATGGTTGCGTGAACCTTTCATCAGGTTTCCATAGACCAACCGAATATCTTGGTTGTCCACTTTGGCCATGTCGGCTTGGATGTCAATGATGTCGATTTCTTCAATCGCCGCCCCCACTTTGAGCGCATCGACCAACGATGTGGCGCCTGTGTTTACCAATTGTGTGTGAAGATTTTGCAGCTTGGCATTGTTAAAGACACCCGCTGATAAACTGGATGCGGTATCGGTCAGGTTGTAGCGAACCAATAACTCATGCACTGATTCTTGGTGTTTGGCTTCGCTATTGGAAATGTTGCCAAATGTTGGCGTGCTACCGCCCCATTGGGTGTTGAGTTTGATGTAGACATCGTAGGCCAGTTTTTCTTCTTCGCGTATGTAAAGCAATGAAGCTTGCTCGTCCGCGTTCAAAGATTCAACCGGCACAGAAGCCAAACTGCTTGATTGATTTTGGTTGCCATCAGCGCTGTTGCTTGTATAGCTATCACCACCACACGCCGTCAGTGCTGCCATGGTCATTAAGGTTGCTGCCGCTATTTTGAGATGTGCATTCATAGTTTGTAAAGTAAGTTAAGTTGATGAATTTAGTCGGACTTGGCGACCAATCCAACATACCCATACCAGTATGTTTGGCAAGCCCATCGTAACGTGACTGTTCAACTCATGTTGGGTTTTGCGAGTAAAGCTACGTAAAGCTAAGCAATCCTGTGCAAAGCAGACATTCAAAGCTAGACGTAAAGCTGCATCTACGACAAAGGCTGCTTACGGCTGTAAACGCCACTGTGATGCTCATGCCGCACGAAATCGGCTTTATATTTCAATAAATTATATAAAAATCGTTTTAAAGTATTTTGGGCAATATAGAACCGGATTTACAGTCCGTCGCTATGAATGACATCATTTTTATATCAGCGGGTTTTGGGGTTGGCTTGGTAATCGGCTTGACAGGGGTGGGCGGCGGCTCTTTGATGACGCCTTTGCTGATATTTGTTTTTGGTGTAAAGCCACACTTGGCGATTGGCACGGATTTGCTTTTTGCAGCGTTTACCAAATTGGGAGGGTCAATCAAATTAGCGCGAGCCAAGTTAATTGACTGGCCAGTGGTGGGTTTGCTGGCAGCGGGGAGTTTGCCTGCCTCATTGCTCACGCTCTACATGTTGAACCAGATCGGCACAACCAACCCCGTCGTGCAACGCGTCATGACGACCACACTGGGTATTGCGCTTTTGTTGACGGCATTGGCCACTTTGTACAAAGCCATTTGGAGCAAAGCACCAGTGAAACGCGCCACCGATACCCACAAACCAACATCCAAACCTAGCCAAGCTAAACACTGGAGCTTGCCGCTGCTGCTGGGTGCAGTTATTGGGGCCTTGGTGACACTTACTTCGGTAGGCGCTGGCGCAATCGGTATGACTGCCTTAATTTTGCTCTACCCAGCGCTGCCATTGCCGCGAATCGTAGCGGCAGATATTGCACATGCCGTGCCGCTGACCCTGGTCGCTGGTTTGGGGCATGCTTCTTTGGGCTCGGTGGACTGGTCTTTATTGGCGCTCTTGTTGGCGGGTTCTTTACCGGGGATTTATCTTGGCTCGCATTTGTTGGCAAAAACGCCAGAACGTGTGGTGCGCTCTGTGCTGTCGGTATTGCTGGCGTACGCTGGCAGCAAGTTACTCGCCATTTGAAAAAATGATTGCCTATAAATGATTGTCTATTTCTTGAATATTGTTTGAACCGCATCTTATGTACCACTACACCGAATTCGATAAAACTTTTATCCAACAACGCGCAGCGCAATACCGCGACCAATTGGAACGCCACTTAGCAGGTAAACTGAGTTTTGACGAATTCAAACCATTGCGTTTACAAAACGGCTGGTATGTACAACGCTATGCCCCCATGCTGCGCGTGGCGGTGCCTTATGGCGAAATTTCTAGCCAGCAGTTGCGCGTGCTCAGTCGCATCGCCAACGAATACGATCAACCCAGTGCAGAGGTATTTAACAAAGCCATAGGTACGCAAGCAACTTGGGGCACAACGCATTTACCGATCGGACATGGACATTTCAGCACGCGCCAAAACGTGCAGTTCAATTGGATACCGCTAGAAAAAAGTGCTGAAGTGATGGAGTTGCTGGCCACCGTGGATATGCATGGCATACAAACCAGCGGCAATTGCATTCGCAACATCACCACCGACGAATTAGCTGGAATAGCTGTAGACGAAGTGGTTGACCCACGCCCTTATGCAGAGCTGATTCGGCAATGGAGCACCCTGCACCCTGAATTTGCCCCCCTGCCACGCAAATTCAAAATCGCCATCACCGGTGCCACCAACGACCGTGCCGCTGTGCGCTGGCACGATGTAGGTTTGTACCTCGTCAAAAATGATGAAGGTGCGATTGGCTTTCGCGTCATGGTAGGCGGTGGCATGGGACGCACGCCGGTGCTAAGCACCGAGATTCGTACCTTTTTGCCTTGGCAGCAGGTGATGAACTATCTGCAAGCGATTGTGCGCGTGTACAACCGCTGGGGCAGGCGTGACAATTTATACAAAGCACGCATCAAAATTTTGGTTAAAGCTCTTGGGCAGCGCTACATTGATGAAGTGGAGGAGGAGTATCAACAGATCCTCAGCCAGGACGGCGCGCCGCACACCATCAGTTTGGCTGAGTTTGACCGTGTTGCAGCGTCATTTTCGCCACCTGCATTGCATAAGCAGGCGTCATCATCAAATACCATCGCATTTGCTCCTGCCCAGCAAATCGAGTATGCACGTTGGTTGAAACAAAATGTGGCTGCGCATAAAAATCCATTGCTGTGCGCTGTGACCTTGTCGTTCAAACGCTTAGGTCACGCACCGGGCGATGCCAGCGCCGAGCAACTCAAACAAGCCGCTGATTTGGCAGAACAATTCTCGGCAGGTGAAGCTCGCATCACGCATGATCAAAATCTACTGCTACCGTGGGTGCAAGTAGATGCACTGCCAGCACTGTGGCTGGCAGCTAAAAAAGTCAACTTGGCCCAATCGAACATTCGCTTGCTGACCGACATGATTGCCTGCCCAGGTGGCGATTTTTGTGCACTGGCCAATGCACGCTCACTGCCCATAGCCTCACAAATTTCCGCACGCTATCAGGACATGGACGAACTGCACGATTTGGGCGAAATAGATTTGCACATCAGCGGGTGCATTAACTCATGTGGCCATCACCACAGTGGGCACATTGGTATTTTGGGAGTCGATAAGGATGGCCAAGAATGGTACCAAGTGACCTTGGCAGGCTCTGATGGCTCTGATTTAAGTGGTCCTGCCCAAGCCGGCAAAGTGGTTGGCCCAGCCTTTCACGCAGATGAAGTGCCTGATGTGGTGGAAGCGATTTTGGACTGCTACTGTCGAATGCGGCACAACCACGAAACATTGATAGATACCTTGCGTCGTTGTGGACAAGATGAATTCAAAAACGCAGCAAATAACGCCAGACATACCCAGACAAACGCACTCGAATTAGAAGGAGAATCAGTATGAAATTAATAGCAACAACACAAGTAAATACGCTGGAAAATGGCATAAATAGCTATGAAACGGCACAGCAATTAGCCAACGATGCCAACCCCATTGAAATGGATTTAGCTGGTGTGTCGCGCATCGACTTGCATTTCCCCAAATTCACCGATGGACGCGCGTTTACCCAAGCCATGATGCTGCGTAAACGCCTTGGATTCAAAGGCGAAATACGTGCCACCGGTGAGGTGCTGGTAGACCAGCTGCAACAAATGCAACGCAGCGGTTTTGATGTAGCGGTGCTGCGCGAAGACCAAGACATTGAAGCTGCGCAACGCCAATTGCAACGTTTTGGTGCGTATTACCAAGCCGATGCCTTGCATGCAACGCCTGCCAAACAGCACAAACCGCAAAACGCCAAAACACGCTACGCACAAACCACGGATAGCTATGCCGAAAAACTGAAACAAGCACAAGCTACCTTGCGCCAAGCAGCCAGCGAGCACGACGGCAGTATCACACAAGCCCACAGTTTGGGTGCTGAAGATGTCGTCATAGCGCATTTGATTCGTAGCTTGAAGTTGGATATCCCGGCGTTTGTTCTGGATACTGGGAAGCTCAACACTGAAACACTTGAACTACTTAACCGCATCAAGGAAACTCAAGGCAATCATTTAACGGTTTATCAACCACAACACGAAGCAGTGGTGCATTTTGTTGCCAAAGCTGGCGAGCTGCCTATGTACAAAGGCATTAGCGAGCGCAAAGCGTGCTGCCATGTCCGCAAAATGGAACCGCTGGCGCGTGCACTGGTCGGCAAAACAGCGTGGGTGACAGGTTTACGCCGCGAACAATCTTCCGCACGTGCGGATGTACCGCTGGTTGATGATGCCGAACAACAAAGCCAAGGGCGCGTCAAATTCAACCCATTGGCGAATTGGACTTGGGGTGAAATTTGGTATTACATCGACCTGCACCAATTGGACTACAACCGCCTACACGACCAATTTTTCCCCAGCATTGGCTGCGCACCCTGCACCCGCGCCATCAGCATGGGTGAAGATTTTCGCGCAGGGCGCTGGTGGTGGGAAGCAAATCTTGAAGGCGGCGCCGCTAAAGAATGCGGTTTGCATGTCGCTCAACAGAAAGCTTAATGCGGCTATCAATGAAGAACAAAAAGCGTAAAGATAAACAATGACCACTTCTACACTTGAACTCGACCTGGAACCAATGGCGCCAGCACACTTGCCCCACACTACGCCATACATAGCGCCCCATACCACGCCCCACCATGTGCACCTGAGCAATGCGCATTTAGACGCGCTGGAAGAAGAAGTTATTTACATCCTGCGGGAAGTGGCCGCCGTATTTGAACGACCTGCTTTGCTATTTTCAGGTGGCAAAGACTCATTGGTGTTGCTTAAATGTGCTGAAAAAGCTTTTATCGGCCAACAGGGCGCGGTTAAAACTGGCAAGATACCTTATCCCCTGTTGATGATAGATACGGGGCATAACTTTACCGAGGTGACCGACTTTCGCGATTTAAGAGCGAAGGAATTGGGCGCTGAATTGATTGTGCGCAGTGTGGAAGACTCAATGGCACGCGGCACGGTCAGATTAGCCCATGCGGGTGAGAGCCGCAACGCGCACCAATCGGTGACGTTGCTGGAAGCCATTGAAGAATTTAGGTTTGATGCGCTGATAGGTGGCGCACGGCGGGACGAAGAAAAAGCGCGCGCCAAAGAACGCATCTTCAGCCACCGCGACAGTTTTGGACAATGGCAACCCAAGTCACAACGGCCTGAATTGTGGAATTTATTCAACACCAAACTGCATCCTGGTGAGCACTTTCGCGTCTTTCCTATCAGCAATTGGACAGAATTAGATGTGTGGCAATACATCGCACGTGAAAACATAGCGCTGCCATCGTTGTACTACACACACCCACGCGAAGTGGTTGAGCGCAATGGTTTGTTAGTGCCCGTCACTCAATTGACGCCGCTGAAAGCAGGTGAACAATCCGCATGGCGTGATGTGCGTTTTCGCACCGTCGGCGATATTACCTGCACCTGCCCAATAGCCAGCGCCGCAGATACTGCCGATCAAGTGATCGTAGAAACCATTGCCGCTGATTTGAGCGAACGCGGTGCCACACGCATGGATGATAAAACCTCAGATGCCTCCATGGAAAAACGCAAGAAAGACGGGTATTTTTAATGAAAGCTACAAATTTCATAGCATTAGAGGCAGAAACTACGCTTGAAAATTGCCATTTTTCTGATAACACTGAGGCATTGAGTGCTTTAAAATTTATCACCTGCGGCAGTGTGGACGACGGCAAGAGTACCTTGATTGGTCGCTTGCTGGTGGATACCAAAGCGGTGCTGCAAGACCATCTGGCAGGCGTGCAACGCAGTGGCGAAACCGATTTAGCATTGCTGACCGATGGTTTGTCAGCCGAGCGCGAACAAGGCATCACCATAGACGTTGCTTACCGTTACTTTGCCACTGAAAGCCGGAAATTCATCATTGGCGATGCCCCTGGGCATGAGCAATACACCCGCAATATGGTGACTGCGGCGTCCAGCGCCGACGCCGCGGTGGTACTGATTGATGCGAGCAAATTAGATTGGCAGAACCCTGATCTAGCGCTATTGCCACAAACCCGACGCCACAGCTTGCTGGCAGCGTTGTTGCGCGTGCGCTCCATCGTGTTTGCGGTGAACAAACTCGATGCAGTCGATGATGCTGCGTTGGCGTTTAAGCATATCCGCGCAGCACTGCAACAATTTGCGAGCCAAGCAAATATCACGCCTGCTGCAATCGTGCCCATTTCAGCACTGAAGGGTTGGAACGTGGTCGACATTAAAATGGGTTGGGCAGGTTACTATGAACAAAGTTTGCTACAAATATTAGAGCAATTACCAAACCTTACTGAGGAAACAAAGTTGCATTTTGCCTTGCCTGTGCAATGGGTCGAAAAGTTTGCATCGAGCACTGACACCAGCAAAGGGCGACGTATTTTTTGGGGACGCATTGCCACTGGCAGCATAGAGCCGGGGCAGGCAATCACCCTTTTACCCAGTCAACAACAAGTCCGTGTAGCACAAGTATTAGACCGCGTACGGCAACCAGTGCAAAGCGCAGCTGCTAACCAAAGCGTAGGCCTGGTGTTGGACAGAGAGCTTGATGTATCCAGAGGCGACTGGTTGCTGGGCGAATTTTCACCAAGTGCAAAACGGGTCATCACGGCCACCATTGCATGGCTGGATGACGAGGCACTGGCGACTGGTAGAAACTATTGGGCACTGCACGGCAGTCGCTGGATAAAGGCCAAAATCAAACGGGTAGTGCACCAGTTGGACATCCATACTTTAGAAAAGTTTGAGGCGACTGCACTGGAAACCAATGCTATTGGTGAAGTTGAAATTGAACTACAAGAGGCCATTTCTACCCTACCCTATCAACAATCGCGCCAGCTGGGTTCATTGGTGTTAGTAGATACTGCTACACATAAAACTGCGGCAGCGCTGCTCGTGACATAAAATAGCGCATTTGACGTATAAGTTGCAAATTTACCATGACCCATATCGTTTCTGAATCTTGTATCAAATGCAAACACACCGACTGCGTGGATGTGTGCCCTGTGGACTGTTTCCGTGAAGGTCCGAATTTTTTGGTGATTGACCCTGACGAGTGCATTGACTGCGCGGTGTGCATACCAGAATGCCCCGTGAATGCCATTTTTGCGGAAGAAGATGTGCCCAAGGCTGAGATTCAGTTTATCAAGCTCAATGCCGAGTTGGCAAAGCTGCCAAACTGGAAAAGCATCACCAAACGCAAACCCGCCCCACCCGACGCTGAAGAATGGGCGAATGTGAAAGACAAGTTGAAATACTTGGAACGCTGATCTGCATCAGCACACCATGCCTGCACACCCCCTAGAAACCGATGCCTTAATTATTGGTGCAGGCCCAGCGGGCTTGTTTGCTGCATTTGAATTGGGTTTACTGGGCATCAACGCCCACATGGTTGATGCCCTGCCTTATGTGGGCGGTCAATGCATTGAGCTGTACCCCGACAAACCCATCTACGACATACCCGGCACACCCGCCACCACGGGGCGGCAATTGGTGGCGTCGCTCTTGGAACAAATCAAACCATTCAACACACCCATGCATTTGGGACAGCAAGTGAGTGTGATTGAAAAACAAAACGATGCACGGTTCAAAGTGACAAGCACAAAGCAGCAAAGCTTCATTTGCAAAACCATTGTCATTGCGGCTGGAGTGGGCGCATTTTTGCCAAAAAAATTGAGTGTTTCGGGTCTGGAAGCATTTGAAGGCACGCAGATTTTTTACCACTTGAATCAATTACCCGCCACCCAAAACCAGCGCATCACGGTTGTGGGCAGTGAAGATGCAGCCGTGCAAGCGGCGATCGATTTGAGTCAAAACACGCATCAAAACTACAAAGTCACCCTGCTGCACCGGCGTGATGTGTTCAATGCCCCACCCGATTCATTGAGCACCCTGCGGGACTTGGTGACCAGTGGGAAAATGAAATTAAGCATTGGGCAAATTGCGGGTTTTGACACTGAAAAGGCTCAGCTCAGCGCGCTGCAAGTCACCGATGTGAATGGCGTCACAGCCCCATTACCCACTGACACCGTGTTGGTGCTGCAAGGCTTGTCACCCAAATTGGGGCCAGTGGCAGATTGGGGTTTGGCGCTAGAGCGCAAACAGCTGAATGTGGACACCGAAAAATTTCAAACCAGCGAAAACGGTATTTTTGCGGTGGGTGATATCAACACCTACCCTGGCAAAAAGAAATTGATTGTGAGTGGCTTTCACGAAGCCACTTTGGCTGCATTTGCAGCGGCAGAAATCATCTTCCCCAACACCCCAACACAACTGCAATACACGACCACCAGCACACAATTGTTAAAGCGTTTGGGTCGCGCGATTGAGTAGTCAACCAGTTTTATATAACAAATTGGTCTTTAGACGGCGTATTAATTGCCTAAGGTGCTATTAAATGTATAGCAATTTGATATTTTGACAATTGGAGAACACCATGACTGTTTCCAAAGATTTTGCCGATTACTGTTGCGAACTATTAAGTGGCGTGGGCAAGCCGACTGCCAAACGCATGTTTGGCGGCTTTGCTGTATACGTGCAGGATGTATCAATCGCATGGCTGCTGGATCTGAACAAAGACAACAATGCCAAACTGTTTCTCAAAGCCAGCGACGACACGCGTGCACAGTATGAAGCGGCTGGCTGCCAACGCTTTGTGTACGACATGAAAGGTGTACCCAAAAGCGTGAACTACTATACCGCCCCCGATGATGCCATGGAATCCACCGACGCCATGTTGCCCTGGGCACGGCTGGCATTGCGTTGCGCTTTGGAAGCAAAAAACACCAAGCCCGTGAAAGCCAAAACTGCAATCAAAGTGCCCGCTAAAAAGACACCCAAAACCAGCAAATAGTTTTTTCGTTCAAAACGTTTGACTATTTGCTTGCCTATTTGCTTGCATTAGGGAAAAACAACTGTTCGCCACCAATTTTGTAGCTGGCAATATTCGCTTGTCCTGCAGCAGATACGACCCAATCCACAAATTTCTGCCCCTCAGTCACTTTGGTCTGTGGATGTTTGGCAGGGTTGACCAGCATCACGCCGTATTGGTTGAACAGGCGTTTGTCCCCTTCAACCAGCACTTTCAAATCACCCTTGTTTTTAAAGCTCAACCAAGTGCCACGGTCGGCCAACACATAAGCACCAGTGCTGCTGGCCATGTTCAAAGCAGGTCCCATGCCGCAACCACATGACTTGTACCCTGTGCCATTGGCAGGCGTCGACACATCGGGGTTGGTCATTTTCCAAAAACGCAGTTCAGCCGCATGGGTGCCACTCTTGTCACCGCGCGAAATAAACACAGCGTTGCTGGCAGCCACTTTTTTGAAGGCTTCCACAATGTCGTTGCCCTTGGTTTTAGCAGGGTCCGCGGCCGGGCCAATCAAAACAAAATCGTTGTACATGACAGCAAAGCGTTTCACCACAAAACCATCTGCCACCATTTTTTCTTCGGCCACTTGGTCGTGCACAAACAACACATCTGCATCACCCCGTTTGCCCATGTCCAAGGCTTGTCCAGTACCCAGCGCCACGACCTTGACATCGATGCCTGTCGTGTTTTTAAAAGCAGGCAGCATGTGTGCGAACAAACCAGATTGCTCGGTCGAAGTAGTAGAAGCCACCACAATTGACGCTGTAGATTGTGCTTGTACCGTTTGAATTGCTATTGTATTAATAGCAACAAAGGCAGTAAATGCGGCAGCTACAGGCATAAATGATACTTTTAAATGCATAATTATCTTTCTCAAAGGTAAAAGTGAATGAACTTGAGGTATCGTATCGGCTGGCATTGCCTAAAACAATATGAAACGAAATGCATAGGCTACAACTCCACTACACCTTGTCCAAAGACAACAGCCCTGCTTGGGTACGCAACGCGTTGATCGATTTGCTGCAAGCGGTTTCCCAGCAAGGTTCCATCTCTGCGGCTGCGCGTGCACTGGGTTTGTCGTACCGGCATGTTTGGGGTGAACTCAAACGCTGGGAAACAGAGCTCGCCCAACCCTTGGTGGTTTGGGAAAAAGGCCAAGCAGCACACTTGACAGCGTTTGGCAACAAACTAATGTGGGCAGAGCGGCAAACCCAAGCGCGATTTGCACCGCAAATTGAAGCTTTGCGAGCCGAACTAGAACGCAGTTTTGCAGACGCCTTTGACGACAACACACATGTCGTGACCATCTACGCCAGCCATGACGAGGCCTTGAGTCAATTGCGAGAAGTGGCTTTTCAAAACACGCGCCAAAGTCCACGACGCTTGCACTTGGACATCCGATTCATGGGCAGTGTGGATGCCATTCGCGCATTGAATGAAGGGCGTTGTGTTTTGGCAGGCTTTCACACTTTAGATGATTCAAACGCTGATTTAAGCCAACGCACCTACAAGCCATTGCTCAAGCCAGGACTGCACAAAATCATTGGCTTTGCACAGCGCACGCAAGGTCTGATGATGGCGCCTGGCAACCCACTGGGTTTAACGAGTTTGCTTGATTTGAAACGTACGAATGCACGCTTCGCCAACCGCGCCTTGGGCACTGGCACACGCGTGGTGCTTGATGCTTTGATGTCACAAGCACAGCTGTTGCCGCGAGACATCGTGGGATTTGATACCCACATTGAGCCTTCGCACGCGGCTGTCGCGCAATCGGTGCAGTCTGGTCAAGCTGATGCAGGTTTAGGCATTGAAGCTGCAGCCACGCAAAACGGTCTTGCTTTTGTTCCCTTGGCCACTGAGCGCTACCATTTGGTTTGCCTCAAATCGGCGCTAGAGCAACCCGGTATGATCGCTTTGTTCGATTTGTTAAAAAACCAAAGTTGGCAAAAACAAATCAACAGCATCGCTGGCTACCGTGCTCAAAACAGTGGGCAAATTTTGTCCATGCGCAAAGTGCTACCTTGGTGGACATACCGCAAATAGTTTGGCTGCGTTTTGGCCACGCACTTGAGTTGAATGTTTCAGTTCAGTTCTTAGGCTCTGTCACAAAGCCAATTTTTTTAATGCCCGCCTGTTGTGCGGCCGCCATGGCAGTGGCAACGCGTTCATAGCGCACGGCTTTGTCACCACGAATGTGCAATTCGGGCTGCGGGGTTTGCTTGGCGGCGGCAATCAGTTGCAATTGCAAAGCCGCTTCTGTCACTTTGGTTTCATTCCAAAAATAGTCGCCCGCGGCATCTACCGCAAGACGAATGGTTTCTGGTTTGACTTCTTGTGGCACATTGTTGGCCTTGGGTAAATCAATGTTCACAGCATGCTTCATGACAGGCACGGTGATGATAAAAATAATCAACAACACCAACATCACGTCCACCATGGGTGTCATGTTGATTTCGTTCATTACCTCGTCGGTGTCGTCTTGGGTACCAAACGCCATGGCTTAACTCCTTGCGTTTTTAACACGTGCACCGGTGACAAAATACGCATGTAAATCATGCGCAAAGCGGTTGAGTTTCATCATCACGCCTTTGTTACCACGCACCAAGGCGTTGTAACCCAATACCGCAGGTATCGCCACCGCCAAACCCAAGGCCGTCATGATGAGCGATTCGCCGATCGGGCCGGCCACCTTATCAATCGTCGCTTGGCCTGCCATGCCAATGCTTAAGAGCGCATGGTAAATACCCCACACGGTGCCAAACAGACCGACAAATGGCGCTGTTGAACCCACTGAAGCCAAAATGGCCAAGCCCGATTGTTGCTTGGCAGAAAATTCATCCAACGTGTTCCTTAAACAACGTGTCACCCAATCACTGATATCCAAGCTGTCATGCAGCTGCGCTTTGCCAGGGCGTCCATCTGCGGGAATGATGTGTGTGGTAGCCTCTTGGCCTTCCAGTGCGAGGCGGCGCAAGGGGTTTTCTGAACCACCGCTTAGCTGGGCAATCCCATTGGAAAAATCTGTGCTGTGCCAAAAGCCTTCAGACCCTTGCACCATGCGTTTGTATTTGAACATGTCTAAGGTTTTGATGATGATGACCATCCACGATGCCATAGACATCAACAACAGCAACATGGCCACTGATTTGATGACCCAATCACCTTGCGACCAAATATTCATTAAACCGAACTGCGAGCTCATTCGCTACTCCTTTTCAGAACACACTTTAAAACTTTTAAGAAAACGCTATCAAACTGAGTTTCTTTCTACTCCAAAACAAAACTGATGGGTACATTGAACCACATGGCTTCAGGTAACCCATCGCGTTTGCCCGGCACATAACGCCACCTCATGATCGTCGCCAGTGCGGACTGGTCTAAGCGATCAAATCCGCTGGACTGCCTTAGCTCAGCTTTTTGCGGCAAACCATCCGACCCTATCAATACACGCACAATCACTTTGCCTTGTTCTCCTAAGCGTTTGCTCATGGGTGGGTAAGGCGGTTTGGGGTTGCTCAAATAATCTGCATCACTGGAAGGCAGCACAATCTTAGCTGGCGGCTGTGGGCTGGCCGCCGCTACTGGCGCAGCAGGTAGGTAAGATGCGGGTGGCGTGATGGGTTGAACCGACGGCGCATTTGGCGTGGTTTGTGCGTCGGCAACAGCTAGCAAGGTGGGTGCAGCTTGTGTGATGTGTGTTGGCTTTGATACGGCTTTTTTAACGGGCTCAGGCGGTGCTGGCGGCGCAGGCGTCACTTTGGGCGTGGGTAAATCAATGATTTGTGCCAACACATCAACCGGTACCACCATTTCAACCGCACGCATGACCAAACCTGCTTGCAATGCCCAAATGGCCAACGCGTGAAAAACCAGCACCGCAAGGGTGATCACTGCATTGCGGTTTTTGACAAAAAAAGTGTGTGTTTCCACCACGTTGACGGACGACATGCTCTATTTTCTACGAATAAATTAAGACAAAATCACCCAATGATTATCGAGGGTTAAAGCCGTGGGCCATCCCATCATGAGTGGTTTGTGGTGTGGATTCCAGTATGCCACGCCAAGCTCGCTGCCCATGATCACAGATTTGCTGACCGTTTTGTCTTTTTCCACATCATCCATGATGGTCAATGCGCAAATGTTTTTTAATTCTGCGATGGTGAATAACTTTTCAGGTTCGTCAGGGTGCCACATCACACCCTTGGATGCATGTTGACCGCTGAGAATAAAACCGCCACCAGGACCAGCTGCAATGTCACCAGCATAACCAGCGGCTATTGCATCGTTACATGGTATGGTGATTTGCTTGCCATCCCACAAGGCCAATACCGGTGCATTGCGTCGGGTACGAACATCATCGTGTTCTGCTTGCATGGCAATCCCCAATAAAGCTTGACTGCCGGCTGGGGCATGGTTCCAAGCCATATGCCTGAGACTCAATCTGTTATCGTTTACATGCCAGCGTCCTAATAGCTCACCTGTACGGCCATCCATGCGAACCAAGGATGCATTCATTTGATCCAAATCGCGTTTTTGGCCATTTTGGTCACGCAAGATACCGCCATTGACCAACATCAATGCGCCACTGCTGTCCAACAAACACTGGTGCGGATCTCGTCCATGGCTGCGCCATTCGGCTACTTTTTTTAACGTTTTGGCATTCCGAACACTGACCCAGCCAGCCTGTGTTTTGCCATCCGATTCGGTTGTGTAAAGCCAGTTTCCATCTTGACTGTATAGAATATGTCCAGCCAATGTTCGGCTAGGCGATTCCGATTCAATTGACAAATGTTGCACCAGCTCACCCGCAGGACCGAAACGGCGAATCCAGGTACCCGGTCTGGCAGCAATCGCCAAAAAACCACCACTCGCCTCTGCCATCAGACCATGAGCTCGGGTAGGTACAGCGTGCTCAGTTTGGACCTGTATTTTTTGCTTATCCCAATCTAATTCCATGACACCAACATAATCTTGCGCATTGGTGGCTGATACCGCTCGTCGCCATGCAGCACCAATTCGTGTTTGTGGCGACTGTTTTGCAGCCGCAGATACGGCCCATGTATGTGGTGCAATTGCCATTGCAACCAAGCCCAAACTCGTTGTGCGCAAAAAATTTTGCCGGGTCAAGTTTTTCATATATCCACCGCCAACTAAAACTTCACAGATGCTGTTACTTGATAGATACGACCAGCACCTGGGATGTAATGCCCCGTATAAAGCGCATCTGCATACAATTTATTGGTCACGTTGCTCACATTGGCTTTGATGCTATAACGGTCAAAGCTGTACTCCGCCATCACATCTGCCGTTACAAAACTTGGCGCAGACCAACCGGGATTTCGGTTAGGTGTTTGCTCACTACGGAAATTCAAGCCACCACCAACGCGGAACTGTGGTGTGATTTGGTACGTTGTCCACACCGTACCGCTGTGCTTCGGCGTTAATGAGGAACGAGTGCCCGCACCTTCCGCCACCCCTGCCACTGAACCTGGTGCACCAATGTCTATTTTGGCAATGGGTGTAAAGGCATAAGAGCCATAAACATCCCAATCTTTGGTCAACTTACCTGTCACATCAAGCTCAAAACCTGCAGAATGGCGCTTACCTGAAAGCAAGTTTTGTGTGGCTGCTGAATCTGGGTCACGGTTACGCTCGTTATTTTTGACTGCATAGAAAAGAGCCAAACGCGTTGTGAATCGTTTGTCTGCTGAATCAATCTTTGCACCGATTTCGTAGTTCACACTGCCCTCAGGCTTGGTGTTGGCCGTTTGATTGTCATACTGGTACGTGTCACCCGATGTGTTGAACGATGTGCCGTAAGAGGCATGGAAGGATGTGGTAGCGCTAGGTTGATACAGAACACCCAAACGTTTGCTGAGCAAAGTATCAGAGCGTTCGTTGTAAGCGGCTGCAGTTGCGGTCGCTGTAGCTGCTGTATATTTGCCTTTAAAACTGTCTAATCGCAATCCGCCCAAGACTTTCCAATGTGGTGCAACCTGTACCAAATCTTGCACATACAAACCTGCTGCTTTGGCATCGAATGACCGCGCCACGCTTAACACACGCTTGCTTTCGTCCACACTTGCGCCATCATTGGGTGTTCCTACTTTGGTATTTGCTTTAACCAACGCGGGGTTGGCCACCGCGTTGTAATTGTTGAACTTTTCATTTGCAGCATCGATACCCACCAATAATTCATGCTTAACACCCATCGCTTCAAATTTTTTGCTGTAGTCACTTTGCAGATAGGTCGTATTCATGTCCTGAATTTTGTTATTCGTTCCTCTACACAGTACCGTGTTATCACTTACAGTATTAAACATTGCGGTTTGTCTTGCACCCGAAGTGCCTGATACGAATGCTGCTGCGCAAGATGTTTTGTTTTCTGCATTGGTAGGTTGGCGACGTATGGTACTTGCGCGTTGATCTCTGTCATATTTCCCTGTACGAAGAGATGTTTTCAATTCCCCGCCATCCAAAAATCGATGTGTGTGACTTAACGTCGCCACCTGTGCGCCACCCGCATTACGGTCACTGGCCATACCATAATAAGCGCTGGGATCTAAGTTTGTCATTAGTCCAGTTTCATTCGCAGGCGCACCTTTTGCAAGAATCCAAGGTAAACCATAGTTCATGCCGTTTTGATTGTCTAGGTAATACAGACCGATACCAAATTCATCACTGGTACCAATTCCTAATCGGTAGTTCAAGGCCAATCCTTTTTTATCGATGCTGCTACCCGATCCATTATTGTCAGCTTTGTTTACCATGGCATTGATACGCAAGCCAGCATCTTCACCTGTTTTAATATTGAAGTCACCCACAGCCCGTTTGTAATTGTGGTTACCCAGTGTGATGTCTACCGAATGCTCATCCATCGCACGCGCTTGCTTGCTGATTTGGTTGACAGCCCCGCCAGTTGAACCTCGTCCAAACAACATGGATGCTGAGCCCCGTAGCAACTCAATGCGGTCATTATTAAAAGTATCACGCTCATAAAAAGCAGGGTCGCGCATACCATCTAAGAAAATATCACCCGTGGCTGCCAATGAAAAGCCACGCAAACGAATATCTTCCTCTCCACCCTCAGCCGCTAAAAATGAAATCCCTGCCGTGCTATGCAAAGCTTCTTTGAGTGTGTCTAAATTTCGGTCGTCTATCAATTTTTCGGTTACCACGGTCAGCGATTGTGGAATATCGCGCAGTGCTTGCTTGCCTTTACCAATGCTGGTTTCAGTTGCACGCAGGCTATCTTTACCCGCTAGTGTGTCGGCTTTTTCTACCACCACCACTGGTTTTAGCGATTTATCACTACCAGCAGCTGCGCCTGCCGTTTGCGCCCAACTTATGCTGCACATGCTCGTAAGTACCAGTACAGCAGCCGATGTTGGCAGTAAATGAAAGGCCTTTTGTGTATTTTTTGAACAGCAACGCGAATGATTTGAATAAGAATGATGACCCACTGTAATCCCCCATTGAATAGATAAAACAACCAAAAGTTACCAAAATGAAATTGGCATTGGTTGAATTATATTCTAAATGCGAATCATTCTCATTTGTTTTATGGAAAATAATTTTTTCTAAAATACAGTGGCGGTTCCATAACTCAAATCATCGGACTCTTTAAATCGATGTTGCGGTATTTACTGCTTCAACTTGCCAATTTGGTAACCAACCAAGACTACCGTTGTTAGCGATTTTGCGTGGACGTGGCGGCAACAGCTGCGCCAAAGTGCGGCATACGGTTTCAGGTTTGGCATCCACCACTTGCGCCAGTTCTCGCAATGTGGGCAAATTGTTGCGAATGGTTGCCGCTTCATTGGCGTTTGAATCCATACTCGCTGAACCCAACAAGCTGGACTCATACCCCATCATGCGCAACAAGTGTGTCATGCGCGACAACACACTGCCCGTGCGTAAACGCGACATGTCGTGGCTGCGGATGGGATGCTGCAACAAAGCCTCCATCATGAGTTGCTGGTTATGTGCTGGGCTTTGCACTGTTATGGCTTGCAATACCACGTCGGTTAAAGCTTGTGCTTGCAAGCTGTAGGGAGCTTGGCACAAAGACTCCACACCGATTAAATCGCCTGGGATGGCCAGAACGACCAAATGTGGTGTTGAATCCAACTCAAGCTGATCAAGCCGCACCACACCCGAAGTGACACGCCATAGCGTTGCATTTTCAGCAATTGAAAAAATGGTTTGTTCGCGTTTGTAAATCATGTTGAATTCCTTAAATGATTCGCTTGATTGGGTCATGCTGAGTCGATGTGTGCGCAGTCAATACCTGAGCATTGACTGCTGTCTGTTGTGGCTCAGTGCTTGTGTTCAGATTTGCCCGCTGCTGGCATGGCGCCTGCACCCGACATCGGTGTCGTACCCGCACCTAAAGCGTTAACAGGGGCTTTAACTTCTTGACTGAAACGCGCTTTGGTCTTGCTGTCTTCAAAGGTCAATGTCAATGGCACGGTGTCGCCCGCTTTGAGTTGTTGTTTCAAATCCATCAACATCACGTGGTAACCACCTGGTTTGAGTTCTGCCGCTTTACCTGGCACGATATCTAAGCCTTTGATTTGGCGCATTTTCATGACGTCTTTGTCCATCGCCATTTCGTGGATTTCAACCACGCCCGCAATAGCAGCAGGTGCTTTGGCTTCGATCAGGCGAACTTCTTTGTCGGAGCTGATTTGCATGAAGGCGCCAGTGGCCTTTTGTTGTGCCACCGTGCCGCGTACCCAAGGATCTTTGATGGTCACTTGGTCATGTGCTTGTGCCAAGGTGCTGCCAGCAAGAATGCCAATGGCCAAAGCGATGTGTTGAAGTTTTGTTTGCATGATAAATACTCCTTTTGGTTGAGAAAAAAAATAATAAATAAAGTCATCGACTGAAAATAAAACTAAGACTTTTTGAGCAACTGCGCAATGTCATGTGCATAGTCTTGAGCCGATTGTTCATGCCGCATGGCCAAACGCAAGCGACCTTGCGGGTCAAATACGTAGGACAGTGCAGAATGGTCCATGGTGTAACTGCTGCCAGTTGGAACTTTTTTGTAATACACCTTGAAGTGTTCAGCTGTGTTGCGCGTTTGATCGGCATTGCCGTGCAGTGCCAGAAAAGTCGGATCAAAAGCCGCCATGTAGGCTTTTAAAATGTCGTTGGTATCCCGTTCTGGGTCTACCGTGACAAAAATCACTTGAAAGCGTTCGCCATCGGCACCCAATAAGCGCTTGACTTCAACCGCCCGCGTCAGCGCAGTCGGGCAAACATCAGGACATTGCACAAAGCCAAAATACAGCATGACAACTTTGCCTTTGAAGTCAGCCAAGGAGCGCACACGTTCTTCGGTGTCCGCAAGTGCAAAATCCTTGCCATACTTGGCACCGGTGATATCAATGCCTTTGAATTTGGGCACGTCATTGGTATCCTGGCGATTGCATGCCGTTAACGACAAAACCAATCCGAAAGAAACCAATAAAAATGCCCAATAGCGGTAGATCGAAACGGGGTACTGAAAGCGCAAAAGAAAACCTCCAAGCCAAAAATTTATATGAAATTGGCCTCTATCCGGCATGATATATGCCTAGAGTGCTATTAAATTAATAGCAAAACCAATCTCAGCCTATGAACTTATTGGAATGAAGGCGGCCCGCGGGCGGGCAATGGTGCGCTTGAAAACTGCGCTGTGGAGATGAAAGCTGTGTCGAGTGTCGCAAAATTGCCAGGCACGGCTTGCGTGAAATTGAGCGTTGGCAATTCTGGCGTGATGGCCAAACCTGTGGCACATAAAGGGCAATCCATGCTGAGCAATGTGGTGTCTTGCTCCAGGTCGATGTTTGCGTTTGCATTGCCTACAATCAACTTCATGCCACCCGAACCCGAGCAAACCATTTGCAAGTCTTGCGGATTTACCACCGGTGAAGCGATGGCCACTCCTAAAGACAAGGCGAACCAAACCAGCACAAGTCGTGCAAGGTGTTGGGCGCTTCTTAAGGTTTGCATGGCCAGATTATCGTTGAAAACTTTGCCTGGTCCATGACACAAGTCAAATCACCACGCCAATCTGAAACAAATTGAAAGTTACACGCCGCAGCCAGAGTGCGAGATCAGAGTGAGATAATAGGCACTTCTGCTGCCAGTTGTATCCGCTTTGACAGGTACAACCCCATGGCGGCAATGAACCGTTTGCTGATTTTTCCCCTCTTTTCATGATTACTCTTAAAAATGTGGTGCTGCGTCGCAGTGCCAAAGTCTTGCTGGACAGCGCGTCGGTGACCATTAACCCCGGCGAACACGTCGGCATCGTTGGTCGCAACGGTGCTGGCAAATCGACCTTGTTTGCGTTGTTAAACGGATCGCTGCACGAAGACAGCGGCGAGTACTACATTCCTGCCCAATGGCGCATGGCGCAAGTGGCGCAGGACATGCCAGAGACTGACCAAGGCGCCACCGCTTTCGTCATTGATGGCGACACCACGCTCATGGCAGCACAAAAAGAAGTGCAAGACGCCGAAGCAACCGATGACTATGACCGCATGGCGCATGCCTACACTGCCTTGGCCGACTGCGGTGCATACGATGCACCTGCGCGAGCTCAGGCTTTGATTTTGGGCCTGGGTTTTAAAACGACCGAGCTGGACAACCCCGTCAACAGCTTTTCAGGCGGCTGGCGCATGCGCTTGCAATTGGCGCGCGCCTTGATGTGTCCATCCGATTTATTGCTGCTGGACGAACCTACCAACCATTTGGATTTGGACGCACTGGTGTGGCTAGAGACTTGGCTGAAGCGCTATGAAGGCACGATGTTGGTCATCAGCCATGACCGCGAATTTTTGGATGCTGTGACCGGCGTGACGGTGCAAATTGAAAATGCCAAACTGAACCGCTTTGGTGGCAACTACAGCAAGTTTGAAGACATGCGTGCCGAGCAGATGGAGCTGCAACAAGCGCAATACGCCAAGCAGCAAGACAAAATTGCACATTTGCAAAAGTTCATCAACCGATTCAAAGCCAAAGCCAGCAAAGCCAAACAAGCGCAAAGCCGTGTGAAAGCGTTGGACCGCATGGAAAAAATTGCACCGCTGTTGGCCGAAGCCGAATTCACTTTTGAATTCAAAGAGCCAGCCAACTTGCCCAACCCCATGTTGTCTTTGACCGATTGCGCTTGCGGTTACCCAGCACCTGAGGACGCACCCGCAGGCACGCCGTCCACCGTCATCGTGCAGCGCGTCAACAAATCGGTCTTGGCAGGTCAACGCATTGGCATATTGGGCGCGAACGGACAAGGCAAATCGACGCTGGTCAAAACCATTGCGCGTGATTTGGTGCCTGTAAAAGGCGAAATCACCGAAGGCAAAGGTTTGAGCATTGGTTACTTTGCGCAGCAAGAACTGGATGTGCTGCGACCACAAGACACCCCCATTGAACACATGGTGCGTTTGGCGCGTGAGACCCAAGCCGCTGGCAAATTGACGAATCAACAAACCAACGAGCAAGCACTGCGCGGATTTTTGGGCAGCTTTAACTTTGGCGGCGACATGGTCAAGCAGGCCGTGGGCAGCATGAGCGGTGGCGAAAAAGCCCGCTTGGTGCTGTGCATGATGGTGTGGCAGCGCCCCAACCTGTTGCTGCTGGACGAACCCACCAACCATTTGGACCTGGCCACGCGCGAAGCCTTGGCGATGGCACTGAACGAGTTTGAAGGCACGCTGATGTTGGTCAGCCATGACCGCGCTTTGTTGCGCTCAGTCTGCGATGAGTTTTGGTTGGTGACACGCGGCGGTGTTGAACCGTTTGACGGCGATTTGGACGACTACCAAAAATTCTTACTCGACGAAGCCAAACGCAGCCGTGAAGCGGTGAAGGAAGAACAACAAGCCCTTAAGTCCAAATCAACTGCCGAAGCGACAGCCGCAGCCAAAGCAAATGGCAACCCCAACAAACCCCAAAAATCAGTCAAGGGCGAAAAAACCAAAAACTTGAGCCCTCTGAAAAAAGAATTACAGCTGGTGGATGACCAACTCGCCGCCCTGAACCACGAAGGCAAAGATTTGGAAAACCGCTTGGCCAAACCACTGCAGCCCGCTGATTTGGCACAAGCTGGCAAACGCCTTAAAACCGTGCAACAAGAAATTGAAGCCTTAGAAGCCAAATGGTTGGAACTGTCGCAAGAAATCGAAAATACATCGGCATAAAACCCAAAAATTTAACGGAATGTGCCATTGAATGGCGCTTGGTGAAGTGGAATTGGCAATGGTGGGACACAGCCACTTGAAATGTCACCAATAAGCGTTATATTCACGCTTGGATTTTCAAATCTGTTTATTTTTTACAAAGGAATATCACCATGGGCGGCTTAATAGGTACTCTTATCATCGGTTTGGTAGTTGGCTTTATCGCCCGCGCAGTGATGCCCGGCGAGCAAAAACTGGGACTCATCATGACCGCCGTTTTAGGTGTGGCTGGTTCACTGCTAGCGACTTTCGCGGGACAAGCATTGGGCATGTACCGCGCGGGTGGCGCTGCCGGTTGGATCGCATCGGTCCTTGGCGCCGTCGTGGTGCTGTATATTTATGGCAAAGTGCAAAAGAAAAGCGACGGTAGCGTTTAATCGCACTGAATCGCACTGAATCAAACTTATCCCCATCCAACCGCCTTGCAAGAAATTGCGCGGCGGTTTTTTTTTGCGTTAACCGATGGCATTGGCAAATGAGATAATGCGATCATGCTGATTGAATCCACCGCCTCTCAACTCGTGCTGATTGATATCCAAAGCAAACTGGTACCGGCCATGTTTGAGGGGGCAGATGTCATCGCCAATGCCTTGCGTTTGGCAAAAGCTGCACGGCTGATGCGAGTGCCCATCACAGTGACAGAACAGTACCCACAAGGTTTAGGGCATACCGTGAGCGATCTGGCGGACTATGCGCGTGCGCCCTTGGTGAAAATGGCCTTCTCTGCGGTCGACGATGGTTTGATTGAACATTTGAATGACATCGGTACACCCAAAGCAGCGCCCAACGCTAAAAGTTTGCCCAAACATTTGCAAAAGCCGCGTCAAAATGAGCGCCCCGAAATCATCGTTGCCGGCATGGAGGCGCATGTTTGTGTGCTGCAAACCGTGCTGGGGCTACTGGATGAGTTTGATGTGCATGTGGTCACCGACGCTTGCACCAGCCGCACCGAACGCAACCGCGATGCAGCCTATGACCGACTGGCCGCAGAAGGCGCAAGTTTGGTGACAACCGAAATGGTGCTATTTGAATGGCTCAAAAGCGCCGAACACGAACACTTCAAAGCCGTGCAACAACTGATTAAGTAAAAAAAACGATTTGCTATATTTTTAATAGCACTGTAGGCAATAAATACGCTGTATATAGGTGTATTTTATGTATTTCTCGGCATGGCGAAGGATGACCTCTACTTGATTGTGCTGGCCCTTGGGATACAAGTTGGCCGTGTTACCCAGGGCCGCAAGCTCTCCGTTGCGTTAAATTAGTTCCTCAAGCCGATCAGGCGCTTGCTCGATGGCGAATTATTGGGGGAATAGCTTGTCGCCAGCGAAGAAGGCTTTGCTGGGTTGGGACAGGCCGACCGAGCCAAGTTTGACCAACAGAGGCAGATCCAGATTTACTTCGCCCTGATCAATCCAGTCATTGAAGTCTCCAAACAGTTCAAAGTCCGCGTGACCATCGGCCTGACACCAGGATTCTGCCCGGGCATTCATGCTCAGGCCTCCACCAATGCCTGCTCGGCCAGGGCATCGGCCAGATGCAGTTGCGTGGTTTGCGCATTACTCAGGCGGGCTTTAAGTTGGTCGCACAGCGCCATCAGTTCCTCGACTTTGGCGACGATGCGCTGTTGTGCGGTTTGACTACATATTGGAATCAAGGCCAGCCGGGCCTTATCGGTGCCTACCCTCGGTAAATTCATTCCGTGCGTGACGCTGTTTGCATACGCTATGAACCGAGGAGACTTCATAGAAAGGCGCAGGAATGCTGGTGTGATAACAGCGTGCGCCCTTACGGGAATCATTTCCGTAGTGCAAACACCATCCTCATCTGCGACCAATACCTTGTCTAGATACGGTCGCAGCTTTCCATAAATTACATCACCGGCTTTGAAGATGTTCTTTGAGCTTTTAAAATCCCTCTCAGAAAACCGAACTTTTCGTACTAGCTTCGAGGTTTCTTTCTCTACATCTTCAAGCTCAAGAACCCAGGTGTCTTTGGTTACGTCTTCTGGCTCAGCCTTGTCGCAGAATCCGTAGTTGGTAACTTCCCCAAGTCTTGCCCAACACCAATCTTTTAGAAGTCCAAACGGCATTTCCTTAGCCACAATTTGAGGTAACGGATTTTCTTTTCTGATCTTCCCCGCCTTCACCAACTTAACCTTCTCGGTGGCGATCGTTTTGAGGAGTTCGCTGGCAGGTTCGTCGTTCGGGTCTTGGGGGACGAGCTTGCCCATTACGGCGAGTTGCAGAATGGTTTGCTTGAGCTGGTCGATGCTTTCTTCGGTACTGAAGAGGGTGTCGAAGTGCTCGGCGATGCGCTGCCAGGCGCTGGCGAACTGCGCGTGATCGGCGGCGCCCGTGAGCGTGTTCAGCAAGGTTTCCACCAGGGTTTGATGGGCGGTGAGGCTGGCTTCGGTCTGTTGCTCAAGCTGGTCGCACAGCGCCATCAGTTCGTCGACTTTGGCGACGATGCGGTGTTGCTCGGCCAGAGGAGGTAGCAAGATCAAAACTTCTCTGACTTTTTCTGAGTTTAAGTTTTGAACAACAGCACCTGCCGCAGCATCGGTGAAAGACTTAGCAATATAAGGGGATGAAAGTAGGAGATACAAAAAATCTTTGTCTAGATACTCGGAAGGACTGATTCGCAGCCAGCCGTCGTGAATGCATCCTTCA
>CALMEI010000031.1 GCA_937863225.1 uncultured Polaromonas sp.
GCCAATAATTCACGCTCTGAATTGATGGCTTCTACCAATAACTGTTGAGACATTGGTAAGCCAGCTTTGGAATGGTTTGTCAATGGTTCGCAAGTAGTCGACAACGGATGTTTGCGTCGCGTTTCAGAATACCGCCGAACCAAGGTGTCAGTTGTAGCATCAAGAAAAAGTGATTTGATATTCAGGTCGCGTTTGGCAATTTCTGCCAGCAAATCAGGAACCAGATGCAGAGATGCGGCACTGCGTATATCCATGGCAATTGCAATGTGTTGATTGCCTTGTTGCTGCTCTAAATCAATAAATGGCAATAAGAGCTCTGGCGGTAAATTGTCAACACAATAAAAACCGGCATCTTCCAATGCGTGCAAAGCCACTGATTTACCAGAACCTGACATGCCAGTAATTAAAATCAGTTCCAAGCTCATAGAGTATTAAGTCGTGAAAAGAGTAATATCACTGGCATTTTATATGAAAAATATGCCATTATCCAGTGTATTTATTGCCTAGTTTGCTATTAAATTTATAGCGTTATGGGTTTAGAAAAACATGTTCCCAAAGCACGATCATTGCTTGTCTTTCGTTTTGGAGTTCAGATTCTGCCAATTGTGTCGTGGCTTCGTCCAGTCTGGCCATATGTTGCACATGGCGCAGTTGACGGTAGGCTTGAGCGGCAGTTTCTCCTACACCAGCGGGTAACAACCCCACTGACTCGGCTCTTTGCAAGAGGGCGATATTACCTACATTGTCCTGCAAACTTGGATGCTGAGCGCTGTGCGCCAAAACCAAATACTGCACTGCAAACTCTGCATCCAACATGCCGCCTGCACTGTGCTTGACATCAAACAATCCAGTTTTAATGACGTGTGCGCTTTTGAGTCTTTCACGCATCGCTAAGATTTCTGTTTTTAACGATACCAAATCGCGTTGTGCACAAATGACGTTTTTGCGAACTGTGTCGAACTTCTGTCGCAGCGATTCATAACCAGCGACAAATCGAGCCCGCGTCATGGCTTGATGCTCCCAAGTCCAAGCTGTGTTACTGCCACGATTTTCTTGGTAATCAGCAAATGCAGATATGCTGGTAACCAGTAAGCCGGATCCCCCGTTGGGTCGTAATGCGGTGTCGATTTCAAACAAATCGCCTTCCGCTGTTTTTGTGTCAAGCCAGGTGATCAATTTACGTACAAAGTTACTGTAAATTTCACCAGAACGTTCATCGTCGTCATCGTAAACAAACACGATATCCAAATCGCTCCCATAGCCTAACTCTTTACCTCCGAGCTTGCCATAGCCAATAATCGCAATTTGGGGTGTTTCACGGTGTTTGATTTTCATGCGCTGCCAGCACCAAGATATGGTAGTGCGAAGCACTGCGTCAGCCAATGCACTTAAGTCATCTGCAACTTGTTCCACGCTGAGCTGTCCTTCAATGTCGCGTGCCAATGTGCGAAACAGTTCTGCATGATGAGCGCGACGCAGTAAGTTTAAAAGAGTCTCCACATCGTCTTCGCCTGTGCGTTGTAGCGATTGAATACGCAAGTCAAGATCACGTTCAAAATCAGCCGAATTAAATCGCTCTGTCGTCCATGTTTGACTTGCCAGCTCATCAATGACACCTGGATGTTGCAGTAAATAACGAGCCGACCATTTGGCGCTACCTAAAAGCTTGAGCAAGCGTTCGTGCACTAAGGGACGCTCCCACAATAAAGCCAAATAACTCTCGCGTCGCAGAAGGGGTTCAATAAAATCTATGCTTCGCATGGCAGACAACTCGCTGACACGCGACTCTTGTAGCCAATACTGTGTGCGTTGTAAAAGCCTATCGAGTCGCTGACGACTATCATCGCGTAATCCCAGCACACGCGGATGATTGAGCCAACCATTGATGCGGTTATTGAAAGCAGTCAGCTCGGGTGCTAGGCAGGCTTCAGGTGAATTGTGAGCAGTTGGGTGAACTGGTCCGTGATGCTGTCCAGAGCAAGCTTTGCAATGTGTGGTCTTACTGGTTTTTTGCGAATCAGCGCCACGCAATAAATTATCAAATTCGTTGGCAACGAATTCTCTGTGCGCATCTAAGTCAATTAAAAAGGCACCGCTATTGTCGTATCCCATCGTTTCTGCAATCCAATTCAGATCGGCATCATCGGTAGGTAACACGTGCGTCTGTTGGTCGTCAAGGTATTGAATGCGGTGTTCCACACGACGTAAAAACACGTAGGCGTTTGACAAAGCCTCTGAAGTGGCGTTGGACATCAAACCCGCACGTGCTACGCATTGCATCGCTTTCAAGGTGGGACGTTTGCGTAGTTCTGGAAATTGACCGCCGCGTACCACTTGCAAGAGTTGGACTGTGAATTCTATTTCACGTATGCCCCCACGTGAAAGCTTGACATCATTCGCGCGGTCCGGTCTTCCAGCACTTCGACGTGCAGATTCTTGCCTTATTTTTTGGTGCAAACTGCGTAATGATTCAAATACGTTGTAATCCAAATATTTTCTAAAAACAAATGGTAATACCACTGCACGCATTGCATTTGCAGAGCCGTTTTGTACGCTTTCTAATGGCGCTACCACGCGACTTTTAAGCCAGGCAAAGCGTTCCCATTCGCGGCCTTGTACTTGTAAGTATTCTTCTAGCGCTGATAAAGAAACGGCAGCTGGGCCTGAGTTGCCGTTTGGCCGTAAGGCCAAATCCACTCGAAAAACAAATCCGTGTTCGGTTGTGTAGCCGATCAAATCAGAAATTAGCTTAACGGCTTTGCAAAAATATTCATGGTTGCTGATGCGGTTACGCCCTTCTGAATTACCTGTGGATTCACCATCCTCATCGTAAACATAAATCAAATCGATATCACTGGATACATTCAATTCGCGGGCGCCTAATTTACCCATACCAAGCACCCACATTTTGGCGCGTGTTGAACTGTTTGGCACAATTGGTTGACCATATTGATCATCCAATACCTCATAAGCGCTTTGCATGGCAACATCCAGTGCGAGTTCAGCCAAATCTGTCACGGCTTGCGTGACAATTGCCAATGACGCATGAAGTTCACAATCCAATTTGATCAAACGGTGCATCACCAATTGCCTCAAAATGCGCAATGCGGATGAGGTATCAAAGCCTTGTTCCATCAAGGCTTTAAGTGTGAATTGCATGTTTTCTCGTCGTGGTTCTCCTGAGACTAACAAGTGCAAATAGGCTTCGTAACGCCGTTCCAGCCTTTGATAAAAGCGTGATTTACTGGCTAATTGACTGAAATTCATGTCGTTGTGCTCTATATCTTATTCTTGAAGACATCAGTGGACTTGGCTAGCGTCATAATTAGGGCTGTATAGTATGAAACAAACCAGTCCAACATCAGCTCTTCAGCAATCCAATAAACTGAGATTTTGGCGTCTTTGGGCCATGGCTTCGCGCATAATTTTGTGGTTTTTGGTCTTTTGTTGGGTAATTTTCGCATTGGCTTGGGCAACTCTACATGGCATCATTGTGCCTCGTATTGATGAATTCCGCCCGCAGCTTGAAATTCAGGCCACTAAAGCACTCGGCGTACCTGTTCGGATTGGACAGGTCGAAGCAGTAGCGCATGGAATGGTGCCTTCTTTTGAGCTGAAAGATGTTGTTCTATTTGACCCACAGGGTCGTGAGGCTCTGCGATTAAACCGCGTATTGACTGCAATTTCTCCAGCCTCACTGCTTCGGCTTAATGTCGAACAACTGTACATTGAGAATCCGAATTTGGAAATTCGCCGAAATTTAAATGGGAAAATTTTTATCGCTGGATTGGATCTTTCCGATAAAGATAAGACGTCCTCAGGTGGTTTAGATTGGTTTTTTTCACAGCCAGAATTTTTGGTTCGTAATGGAACCGTGCGATGGGTGGATGAAAAGCCCAATGGCGTTATGGGGGTACCGCCCCCATTGGTGTTAACGCAAGTTGATTTTGTTTCTCGCAACCCATTTAACAGACATTTACTGCGTTTAGATGCAACCCCTCCGCCAGAATGGGGCGAGCGATTGTCGTTACAAGGAGTGTTCAAACAATCATTGCTTTCACCAGATAAGGGTAAGTGGTCAGATTGGACAGGCGATATATTTGCGGATTTTAAAAAAATAGATGTTTCCCATTTAAGTCAATACATTCAATTCAGCAGCCAATTTGGTCGAGGCGTGGGGCATATGCAGGCTTGGGTAAGCCTGCGCAAAGCAGCATGGACGCAATTCACAACCGATGTTGTACTTTCAAAAGTAGATGCCACTCTGGGAAAGGGTCTTGAGCCCTTGGCCTTGCAATCGATGTCAGGCAGATTCATTGGTAAGCAAATTAAAAATGGCTTTGAATTCTCAACCCAAAATTTGAAATTTCAAACCCAAGATGGTTTGAGTTGGCCTGGCGGCAATGTCTTCTTCTCGCAAACAGACTCTAACAAGACGGGTGACAAATCTGTTGTTACCGTTGATTCAACAGGTGAATTTAGAGCTGACAGGCTGGATTTAGCGACTCTGAGTTTGATTGCAAACCGCTTACCTTTGGGTGCTCCGAACCATGCAAAATTAACCAGCTTTGCGCCAAAAGGTGTTATTCAGTCTATTGCAGCAACTTGGCGTGGAAATTTAGAAGCCCTCTCCGAATTAAATGCGAAGGGCATCGTTACAGACTTACAGATAGCCTCACAACACAGCAAAACAATGCTAAGTGAAGGCGAGAATTTGCATGAAGATCTAGGCAGGCCAGGGGTTCGTGGCGCACGTGTTGAGTTTGAGTTTAATTTAAATGGCGGAACAGCTAAGGTGGATGTCGAAAATGGGGAGGTTGATGTACCGGGTGTTTTTGAAGAATCGGTTGTTCCGGTTGATAAGTTATCGGCAGAAGTTCAATGGCGTATTTCACCCGGATCTAATGCAAAAATCCCAGATGAAAAAAATATAGAAGTCAATATCAGGAAATTACTTATTAATAACGCTGATGCACAAGGAACAGGTCAGCTGACTTGGCGCACAAGTGAACCGAGTCAAGCGATCAGTAAACGCCGATTCCCAGGAGAGCTGGATTTGCGTGCTACTTTGACGCGCGCTGACGCTTCTCGTGTGTGGCGATATCTTCCCACAGGAATCAATAAATCAGCTCGCGATTATGTGCGCAATGCGGTCTTGCAAGGGAGTTCAAACAAGGTGGATTTCACAATCAAGGGTGATTTGAGTGATATGCCATCGAAAAATCCCAAACAAGGCATTTTTCGTGTGGAGGCTAAAGTAAATCAAGCAACAGTGGCCTATGCACCTCGTCAATTGCAGGCTAAAGATAACATACCATGGCCAAGTCTGCATAAGATCAATGGAAATCTGATCATTGATCGGCACAGTTTGAGTGTGAAAAGCAGCGGTCTTAATATTGTTGGGTTACCCCGGCTACAGATTTCGCAAGCAGATGTTTCAATTGCAGACTTCTCGACTGTCCAAGTGGTGGTGAATGCAAAAGGAAATGGCCCGTTAGAAGAGTTGCAAGGATTCATCTTGACAACACCCGTCAACGAATTAACCAGTAAAGTTTTGGCAAATTCGAAATTCGATGGTCTAAGTGATTTTAAATTTGATTTGTCTCTACCTGTCGCAAATTTACAGAATACACGTGTGAATGGAACCATCAATTTTCATGGTAATGATGTTCAAATAACTCCCGATACGCCGCGTTTAAGTCAAGCAAAAGGCATTGTCAATTTCAGTGAAAATGGATTTGAAATTAAAGATGCCCAAGCGCAATTATTTGGCGGCAGTATTCGTTTTGATGGTGGTCATTCAAGTAATAAATTAGGTGCGAGCTCTACGGTGACCATACGTGGGCATGGTGATGCCACTGCTGTTGCGCTTCAAGAGTCAAAAAACCTCAGTGTGCTACCGACCATCGCTAAGTACGCAACTGGTAGTTTGAGTTATACGGCAGAGCTGCGCTTTCGGCAAGGTCATTCTGAGTTGTTGGTGCAAAGCAATTTGGTCGGCATGGGGATTGATTTACCCGCACCGTTGAATAAGTCTGCACAATCAGCAATGCCAGTAAGTTATAGCAATACATTAATCGATAAATCTTTGGAATTTGAGCGTGATGGTAGAGCTCGTCCAAAAGATCAAGTGCATATTGCAATCGATAAAATTGCCGAATTCAAATTTGTCAGAGATATTCGGGGCGAAAAACCAAAACTAATCCAGGGAGGAATTGGGGTTGGTTTGGCCGCAGATGAATCCTTGCCTGAACCAGATTCGGGTGTTGCTGCAAACATCAATGTGGATTTTATTGACGTTGATCAATGGGGTGCAGTTATCGCAGCTCTGGGGATTAATGAAACGACGCCAATCACACAAAAAAACCAGTTAAGTTATACGGATTTGACGTCAATGCAAGTAACCAGTACTCAAGACGATTACACGCCCAGTATTGTTGCACTACGAGCAAAAGCATTGGTAGTTCAAGGACGTCGCTTTGAAAACATATTTTTAGGAGCTTCGCGTGTGGGGGCAACTTGGCGTGCGAATATGGAGGCTAAGCAGTTAAGTGGGTATCTTGAATATCGGTTGCCAGACATGCGAAATGGATCAGGTAGCGTGTACGCTCGCCTAGCTCGATTAACGGTGGGTGATTCACAGGTCAAAGATGTCGAGAAATTATTAGACGAACAACCTACTGGCATTCCAGCTTTGGATTTTATCGTTGATGATTTTGAGTTAAAGGGTCGTAAATTAGGACGTGTTGAGGTTGAGGCGGTGAATCTGGCATCAACAGCCAGAAGATTGGGGAGAGTTGATCGTGAGTGGAGGCTGAATAAATTCAATGTGACTACATCAGAAGCCAAATTTTCAGCTACAGGTATTTGGATGGGCGATGTGAATGCCAATACCCGATTAGATTTCAAGCTCGACATCACTGATGCTGGGAAATTACTGGACCTTTTTGGAATTAAGGACACTGTTTCGGGTGGAGCAGGAAGAATGGAAGGACAAATAGCTTGGCGAGGATCCCCGTTATCGATGAATTACCCGAGTATGACTGGCCAATTCAATATCAATATTGAAAAAGGACAATTTTTAAAGTCGGATCCAGGTGTAGGCAAGTTGCTAAGTATCCTCAGCATGCAAACCATCATGAAGCGTCTGACTTTTGATTTTCGTGATGTCTTTAGTAGTGGTTTTGCCTTTGACTTTATCCGTGGGGATGTGGCGATAGCGCGTGGTATCGCTAGCACAAACAATTTTCAAATGAGTGGCGTGAACGCTGTGGTGTTGATAGAAGGGCAATCGGATGTGGCAAAAGAAACACAAGAATTAAGAATTGTAATTGCGCCTGAAGTCAATGCAGGGGTTGCTTCGTTATTGGTAGCTACAGCAATAAATCCGGCCATAGGGTTAGGGACTTTTTTGGCGCAACTATTTTTACGACAGCCATTGATAGAAGCTGCAACACGAGAACTACATGTAACAGGCACTTGGACAGATCCGCTGATTACAGAGGTTAAACATTTGAACAAAGCTGATGCAAAGAAATCATAAGGAGCTAAATGTATGAAAGTAGCAGCGATTCAGATGATTGCAGGCAGTAATTTAGATGACAATCTTTCACAAGCCCGTGAATTACTCAATAAAGCTGCTTGTCAGGGCGTTGAGCTCGCGGTATTGCCTGAGTATTTCTGTTTAATTGGATCTAAAGACAGTGAAAAATTAGACATTGCTGAGACTTTTGGAGAGGGAAAAATCCAATCGTTTCTATCTCAAATTGCTACCGAATTGGGGATATGGTTAGTTGGTGGAACGATACCAATCCGCACCGTTGATCCGCAGCGTGTACGCAACAGTACTTTGGTTTTTTCACCAAATGGTGAGTGCGTCAGTCGATATGACAAAATTCATTTATTTCGCTTTGATAATAATGTTGAGAGCTATGATGAATCGATGGTATTGGAAAGTGGAAAGTTACCAGTGGTGTTCAATCTACCATCAAAAGATGGACATCTGTGGCGCATAGGATTGAGTGTATGTTATGACCTTCGTTTTCCAGAGCTTTACCGCAGTCAGCAAGCAGACGCTTGGTTGGTTCCTAGTGCTTTTACACATACGACAGGGATGGCCCATTGGGATGTTTTGCTACGCGCTCGTGCAATCGAAAATCTGACTTTTATCATTGCCGCGGCTCAAGGTGGCATGCACCCTAGCGGTCGTGAGACGTGGGGGCACTCGATGGTAGTAAGCCCATGGGGGGAAGTAAAGGCGTTTCTAGAAAAAGGTGTTGGCGTTGTTGTAGCCGAAACAGACATTAAACATTTACAAACTGTTCGACACCAGTTACAAGCACTGCAACATCGGGCTTTATAAATGCAGGTTAAACAATTTTCCAACTTTTTTTTGAACTTGGTTGTTGCTGCATTTTTGGGGGCATGCTCAACACCATTAACTGAATTTGGAACTGACAGGTTTCATAAAAATGCGGATGAGAATATACGGTTACCCTCTGTTATCGTGCAAGTAAATAGTAGGTGGGTGCCAATACAGTGGCATGAGCTACCTGGATGGGCCGAGAGTAGTAAATTAGGAGTTTCGGGTGCATGGAAGGCGTGGTTGAAAAGTTGTGAAGTGCCCGCCACCGCAATGGCAAACTTATGTGCAGATATACGTAGGCATGGACTCTCTACTAGTGAGGCTCAAATTGCTTGGATGAAAGAAAAATTGCAGCCATATCGAGTAGAAAGTTTGAACGGGCAAAGTGAGGGATTGCTTACATCGTATTTTGAACCAGAGATCATAGCGTCCAGAATTCTGCGCCCAGGATTTACTGTGCCTTTATATCGTCCTCCGGCTAATTTGGGTGCCAGAATTCCATGGCATACACGGCAGGAGATAGATAGCTTGCCACTGGCGAGGGCAAAGTTACGGGGACATGAAATTGCATACGTTGCCAATCCAATCGATGCAATGATTCTGCAAATACAAGGATCAGGTCGCCTCAACATAATTGAGGCTGATGGCACACAACGTACGATACGACTTGCTTATGCGGCAAATAATGAACATCCTTATAGAAGTATAGGGCGTTGGTTGTTAGAACAAGGCGAAAGAGGTAGTCGTGACATCACGTGGAAGGGCATTAAAGATTGGCAAGCACGCAATCAACACCGAACAAATGAGTTATTGTGGAGTAATCCTAGAGTGGTTTTCTTTCATGAGGAACTTTTGAAAGATATGGCTGGAGGGCCAAGAGGAGCACAGGGTGTCTCGCTAACTCCAGAGCACTCCATCGCTGTTGATCGTCACAGCATCCCCTATGGTGCGCCTGTTTGGTTAGTAAGTAACGGTAGCGTGGGGCGAATACAAAAGATTGTCATTGCACAAGACACGGGAAGCGCAATAACAGGTGCTGTGCGCGCAGATTATTTTGCGGGTTGGGGTAATGAGGCAGGAGAATATGCCAATAGAGTGAAGCAAAACCTAAGAATGTGGGTGCTCTGGACGAAGTAGTGCCAATCAGATAAGAAAAGAGTGCAATTTAAAGAAATCAATTCGTGAATTGACGAACTCGAATTTTTCGGTATATAATCGCAGGCTCTACCGAAAAGTAGTAGGGGATTAATGAAAAATCTCCTGGCTTATAAAAAAAGCAGAAAATTTATCGAAAATTGACCGTAGGTTAAAAAACGGTGTATAATTCGAGGCTCTGCTAAATTGTTCTCACCAATCAAAAGGTGATGAAAAATAAACAGAAATAAATTTAGAAGATACGCTTATTTGAGAAAATCTGTGTATAATCGAAAACCCAGCTGATTGCAGCTAGCTTACCAAGAAATTGGTAAAGATCATTAAAAATTTACAGCCGATAAGCGTGGGTGTTTGAAGGCGATTGCCAAGTTCTTCGGAACTAAGTCTATATGACTTACAAACACTCATGAAGTAAAAAAGATGTGAAAGTCGTCAAAGATAATCACGTCGATTCCAATTTATGAGTAACTTGAGAAATCAAGTAAAAAATTCAAGATCGAACTATAGAGTTTGATCCTGGCTCAGATTGAACGCTGGCGGCATGCCTTACACATGCAAGTCGAACGGCAGCACGGGAGCAATCCTGGTGGCGAGTGGCGAACGGGTGAGTAATATATCGGAACGTGCCCAGTCGTGGGGGATAACGCAGCGAAAGTTGTGCTAATACCGCATACGATCTGCGGATGAAAGCGGGGGATCGCAAGACCTCGCGCGATTGGAGCGGCCGATATCAGATTAGGTTGTTGGTGAGGTAAAAGCTCACCAAGCCTGCGATCTGTAGCTGGTCTGAGAGGACGACCAGCCACACTGGAACTGAGACACGGTCCAGACTCCTACGGGAGGCAGCAGTGGGG
>CALMEI010000032.1 GCA_937863225.1 uncultured Polaromonas sp.
AAGGTATGTGAAAAGGCCTACAGAGATAGCCGTAAATCAGTAGCAGAGCGCACAGCACAAGTGACGGCTTTTCAAAAAAGCCAAATCCACATTGCCAGCCAAAAAGAATCAGACCGTACTAATGCGATAAGGGGACGGCTATGAGTGATAAGTGGCTCTACGATTTTCTTATTGGCGCTGGTTGGGGGCTCATTATCGGACAAGTCATTTACCTTGTTTTTGATTATTGCATAGAAAAATTTAAGAAGAGAAAGTCATGAATCTCGCACGCAATACCGACCCAGTAACCAGCCACATGGCGGCTGCATATGCTGAAAAGTTCAAAGGCAACCATGTTGACCGAATCCTAGCAGGACTGGCAACACTGCACAAAGCCACGGCGCATGAATTAAGCCATGAAACTGGGCTTTCTGTGGTTCAAATCGACCGCCGTATGACCGAGATAGCCGAATCAAAAAAAGCGCGTTTAAGCACGATTAACGGCGCTGTAGAGATACGCGGCGGGGCTAGGGTTTGGGAACTTGTGCCAGCGCAATTGGAGTTGATTTAATGTATTCATACCAACATCACATTGGCGACTTTGACCGTGCAACACGGCATCTAACACGGCTTGAACGATCAATTTACCGTGATTTGCTGGATATGTACTATGACACAGAAAAGCAATTGCCACTGGACGTCGCCTACATTTGCAGAAAAATACTAGCACGTTCCAACGAGGAAGCAACGGCTGTTGAACAGGTGTTGAACGAGTTTTTCACGAAAACACCAACAGGATGGTATCAAGGGCGTTGCGAAGAAGAGATTTGCGCCTATCACTCAAGCACAAGCCAAAAAGCCATAGCTGGACGGGCATCAGCAGCTGCAAAAGCACTAAAAAAGCAACAAGCGCTCAACGGTGCATCAACAGCCGTTGAACAGCCGTTGCCAGCCGTTGCAACAGAATCCAACGGCACTTCAACTAACCAAGAACCAATAACCAATAACCATAAACCATTAACCAAAGTAGAGACAGCGCAGCCTAAAGGCACGCGCCTACCGTCTCATTCCTTTTTGTTGACGGAATGGAAAGATTGGGCAGTCGTTCAAAGACCAGACCTTGACATTGAAAAAACATTCGATGGGTTTAAGGATTTTTGGATTTCAAAAGCTGGCAAAGACGGGGTAAAGCTGGATTGGTTTGCAACGTGGCGGAATTGGGTTCGGTCGCAAAGGGTTACCGCACAAGGCGCAACAAACGGAAAAACACCAAACGCGCAAGAGGCGCTAGAGGCTGCAAACAGAGCGGTTGCAAACAGATTTTTAATGGAGACGGCAAATGCTTGAAAACGAAAAATCAGCGTTCGTGGAACTTGTGAGCGATGTGCTTGGCTACTACCGTCAGCCCGTGAGTACGTTCACTTTGTCGGTGTGGTGGAACGCTTGCCAAAACTACAGCTATGAGCAGGTATCTAAGGCATTAAACGCGCACGCTGTAGACCCTGACAAGGGGCAGTTTGCACCTAAAGTCGCTGACATTATCCGCATTTTGGCTGGCACAAAGACCGACCGAAGCATCATCGCCTGGGGCATAGTACACGGCGCAATGAGCGACGTTGGGGCTTATCGTGACGTTGATTTTGGTGACTCTGCAATACACGCAACCATCATGGACATGGGCGGATGGGCAAAACTTTGTCGCACAGACTTAAATGATTTGAGCTATACGCAACACAAATTTTGCGAGGGGTACAGAGCGTATTTGGCTTCAGGTGCTAGCAATGTGCCAGCTTTGCAGGGTGACACAAACCGCGAAGGATGGCTCAAAAAAGGCCTGAAATACCCTGAGCCTGTACGTATTGGCAACGATAAAGCCATGCCACAAAACCTGAGTATTGCAGCATGAAACTTTACACCCACATCAAAGACGCATTCAAACAACGTGCACACAGACTGTTGGACGAAGTAAAGGCAGGCATCAAACATGACGAAAAAGCGATCAATTGGGCGCTTTCAGTGCTTGGAGAGCCAGTGAATGAATAATTTTTATAAGGAGGTTTTATGGAAGAGTTGAAGTTATTAGTTGAAATGGTTTCGCATTTGCCAGCTATGGCGATATGGGTATTGTTTGGATACCTTGTTTACAAAATAGTTGTCATTGGGTCGATCTACGGGCTGATTCGATTCGCTATTGAAAAGCTGCATTCATGGAAAACAAGCCCAAAACAATACAGCATGAGAAGTTTGATGATAAATGAAAGTATCGCTGACAGTGTAATGGTCGAATTGCGCAGATTAACAAAGTCATCGTATTTTCATGCAAGCGAAGTGACGGCTTTGCGCGAAGCGATTGACGCTTATAAGAAAAACCGCAATGAATGACAACAAACAAACCCTTATCACCAGAGCCGCTGCCTATTTCGGATTATCAAATGCGCTTTATCGAAACAATCATTCAAACCGCAAAGCTGGACAAGGATTATGCGAACTGGAGCATAAAGCACTTTGCACAGCTAGACCCATGCAACCTAAGCAATTTGAAAGCACAAATCATACAGGAAGTGGCACGCCGCAAAGCCTTGCAGAGCTAGCGCTTGCATATCCAAAGGAATATGGAGAGTGGGCGTGAAAGTTCTTATTGCTTGTGAATACTCAGGGACGGTGCGAGACGCTTTCATTCAGGCAGGGCATGATGCTATGAGTTGCGACTTGTTACCTACTGATATACCAGGTCCACATTATCAAG
>CALMEI010000033.1 GCA_937863225.1 uncultured Polaromonas sp.
AATTTGGCGTGTGGCGTGTGTCCGAACGACATTCCTGACAACTTGCAACAATATTGCATCCAAATGGCCGAAACCATTCAAGGCTAACTGGCGGATTTAACCACAAAGCGTCATTTGCTATATATTTAATAGCAATATAGGCAATAAATACGCCGCCTACATCCATATTTTTCACTTATTTTAAGCGTCATTGCCGCTAACCCACCACCACCGCAGCGCCATTGCCTTGCGTTGCTATGGTGCCGATTTCGAAGACGGCTTCGCCCAGGTCACGCAGCGTTTTGGTGACTGCGGTGCTGCTACCGGCATCCACCACCACCACCATGCCAATGCCGTTGTTGAAGGTGCGGTTCATTTCAATGTCGTCGATGCCAGCGGTTTGTTGCAGCCACGCAAAGAGTTCAGTTTGTGGCCAGCTGCCTTTCTTCAAGTGTGCAGCCATGCCTTTGGGTAGAACGCGGGGGATGTTTTCCAGCAAGCCACCGCCCGTGATGTGCGCCAATGCTTTGATGCCCGTTGTTGCACCATCTGCTGCAGTTTGCAGTGGGTGTGCGGCCAACGCTTTCAATACATTCAACACATACAAACGGGTTGGCATCATCACCGCTTGTTTGAAGGGCTGGCCGTCCAAAGTTGCGGGTATTTTCCCGTTACCTTGCGCACGCTCAATGCATTTGCGCACCAAGCTGAAACCGTTGGAATGCACGCCGTTACTTTTCAAACCCAGCACCACATCGCCCGCGCCTATCGATGCGCCAGTCAAAATTTTTGCTTTCTCTACCGCGCCCACCGCAAAGCCAGCCAAGTCGTATTCGCCAGCAGGGTACATGCCTGGCATTTCGGCGGTTTCGCCTCCAATCAAGGCGCAACCTGACAGCTCACACCCTTTGGCAATGCCTTGAATAACGGTCGCTGCGGTATCGATGTGCAGCTTGCCACAGGCAAAATAATCCAAAAAGAACAAGGGCTCTGCACCTTGCACCAACACGTCGTTGACGCTCATGGCCACCAAATCGATGCCCACGGTGTCGTGCATGTCCCACTCAAACGCCAATTTCAATTTGGTGCCCACGCCATCGGTACCGCTGACTAAAACCGGCTCTTGGTATTTCTTGGAAACTTCAAACAAAGCACCAAAACCACCAATGCCAGCCAACACGCCGTCGCGCATGGTTTTTTTAGCAAACGGCTTGATACGGTCTATCAGCGCATCGCCGGCGTCAATGTCAACGCCTGCATCTTTGTAGCTTAATGGGGTAGTTTGGGGTGAATTTGTAGAGGATGTCATAGAGTCAAGCGGCCAAAGCACACGATGCTGTGCGTACACGGTTAAAATTTATGACCATTTTAAGGGTTTTACCAAAGGTCACTCATGCAATTTACCGCCACACAAAAAAGCGTCTTCGCATGGGTGGGCATCGCTGCTGCGACGGTACTGGTGCTGTGGTTACTGGGTCCTGTGCTGACGCCCTTTGTGGTGGCGTCTGTCTTGGCCTACGCCTTGAACCCCGTGGTGAACCGTTTGGACGCATTGTGGGGCGGTAAGCTACCGCGTGTGTTGGCTGTGGTGCTGGTCGAGCTGTTGTTCATACTGGCGCTGTTGGCCTTGCTGTTGATGATTGTGCCCATTTTGACCAAGCAACTGCCGCTGCTCAAAGAACAAGTACCTGTGCTTTTGGACCATATCAGTACCTGGGTTCAACCCTTGCTGGCGCAACTGGGCATCAACGCCACTTTTGACTTTGCCCACATCAAAGCATTTATTTTGAAATACCTCAACACCAATGCGGAAGACAGCTTGGGTTCGGTGCTGTCATCCGTCAAACTGGGCGGCAGTGTGGCATTGGCGGTGGTGGGCAATGCGGTGTTGATACCCGTGGTGCTGTTTTATTTGCTGAACGATTGGGACCGCTTTGTGGCACGCGCACAGTCCTTTGTCCCGCCCCGCATGCGTGCAGGGTTTGACAGCTTTATGCATGACGCTGATGCCGTGTTGGGGCAATACCTGCGTGGGCAAATATTGGTCATGCTCGCTTTGGCATTGTTGTACAGCGTGGGGTTGGCGTTGTTTGGACTGGACCTGGCCTGGCCCATTGGCATCTTTACTGGGCTGGCGGTGTTTGTCCCTTACTTGGGGTTTGGTTTGGGCTTGGTGATGGCGTTGCTGTCGGGTTTGCTGCAATTTGCGTCCATCAAAGCGTTGGTGATGGTGGCGGTGGTGTACGGCGCTGGCCAAATGATTGAAAGCATTTTTCTCACCCCGCGCTTGGTGGGCGAACGCATTGGCTTGCACCCTGTGGCGGTGATTTTTTCGTTGCTGGCGTTTGGTCAACTGTTTGGATTTGTGGGTATTTTGGTGGCATTACCAGTCAGTGCGGTGCTGTTGGTGGCCATGCGTCGCGTGCAAGCCAATTACATGCGCAGCAAGCTCTACCAGGGTTAAACACATTCACCACCCATGAAACAAATCGCACTGGACATTGGCATTGGGACAGGTCCCACTCTGGATAATTTTTTTGCGGGCCCCAACGTTGCGGTATCAGAGCATCTGAAACTGTGGGCGCACAGCCCCACTCGTTCACCCGTGCCCACTTACATTTATGGTGCAAGCTCCAGTGGCAAATCGCATTTGCTCAAAGCGGTTTCACATGCCTTGCAAGAAACTGGCGCGCAAGTCGGTTGGTTGGATGCCAACATGTTAACGCCGCCGGCGTTCAACGAAGCATGGGTGGCAGTGCTGATGGACGATGTGCATTTGTATACGGCAGAACAGCAACACGCGGCCTTCAATTGGTTTGTCAACGCCATGACACCCAACAACGGCGTGCAGCGCTGGGTATTGGCCGCGGGGGATGCACCGCCTGCGCAATTGCATCTGCGTGAAGACCTGCGCACCCGCCTAGGCTGGGGTCACGTCTATGCCTTGCAAGTGCTGTCCGAACACGAACGCCGTGGCGTGCTGCGCCAAGAAGCCGATGCGCGCGGCGTGTTCTTAAGTGACGATGTGATAGACTTTATGCTCAAACGCTTCAGCCGCGATTTAGGCAGTTTGATGGAGCTCTTGGATGCCATGGACGGCTACGCACTGCAGTCAAAAAAAGCCATTACCGTCGCATTGATCAAAACCATGATGAATGAAGCCTGAGTCATTCATGGCTGCAAAATATATGGAAAATATGGCTGTAGATGGCATATTTACTGCCTACAGTGCTATTAAACATATAGCAAACTAGAATCCCACCAACAGATGAAAAACCTGACACTTTTTGACCTTGACCACACGCTGTTGCCGCTGGATTCTGACTATGCATGGGGAGAGTTCACCACGCAAATTGGTTGGACCGACCCGGTTGAATTCAAACAACGCAACGACGATTTTTTTGCGCAGTACAAAAAAGGTGAATTGAAAATTGCGAATTACGTGCGCTTTGCCACCCAAGCCATTAAAGCGCAAGGCGCTGCCAAGTCCCAAGCTGCACATGCGCAATTCATGGCCACTGTGATTCAACCTGCCATCCAAAAAACGACCACAGATTTAATTGCCAAACACCGCGCAGCGGGTGACCAGCTCATCATCGTCACCGCCACCAACGAATTCGTCACCCGTCCCATCGCCACGCTACTGGGCATTGATGAACTGATTGCCGTGCAACTTGAAACAGACTCAACCGCAGGCGGCACTGGTTGGATCACGGGTGAAATCAAAGGTATTGCATCTGCACATGAGGGCAAAGTCACCCGCGTTGAAGCCTGGCTGGCGGCTCACAATTTAAGTTGGAACCATGTGCACAGCACGTTTTATACCGACTCCATCAATGACATTGCCCTTTTAGAAAAAGTTAACAAGCCCATTGCCACCAACCCAGATCCGCGTTTACGCGCAGTCGCACAAGAGCGTGGATGGCAGGTTTTGGACCTTTTTGCGTGAGTTTGAAACCCTTGTGTGCACTCTGGGATAATCAGGGCTACCTAGGAAACCATGATTAAGAAATTCATCAACAAATTGCTTGGCAAGTCAGACAGCAGCGCTGACGGCAAAACGCCCAAGGGCAAAAAAGTCAATTACGGCAAACGTGAGGACATTGGGGTCGCCACCCACGCTATTGATAACGACTTGGTGGACGACCGCGCCCGCGATGTGGTGCACGTGCTCAAACGTGCCGGATTTCAAGCTTACATTGTGGGTGGCGCAGTGCGCGACCTGTTGGTGGGCTTGCGCCCTAAAGATTTTGATGTGGCCACCAATGCCACACCCGAACAAGTTAAACACCTGTTCCGCCGTGCCTTCATCATTGGCCGGCGCTTTCGCATCGTGCATGTGGTGTACGGGCGCGGGCGCGAGCATGAGGTGATTGAGGTCACCACCTTCCGTGCGAATTTGGACAATGCGGCTGCCGAGCAAGTCAAGGGCAACGAAAAAACCAGCAAATCGGAATTGGCCGGTATGAAGCACGCGGTCGATTCAACGGGACGCGTGCTGCGTGACAACGTGTGGGGTACACAGCAAGAAGACGCGGTGCGCCGCGACTTCACCATCAACGCCATGTATTACGACCCCGAAACGCAAATCGTGGTGGACTACCACGGCGGCTTCAAAGACGCTCAAAATCGCGTGATTCGCATGATTGGCGACGCCACAGCGCGTTACCGCGAAGACCCGGTGCGCATCATTCGCGCGGTACGTTTTGCTGCAAAGCTGGCGCCATTGGGCTTTAAGCTGGACAGCAAAACCGCAGCGCCATTATTGGCATCACAAAAACTCTTGGCCGACGTGCCACAAAGCCGCTTGTTTGACGAAATGCTCAAACTTTTGCAAACCGGCCATGCACAAAGCAGCATAAACACACTCAAAGCATTGGGCATGGCCAAAGGCATTTACCCACTTTTGGATGTGGTGGTTGAACGTGCTGATCAAACCTTGGTACGCGTTGCGCTTGAGGACACCGACCGCCGTGTGGGCGAGGGCAAACCCGTGGTTGCCAGCTTTTTGTTGGCCTGTGTGTTGTGGGCTGACGTGCGCGATGGTTGGGCCGCCAGATTACGGCAACGCCAACACAGCTTCCCTGCGCTGCAAGATGCCATTGACGATGTGTTCAACGCACGCATTGGCGATGTGTCGGGCCGTGGCAAACTGGCTGCCGACATGCGCGAAATCTGGATGATGCAACCCCGCTTTGAAAAGCGCGTCGGCAGCACCCCGTTCAGCATGGTGGACCAGCCGCGCTTCAGAGCCAGCTTTGACTTCATGCGCTTGCGCGCCGACGCGGGTGAGGTGGACGAAGCGCTGGCCGAATGGTGGCAAGAATTCAGCATGGCCAGCGACGAAGTTCGCGAAGACCTGATCGACCAAGTGCGGCAAGAGCAACGCCAGCAACAACGTGAAACGCAAAAGAATAAGCCCAAAAGCAGCACCAAGGCCCATACAGCCAATCCCGATGAGCTGAGCGAAGCAGGTGAATTCGATGAGACTATCGATACGCCCACCAACACCGACCCTGCCAAAAAACGCAGACGCAGAAAACGCGGTGGCGTGAAAAAAGCCAACCCTGCTTTTGTACCCAACCCACCAACCGAGTGATCCATGACAAAGACGGTACACCAACCCGTCACCGCCTACATTGCCTTGGGTGCAAATTTAGGTGATGCAGCAAGCAAAGTGCAGGAAGCCATCCACGCCATCCACGATCTGCCCCATGTGCAAGTCACCAAGCAATCGTCGCTCTACCAAACAGCCGCGATGGAGTCCTTACCTGGCACCCCTAAAAGCCCAGATTACATCAATGCAGTTATAGAGGTTTTATGCACCCAGCCGGCTCAATTATTACTTTTTGCGCTACAAAAAATAGAGCAAAATGCAGGCCGTGCACGCCCCTACACAAATGCACCACGCACCTTGGATTTGGATATTCTGCTGTTTGGTGATGAAAAATTTAATACAGAATCTTTAACAGTTCCGCATCCACGCATGTGGCAACGCGCGTTTGTCTTGGTGCCGCTGGCAGAGATTGCCCCACTCCTTGTGAGTACAGAGCAATTGGTGTCAGTCAAGGCGCAGCATCTTGAAAAATATCCGACTAAATCCCCCCTAGCTGCGCCAGCAAATTAACTTGCTACCGAAAGCAACTTTCAGCATCAGTCCTTGTAGGGAAATGTATAGCTATATCCCTCTACCAAGTTGGGCCAACCTATCGTTGTTAGGTCACCACCACTACAGTTAGTCCATTTAATGGTATGCGTACCCGCATTGGCAGCCCGTGAGGCACTTAGCTCACCAGGGTAAAGCGCTCCTGTATTCACACCGTCCCAGATAGCACAAACCGTTTTGCTCGCTGAATCATTCCTGAATGCAACGGTAGCATCGTCAGAAGAATCACCACCGCACCCAACGACTGAAAATACCACACCCATCAACAATGCAATTAGACCTATTTGCTTTTTCATCATATCCTCCTTGGTTTAAAAAAGACAATTTCATCTTGGCACCTTGATGGGGTGTGGTATTGACCAAGGTCAAACTTAACGCTTGAATAAATTGATTTTTGTCAAAGACGGAATATTTGATTTGCAGCGACGATTGCCCAACGCACGTGGCGAGCTGTACGGGTCAATTTGCGCTAAAACTTGACCTTGCCCATCCACATGTCCGCCCACATGCGCCAGTCTCCAATGAAGCTGTAAAGTGGGTATTTGAAAGTGGCGGGGCGATTGTGTTCGAAGAAGAAATGACCCACCCATGCGAAGGCGTAGCCTTGCAGCAAACCGTAAAGAATCAGCATGGGATTGCGCGTGACAATGGCCATCACGATCAGAACAAAACCAATGCTGGTACCGATGAAGTGCAAGCGGCGGCAAGTGCTGTTGCTGTGTTCACCCAAGTAAAAAGGGTAAAACTCGGCAAAGCTACCGAAGCGTTTTTCTGTTGTGTTATCGCTCACGTCGCATCCTCCTATTTGACTGCTCTGCCCAATTACATCAATGCAGACTGAATGGCATCGCTAGGCGGATGTTACCCGAAGTTGGCCGTTGGGCACATCAACGGGTATGACCCGCAATTAAACCGACCACTTGGCGATCAATTGCTCTGGACGGGTGCTGTCGTAGTTTTCGAAAGGTTGGTGAATCCACGGGTTGGTGGGCAGGTGCTCGACTGAATAATCGGCTTGGAAAGCAGAAACACCTTTGGTCCATAGCACCGCGCTGCGCAGCTCGGTGATGGGTGCGTAGTTGTTTTTAAGTTGGTTGATCACTTCGATCAAGGTGTGACCGGTGTCGGCCAAATCGTCCACCAACAACACCTTGCCAGCGATTTCACCTTTGGGGGTGGTGATGTAACGGGCAATGTCCAATGCGCCTTGCTGTGTCCCAGCCTCAGCATGGTATGAGCTGGTGGACATGATCGCCAAAGGCACATCAAACACGCGCGACAAAATATCACCGGGTCGCATACCGCCACGCGCCAAGCACAAAATGGTGTCAAACTTCCAGCCAGACTGGTGGATTTTGATGGCGAGTTTTTCGATCAGATTGTGGTACTCGTCATAGCTCACGTACAGGTGCTTGCCGTCTTCTGTCAACATGGTGGTGTCCTTATTGTGAATGGTTGAATGATGGTTGCAAGAATTGAATCATTATGAAAGATGGTGTTATGCTATATATTTAATAGCACTCTAGGAAATAAATACGCCGCATACAGCCATATTTTTCATATATTTTTACAAATTAAATGGGTGCTGCTTCATGATGGTGTGGTCGCGGTCTGGGCTGGTGGACACCACATGAATGGGTACGCCGGTGACTTGTTCAATGCGCTCTAAATATTTTTTGGCATTGGCGGGTAATTTGGCGTAATCGGTCACGCCGACACTGGATTCGGTCCAACCGGGGATGGTTTCATAAATTGGCACGCAGCGTTCAATGTCGTCTGCGCCCATGGGCAAGATGTCGATGGTTTGACCATCTAAGGTGTAGCCCGTACAGAGTTTCAATTCGGTTAAACCGTCTAACACGTCTAATTTGGTGATGCACAAACCAGTGATGCCGTTGACTTGTGCAGAGCGCTTGAGCAATGCCGCGTCAAACCAACCACAGCGGCGATAGCGCCCTGTTACCGTGCCACGCTCTGCACCCACGGTGCTCATGTGGTAGCCGGGTGTGCCTTCTTTTTGCCATTCCAATTCAGTCGGAAACGGACCACCGCCGACACGGGTGCAATACGCTTTGGTGATGCCCAGCATGTAATGCAACAAGTTTGGCCCCACACCAGCACCTGCCGCAGCGTTACCAGCCACGCAGTTGCTGGATGTGACGAAGGGGTAAGTGCCGTGATCGACGTCCAACAGTGTGCCTTGTGCGCCTTCAAACAACATGTTGACACCGGCTTTGTGCGCGTCGTTCAACTCGCGTGAGACATCGGCCATTAATGGCTTAATCAACTCAGCTTGTTTCATTGCATCTGCATAAATCGGCTCAAACTCCAATGCAGTTGCCCCTAAATAGGTGGTGAGCACGTGGTTGTGCAAGTCCAACAATTCGCGCAACTTGGTGGCAAAACGCGCTGGGTATTTCAGGTCTTGCACACGCAAGGCGCGGCGTGCAATTTTGTCTTCGTAAGCGGGACCAATGCCTTTGCCGGTGGTGCCAATTTTTTCTGCGCCCCCTTTGCTGCGCTTGGCTTCGCGCGCGGCGTCCAGAGCTTCATGGAAAGGCAAAATCAATGGGCAAGCTTCGCTCACACGCAAGCGTGAACGCACTTCGACACCATTTGCCTCCAAACCTTCGATTTCTTTGAACAAATGGCCGACGTTGACCACCACGCCGTTGCCGATGTAGCACTTCACACCTGGACGCATGATGCCACTGGGAATCAAATTGAGTGCGGTCTTGACACCATTGATCACCAAGGTGTGCCCTGCATTGTGACCGCCCTGAAAGCGCACCACGCCGCCAGCGCTTTCGGTTAACCAGTCAACCAATTTGCCTTTGCCTTCGTCGCCCCACTGTGTGCCGACAACCACGACATTACGACCCACTTTTTGTGCTGTGCTCATTCAAATATCCAATCCATCCATGCCGTTCGGGCTGAGCTTGTCGAAGCCTCAGCACCATCATTTCAAAGAACCCCTTCGACAGGCTCAGGGCGAACGGTGTTAGTCGTTCGCACGTATAAATTCAGTTATGCAATATTTTTTACCACCCACTGCCCCGTCACTTCCACCATCTCGCGGTCGCAGGTAAATTCATCCACTTCACTCTCATGCCCTGGTAAGACGCACACCACCGTTTCGCCCGATTGGCGTAATTGGTTGATGGCTGTTTGCAAACCGGTGGACTCACTCCATGGCGCACGAATCGCGGCTTTCAGCGGCAAGGGCACAACCGCTCTGACCAATTCTTTGATGTCCAAACTGAATCCCACCGCGGGTCGGTTGCGGCCAAATACGGCGCCAACTTCGTCATAGCGACCACCGCGCACCAAGGAATCGGGGGCGCCCTTGGCGTACATGGCAAAACGCGCACCGCTGTAATAGGCATAGCCGCCTAAATCTGCAAGGTCAAAAGTCACTTTGGCACCCTTGATTTGGGCTGCCAACCATCTCAAATTTGATAGCACTTCAGGCAACAAACATGCCGGCGAAAGGGCTTTTTCAGCCTCAGCCAACACCTTGCTGTCACCGTACAGTTGCACCAATGTCAACAGCGCTTGTTGCACCGCGTGTGGAAATGATTTGGTCAATGCAGCCAGTTCGCTGGCATCTTTGGCGGCCAATGCGGCATGGATTTGCATTAAGTGCGATTCAGGCAAGACCTGTTGCACGCAAGCCGCCGACAACAAATGGCGCACGATGCGCGCGTCGGACAAATCCACACTCACATCACTGACTGCAGCGACCTTCAAGCTGTCCAACGCCAACAGCAGCACCTCGACATCCGCCTCACGCCCGGCATGACCGTAAATTTCAGCACCAAATTGCAATGGTTCACGGGTCGATTGCGGGCGGTCAGGGCGGGTATGCAACACGCTGCCTGCATAGCACAAGCGCGTCACGCCTTTGCGATTCAATAAATGCGCGTCAATGCGGGCGACTTGTGGCGTGGTGTCGGCACGCAAACCCAAGGTGCGGCCTGAGAGTTGGTCTACCAGCTTGAAAGTTTGTAAATCCAGCGCTTCACCTGTGCCAGTGAGCAACGATTCAAGATGCTCCAACAGCGGCGGCATCACCAATTCATAGCCATAGCCACGAGCGGTATCAAGCAAGCTGCGTCGCAGCTCTTCGATGTGTCTGGCCTCGGATGGCAATACATCGGCAATATGATCAGGTAGCACCCAAGCGGACATGGCTATTTTTGGCAGGCTGTTAAAACCTAGATTTTACACGCACCACCTCTTCATACTGGGAGAAGACTTATATGAAAAGCCACTAATTCGACTACCGCACCAAACGGACAAGACCGTCAAATTCGCTGCCGAAGCCACCACGACCGCCTTCTAAGGCGTTGGCATGATTAAACCAGACGAACCAAGCGTTGTAATCAACGCCCGCGAAGGGTGTAGAGGTCCAGTAATAGCGGCTATCCAATGTATTAGGAAACCATGCGTTATCAATCGTTGGAAATTCAGAATCTTTGACGAGAACTAACAGCTCATCTTTGGTCGGTAAGCGCCAAGCACTTGAACCGCACAAGTTACTGGTGTTGACAGCATTTTTAAAGCCTATGCTGTTAGTGATTGCATCTATATCAGCCTGGGTAGGGGCTACGAATACTGAGCCGTTGTATTTTTGTAGTGCTGTGGTACTGTCATAGTTGCTTTTGAATTGGTCGTTAGCTCTTAGACCTGTGCCTGCTCCGGTTTGGCCTTGCCAGATTAAACCAGTGGTGTTGTCACGCACGCATTCCGTTTTGTCGTAGTACTGTGCCATGTTGGCTGAGTCGCAGCCTTTGAATACCAAACTGTATTTTTCCGTGGCTATGATTGGTGCAGCTGTGCATGCAGTAGGCGTTGGTGTTGGCGTAGGGGTGGGTGTCCCTGTTAGACAAACCGCACCTTTGACAGTGACTTTGTACACCACTTTGGTGCCATCAGGCATGATGAGAGTGAACTCTACTGGGGCGCTGTAGTCTCTTGCTGAGCGCGGGTCTGGGCTGATGCTGGCGCCTGCGGCTTGTACGTCTAGCACCATGTTGTTGATGTTGGTTGAACAGTTGACAAGACCTGATAAATCGACAGTGACATTTTGCCCACTGACTGTGCCTTTAACACCATAGGCGCTGAAGTCTGCGGCTACGGTGGCGGGATCTGAACTGCTGCTACAAGCGGTAAGCAACATGAAAACCATGCTGATAAGGACAGCTGTGCGTCTGTAAGTATGACTGAGTACTGGCATTTTTGTCCCTTGCGAATCGTTTTTGCTGAATTTATCACAATTGTGATAGTTCATACTGTCGCGTCAGCCGATTCTCACTTGCAAGAAAATTACCGTCGTCTCGTGAAAACGATGGCACATTAAAAACCTTGCTCGTTCTATGCCTTAGTCAAATGATGCTTTCGTTCATGCGGACATTACTTACGATTGAATAAAAATGTCATTATCTGGGCAACACACTGCTGCCCATCAAAAACGCATCTACCGCACGGGCGGCTTGGCGGCCTTCGCGGATGGCCCAGACAACCAAGCTTTGGCCACGGCGAATGTCGCCTGCGGCAAATACTTTAGCGACGTTGGTGGCATAGCCACCTGTTTCGTCCATGCTGGCTTTGGCGTTGCCGCGTGCGTCTTTGTCAATGCCAAACGCATCCAATACCGCTGCCACGGGTGAGACAAAACCCATGGCCAGCAAAACCAAATCGGCTTTGTGTTCTTGCTCGGTGCCAGGCACTTCGACCATCTTGCCGTCTTTCATTTCGATGCGCACGGTGGTCAGGCTGGTGACTTTACCGCCTTTGCCATTGAAAGATTTGGTGGATATCGCATATTCACGTGCCAACAGCCCTTTGTCAGTGCCTTCATCGTGGCTGGAGCTGGTGCGCAATTTGATGGGCCAGTACGGCCATGTCATAGGGCGATTTTCTTCGACAGGGGGCTGTGGCATGACCTCAAATTGGGTCACATTCACTGCGCCATGGCGAATGCTGGTGCCCACGCAATCTGATCCTGTGTCACCACCGCCAATGACGATGACGTGCTTGCCGTCTGCACGCAATTGGTCTTTGAGTTTGTCACCCGCATTGACTTTGTTTTGCTGTGGCAAAAATTCCATCGCAAAATGGATGCCGTTCAGCTCGCGCCCTGTAACGGGCAAGTCGCGCGATTGTTCAGCGCCACCTGTTAACAGCACCGCATCAAAATCTTTTTGCAATTGGGCGGGAGTAATGGTTACTTTGGACCAGTTGGTGACTTTGCTGTCTTTACCCAAAGCGTCCTTTTCGGCACCGACCATCACGCCCAAGCGGAAGGTCACACCTTCTGCCTGCATTTGTTCCACGCGGCGGTCAATGTGCGACTTTTCCATTTTGAAATCGGGAATGCCATAGCGCAACAAGCCGCCTGCGCGATCGTTCTTTTCAAACAAGGTGACGGCGTGACCAGCGCGTGCCAATTGCTGCGCTGCTGCTAAACCCGCTGGACCAGCACCGACCACGGCCACTTTTTTACCTGTTTTGTTTGTTGCAGGCAACGGCTTGACCCAGCCTTCAGACCAAGCGCGGTCAATGATGGCGTGTTCAATGGATTTAATGCCCACCGCGTCACCATTCACATTCAAAGTGCAAGCTGCTTCGCAAGGTGCTGGACAAATACGGCCTGTGAATTCAGGAAAGTTGTTGGTGCTGTGCAGCACATCAATTGCTTCTTGCCAGTCGGCAGGCTGACCGTGGTACACCAAGTCATTAAAGTCAGGAATGATGTTGTTGACAGGGCAGCCATTGTTGCAAAACGGCGTGCCACAGTCCATGCAACGCGCGGCTTGCGTTTTGGCTTGTTGGTCATCCAAACCGATGACAAATTCTTTGTAATGTTTGAGCCGTTCAGTGACAGGTTTGTAGCCCTCTTCTAAACGTTCAAACTCCATAAAGCCAGTTACTTTACCCATGATGATGTCCTGAAATTGGTTTAATGATTTGCTTCACTATGAATTTAATAGCACTCTAGGCAGTATTCATGCCGCCTGAGGTGCTTTTTTATCATTATTTTTAGCTGATGACTTGGCACTTGCTGCAGCCATCTCAGCCAAAGCACGCTTGTATTCCGTTGGGAAGACTTTGACAAATTTTTGTCTTGCAGTGTCCCAGTTGTCTAACAATTCACGGGCGCGTTTGCTGCCAGTCCAACGGTGGTGGTCATCTAACAATTGTTTGAGTTGCTTCTCATCGGTCTGGCCTTTGTTCCAAACTGCTTTGGCTATGCTGGCAGTTTGCTCTGCATCACTCAACACTTTTTCTAGAGTCACCATCGCGGTGTTACAGCGCGAGGCAAATTGACCATCTTCGTCGTACACATAAGCAATACCGCCGCTCATGCCGGCGGCAAAATTTCGACCGGTTTTACCCAAAACCACAACTGTGCCGCCTGTCATGTATTCGCAACCATGGTCACCCGTGCCTTCAACCACAGCGGTTGCACCCGACAGGCGCACGGCAAATCGTTCGCCCGCGACACCACTGAAGAAGGACTCGCCACTGGTTGCACCATACATCACGGTGTTGCCCACAATGGTGTTGCGCGTTGCCTCGCCACGGAAATCCAAACTGGGTCGCACCACAATGCGCCCGCCCGACAAACCTTTGCCGGTGTAGTCGTTGGCATCGCCAATCAAATACAAAGTGATGCCTTTGGCCAAGAAGGCACCAAATGATTGACCGCCGGTTCCCTCCAGCTGAATGCGAATGGTGTCATCAGGCAAGCCTTCCGGGTGCACCTTGGTTAACGCACCAGACAGTTTGGCACCCAGCGAACGGTTCACATTGCGTGCCACTTCCATGAACTTCACTTTTTCACCACGGTCAATTGCTGCTTTGGATTTTTCAATCAGCACATTGTCTAAGCTGCGCTCTAAACCATGGTCTTGGGTCGCGATATGGAAACGTGACACGTCATCTGGTACAGCAGGCACGGCGAACAAACGGCCGAAATCCAAGCCTTGCGCTTTCCAATGCTCAACACCTTTTTTCATGTCCAACAAATCAGCACGACCAATTAAGTCGTCAAATTTGCGTATGCCCAGTTGCGCCATGATGTGACGCACTTCTTCGGCAATGAAGAAGAAGTAGTTCACCACATGTTCTGGCTTGCCCGTGAATTTTTTGCGCAATTCTGGGTCTTGCGTTGCAACCCCCACAGGGCAGGTGTTCAAATGGCACTTGCGCATCATGATGCAACCTTCTACCACCAGTGGTGCAGTGGCAAAGCCAAATTCATCCGCCCCCAATAGCGCGCCAATCGCCACGTCGCGACCTGTTTTCATTTGGCCATCGGCCTGCACACGGATGCGACCACGCAAACGGTTCAGCACCAAGGTTTGCTGCGTTTCAGCCAAACCAATTTCCCAAGGGCTACCGCAATGCTTGATGGACGACCATGGCGATGCGCCCGTACCACCATCGTGCCCTGCTATCACCACATGGTCGGCTTTGCATTTGGCCACACCCGCGGCAATCGTACCGACACCAACTTCGGCAACCAACTTGACGCTGATGTCGGCATGCGGTGCCACGTTTTTCAAGTCGTGAATCAGTTGTGCCAAATCTTCAATCGAATAAATATCGTGGTGCGGTGGTGGCGAAATCAAACCCACGCCGGGTACAGAGTGACGCAGTTTGCCAATGTAGTTGGACACCTTGGCACCAGGCAGTTGCCCGCCCTCGCCTGGTTTGGCGCCTTGTGCCATTTTGATTTGGATCTGGTCTGCACTGCTCAAATACTCTGCCGTGACACCAAAACGTCCAGAAGCCACTTGCTTGATTTTGGAGCGCATGGAGTCGCCTTCGCTCAAGGTGTAGTCCACTTCAAAAATCTCTTTGCCCAGCAAGTCAGACATGGTTTGTCCTTGCTTGATAGGAATGCCTTTGAGTTCATTGCGGTAGCGCGCAGGGTCTTCGCCACCCTCGCCCGTATTGCTCTTGCCGCCCATGCGGTTCATGGCAACAGCCAATGTGGAATGTGCTTCAGTCGATATAGAACCCAAAGACATGGCACCTGTGGCAAAACGTTTGACGATTTCTTTGGCAGGTTCCACTTCATCCACCGAGATTGCTTTGCTTGGGTCAATTTTGAATTCAAACAAGCCGCGCAAAGTCATGTGACGTTTGGATTGGTCATTGATGATTTGCGCGTATTCTTTGTAGGTGTTCCAGTTGTTGGCACGCGTGCTGTGCTGTAATTTGGCAATCGCATCTGGCGTCCACATGTGTTCTTCACCGCGTGTGCGCCATGCATATTCACCGCCCGTATCCAAACGGTTGGCCAGCACTGGGCTGCTGCCAAATGCAGCTTGGTGCATGCGGATACCTTCTTGCGCAATTTCAAACACACCGATACCTTCAACCCGACTCGAAGTGCCGGTGAAGTATTTGTTGACAGTGACTGAATTCACACCAATGGCTTCAAACAACTGCGCGCCGCAGTAGCTCATATAGGTGCTCACACCCATCTTGGACATGATTTTGGACAAGCCTTTGCCAACGGCTTTGACGTAGTTGTAAATGGCTTTATCTGCGCTTAAATCACCGGGCAGCTCTTTACAAATATCTGCCAATGTTTCCATCGCCAAATAGGGGTGAACCGCTTCCGCACCATAGCCAGCCAACACGCCGAAGTGATGCACCTCTCGCGCTGAACCCGTCTCCACGACCAAACCGGCATTGGTACGCAAACCTGTGCGCACCAAATGCTGATGTATGGCAGACAGTGCCAACAACGCTGGAATAGCCACTTGTTTTTGACTCACAGCTCGGTCACTGATGATCAAAATATTATTCCCGCCTTTGATGGCATCCACAGCTTGCGCGCACAACGATGCCAACTTGGCTTCAACACCTTCCTCACCCCAAACCAAAGGATAGGTGATATCCAATGTGCAGCTGCGGAATTTGCCTTGCGTGTGCTTTTCAATGTCACGCAACTTGGCCATATCGGTAAAGTTCAATACAGGTTGGCTTACTTCTAAACGCATGGGTGGATTGACATGATTGATATCCAACAAATTGGGTTTTGGCCCAATGAAAGACACCAAAGACATCACAATCGCTTCTCGAATTGGGTCAATCGGTGGGTTGGTCACCTGCGCAAACAACTGCTTAAAGTAGTTGTAGAGTGGTTTGTTTTTGTCTGACAAAACGGCCAGTGGGCTGTCGTTGCCCATAGAGCCAATCGCTTCTTCGCCTGCACTGGCCATGGGTGCAATTAAAAATTTGATGTCTTCTTGTGTGAATCCAAAAGCCTGTTGACGGTCGAGCAAATCTGCTGTCACGTGGTGCGCGCCTGAGGTTTGCGGCTCGGTGGCACCCATTGGTAATTCTTGTGCGGCTTCACCTGCCACTGGATTGGCCACATCATCCAAACGGATGCGTAAATTTTCAATCCATTGTGTGTAGGGCTTGCTGTTGGCGAGATTGGCTTTCAGCTCTTCGTCATCAATCATGCGACCTTGTTCAAGGTCGATTAAAAACATTTTGCCAGGCTGCAAGCGCCATTTGCGAACAATTTTGTTTTCAGGCACAGGCAAAACACCTGACTCTGAACCCATGATGACCAAATCGTCATCGGTCACACAATACCGACTGGGGCGCAAACCATTGCGGTCCAGTGTGGCGCCAATTTGACGACCATCCGTGAACACAATACTGGCCGGACCATCCCAAGGTTCCATCATTGCGGCATGGTATTCATAAAATGCTTTGCGGCGCAGGTCCATGGTGGTGTGTTGTTCCCACGGTTCTGGAATCATCATCATCACCGCTTGGCTGATGGGATATCCCGCCATGGTGAGCAACTCTAAACAATTGTCAAATGTGGCGGTATCTGATTGGTCAGCAAAACTGATGGGGTACAGTTTTTGCAAATCTTCTCCCAGCACGGGCGATGACATCACGCCTTCGCGCGCTTTCATCCAGTTGTAGTTGCCTTTGACGGTGTTGATCTCACCGTTGTGCGCCACATAGCGGTATGGGTGTGCCAAAGGCCATTCTGGGAAGGTGTTGGTTGAGAAGCGTTGGTGTACCAAACCAAGCGCAGAAACACAGCGTTCATCTGATAAATCAAGATAGTATGTGCCCACTTGGTCTGCTAACAACAAGCCTTTGTAAACCACCGTGCGGCTTGACATGCTGGGCACGTAATATTCTTTGCTGTGCTTCAAGTTCAAGTTCTGAATGTTGGCGCTGGCGGTTTTGCGAATGACATACAGCTTGCGCTCCAACGCATCTTGCACGATCACATCGTTGCCACGGCCGATGAAGACTTGACGCAAAATCGGCTCTTTCTCACGCACGGTGGGCGACATGGGCATGTCGCGGTTCACTGGCACATCACGCCAGCCCAACAGCACTTGGCCTTCGGCTTTGATGGCTCGCTCCATCTCTTGTTCGCAAGCCAAGCGACTGGCGTGCTCTTTGGGCAAAAACACCATGCCTACGCCATACTCTCCGGCGGTAGGTAATTGAACACCTTGCTTGGCCATTTCTTCACGGTACAAAGCATCGGGTAATTGAATCAAAATACCCGCGCCATCACCCATCAACTTATCTGCACCCACCGCACCCCGATGGTCTAAGTTTTCAAGAATTTTCAAAGCATTTTTGACAATGTCATGCGATTTTGTACCTTTGATGTGTGCCACAAAGCCCACACCGCAAGCATCATGCTCTTGGTTACCAGCATACAAACCGTTGTGCGTTAATTGCGCAACTTCTTGATCATGTGTCAAATGTGGGGTCGAAATGGTGTTTGTCATAGCGCAGTCCTTGGTCACCGAAACTAAAATGGGGATTCATTTTACTGCACTGCAACAATCTTGCCAATAAAAATAAATGGGGTCAGATTCTAATTATAGAATCCAATTTTTATCACGCCATTAATCGGGGACATATTCAAATGTACGCAAAACATCGTGTGGTTGTCATTGGCTGACCAGAGGATTTCAGTAAACTATTTTGGTGATTTGGCTTCTTGTTCCAACCATTGTGGCAAGGCACGCAGTTTGGCTTCACCAGTGGCATCAAAGGCATTGATACCTATGCGTTTCAACACTTCTTTACCGGTTTCAGAATTCGACAAGGCCAGTAGTTCTCGCTGCACAGCAACGATTTGGGCTGTATTGATTTTGTTGTAAGCAACCAATGGAAAATAAGGTTGAGCTATGCTTTTATGCAAAATGCGATCCCCGTTTTTTTCCCAATTTTTACCAACACCTGAGTAGGATGCGACCGCCCCTGCATCCGCGAATTTATTGTCTAAGTAAAACGTCACTGCAGCTTGTTCTTTCACATAGGTCACATTCTTTTCTTTATCTAAGTCAATGCCTTGGCTGCGCAATTCAGCTGCACAAAATTTAGACATATAAGCCACTTTTTCCGGTAAGGCGATTTTTTTTCCTTTGATGTCAGCCAGTGTTTTAAGTGGCGAGTCCTTTTTGACGACGATATAACACTGGCCATCAGGCTTGGCATTGGCCACGTAGTTATAGCCACTGTCACGCATGGCGCGAGCTGGGTAGTCGCTGGGACGCGCCATCACAAAGGCGTAACGATTGGTTTTTAAACCTTCTTCTAACGTGGCAAAGTCCCGCACAAACACCACGTTGACGCTGCTTCGCATGCCACGACTTATGGCATCACCCACGTCTTTGTATTTGGCTATCACTTGAGCTGCATCCAACCCACCTGAAGTACCTTCGCTAATTGCCAGTAGCAAAGCTTGTGCTTGGGCACCATGGGAAGCAATAAGAACAACTCCAGATACCATTGCCTTAGTTAAAAACTTGAACATCTGTGCACCTATAAATTTTGTGATTAGCTTACCGTTTTGTGTAACGACCTCAAAGAGTTACTTTCAATTAAACGCCAATGACCATGTCTTTACCAGCTTTATTTGCGAAAGGCCGGCCAGCAGACTTCTTCATCACCCGCCTTGTTGTCAAAGCTTGAACTTTCGTTACAAAAGATGGCGTTCCCTGAACCCATCCTTTGCGAATCGCATCGCTGATTTGCAACCGTCGCGCTGTGCTCATACCGATTTTGACTAACTCGGCATATTTCATTTCTCGTGCAAATGGTGTATTGCCTATGTTCCAGTATGCAAAATGTGGTTCAAGGCGTTTATCAAGTTCATGTTTGACACCATGTCCAATGAAGTTTGTGTGGCTAGACCAAACATAATCAGCAACTTGCGCCACCAAACCAGCTTGCACTGGACTCGAATCCATATAAACCATGGTGTCCAGCAAATCATTGTCAGCGTCAATCACCGTCGATTTATACCGACCATCCCAAAGGGTTCCTGTGCGGCCATAGTGGTTGTTGAACCATCTCACATAAGCACGCCCAATTGCTTGCATCATGAGTGGTAAACCATCAGCCGTTTGGGGCGTCGCCAATATGTAGAAATGATCCGGCAAGAGTACATAGGCGTTGATATCTACGTTGAACTTTTGCGAGCTATCTGCAAGTAAACCCAACATCGTTTCATAATCAGTTGCAGAGCTGAATATCGGTTGTCCATTATTGCCACGTTGCATGATCAGATGCGGAAACCCAGCTAAGCTTAAACGTGGAAGACGAGCCATGTGCAAAGTGTAAACCGAATCCAAACTGCTATTAGACCAACCCAATTGCCACTGTATGTATAGCAATTCAGGCTATGCATGAACTGCCTACTGATTGTCTAGATATAGCTTCTAGGAAGTTGGTAATTGGATGAGCCCATCAAATCAACACCGCAAGCCAAGCCATCTAACCAGTCCAGCAACTGGCCAATTGCTTTACCTTTGAGTGGTGCACCATGTTGCGGAACAATCATGGCGATTTCTAATTCACGCACCATGCGTACCCACAGTTTAAGAACCTTATTGGTCACCATGTAACGTTTATGAAACGCCTCCATACCGTTTGGCATGACAGTCAAATCGGTGATGTATTCAGATGATGATGCACCACTGAGCATAGAGACGCCCAAATCCCCCGTGAACAATATTTTGCTAATGGGGTCATAGAAGTGAAAGTTACCCTCTGCATGCATGAAATGAGCAGGTAGTAACCACAGCTCTGCCCTACCAAAACGCAACTTTAAACCCTCATCCGACACACCGATGATGCGGTTTTCAGTTTTCCCAATTTTGCAAAAATGTGGCGCGAAACGAGCCCATAAAGAAGATATCACCAACTTGACTTTTGAAGATGTCATCCATCTGTCTAAAGATGCAATGATGTCAGGGTCAGCATGCGAAGCAATGATGTAATCAAGCTTATCCGGCGAAATATATTTGCGCATCGTTAAGCTCAATTCGTTGTAAGTCATGTTGCCGCCCGGGTCCATGATGACACCTTCGCCATGATCGACAATTAAAAACTGATTGGCTTGTACAGCACCTTCGCCCTCGTCCACCAAATCGGTAAACATGACACAACAGTGGTTGGGGTCTTTGTATAGTTCGATAGACATATTGAGCCTTATTCTTAAGTTGTAATGTATCTTCGTTGATATAACTTGTAAACATCTTACTTCACGAAGTGATGAACTTGATATCAATCAACACTGAATCAATTTTCCATTTATCGCGTGCTAATTTAGTACAAATCAAGCAACAAATAAACTTCGGAACAACCAATTGTCAGCTTTTGTTTGCAATATGCAGCTGAATAAAAAGTTAATCACCTTTGATAAAAGGCATCTCCCATTTCAGTTCGTACGTTTTGCTTACGTGTTCTATTTGAATGATGCGATCTATAAAATTGGGGCCATTTGTTGAAATAAAGTATTCCCCAGTCTGGGTTCGCTTTGGACCCAATACATTGTTGCTGAACATCGGCTTCAGTGCCAAATCCATTTCTTGTAATCCAGCACCCCAACTGTCTTCACTGTTGTTTTTTCTAACACCGACCATGGTACCTGCACCATTTCGCAGTCCCAACGCCATGCGTTTAACAGTAACTGGCTCACTGCTCATATTTCTGTATGTAATTTGGTAAAAATCAGTTTCATATTTTTCTGGGTCACGACTTGGTTTGGTATTGGGATTTTTTTGTCGCTTGCCGTTATAAACTTGTTCAATCACAAAAATTTCTTTGCCTGAACTGTCCAACGCCGCAACTCGAATGGGGTCGCGTGCTTGAGCGATGATGGCGATCAAACTCAGCCCGAGAACAAACAAGAACTTGAAGTAAATTCGACTTGGTAAGCACATGGATTGTCTCCTCAGCTTTTAAGCTTAATGCATCAGTATCGCATTAAAAAAGCCGCCTGATTTTCATCTGGCGGCTTTTATTTCTTTAGATGAATTGGATTATTTCAAACCAGCAGAAGCACGCAATGCAGCTACTTTATCAGTCTTTTCCCAAGTGAACTCGGGCTCATCGCGACCGAAGTGGCCATAGGCGGCGGTCTTTTCGTAGATGGGACGCAGCAAATCCAGCATTTGGATGATCCCTTTTGGACGCAAATCAAAATGCTCTTGCACCAATGCTGACAATTTTTCGTCTGACATCACGCCTGTGCCTTCGGTGTACACCGTGACATTCATCGGCTTGGCCACACCAATGGCATACGCGACTTGAATTTGGCATTGTTTAGCCAAGCCAGCTGCCACAATGTTTTTTGCCACATAGCGAGCGGCATAAGCGGCAGAACGATCAACCTTGGAAGGGTCTTTACCACTGAATGCACCACCACCGTGTGGGCAAGCACCGCCATACGTGTCCACAATGATTTTGCGACCTGTTAGACCGCAGTCACCTTGCGGTCCACCAACCACGAACCGTCCTGTTGGGTTGATCAGGTATTTGGTGTCTTTCAACCATTCTTTTGGCAACACAGGTTTGATGATTTCTTCAATGATGGCTTCGGTGAAAGAGGCCTTCATTTTGTGCTGCGTTTCAGATTGATCGGGGTCGTGTTGGCTAGAAAGCACCACCGTGTCGATGCCCACGGGCTTGCCATCGACATAACGCATGGTCACTTGGCTTTTTGCATCGGGACGCAGAAATGGCAAACGACCGTCTTTACGCAATTGTGCTTGGCGCTCCACCAATCGGTGTGCATAGTAAATGGGTGCTGGCATCAAATCTGGGGTTTCGTCGCAAGCGTAACCAAACATCAAACCTTGGTCTCCTGCGCCGATGTTGAGGTGGTCGTCAGATGCGTGGTCCACACCTTGGGCGATGTCATTTGACTGTTTGTCATAAGCCACCAAAACCGCACAGCCTTTGTAGTCAATGCCATATTCGGTATTGTCATAACCGATGCGTTTGATGGTATCGCGTGCAACTTGAATGTAGTCTACATGCGCATTGGTGGTGATTTCACCTGCCAAAACGACCAAACCGGTGTTGCATAAAGTTTCAGCAGCAACGCGGCTAAGCGGGTCTTGTTTGAAAATGGCGTCAAGAATAGCATCTGAAATTTGATCAGACACTTTGTCTGGGTGGCCTTCGGATACGGATTCAGATGTAAATAAAAAATCGCTAGACATAAAAAACTCCAATAAAGTTAATGGACGCGTTGCCTAACTTTTTGGAGTGAGCCTCTTTGAGCTGTGGCGAACGCTTTAGCAGATATCTTTAACGTCGCCCTGCAAGTAGTTCAGTTAACTCAGCGACAGGCGTATTTTATCAAATTTTGCAACTTTTTGCCTAGATAATTGAGGCAATGATTTTCGTTTTCAAATGCTTCTCTTTTCTGCCTTTATGGCTGGCACATCTGATCGGGTCCTTATTGGGCTGGCTGGTTTTTGCCTTGTCGCCTTCATACAGAAACAGGTTTTTGCAAAACAGCCAACAAGCCGGGTATTCATTTGCTGCCGTCAAGGGCGCAATACCCAGTGCGGGGCGCATGGTTGCAGAGCTACCTAAACTGTGGATGGGTACCAAAGGCAAATCTGAAGGGAAAGCTGAAGCACCTTTTCAATGCAATGATTTTGGTGTCATTGAGCAGGCATACGCCGCCGGCAAGGGCGTTATTTTTCTGACGCCGCACTTGGGTTGCTTTGAAATGATTGGACAAGCTTGGGCGCAAACCTTTGGTGCGCATCATGGCCCATTTACCGTGCTGTTTCGACCAGCCCGCAAGGCTTGGATGAGCGATTTGGTGGCCAACTCACGCAACCGTTTTGGTCTGGCGACTGTACCTACCAATTTGGCAGGTGTTCGCCAAATGATTAAAGCACTGCGCAAAGGTCAAGCCGTCGGTTTGTTGCCCGATCAAGTTCCGCCGGATGGTATGGGTGTTTGGGTGCCTTTTTTTGACAAAGATGCCTATTCCATGACTTTAGCAGCCCGTTTGCATGCGCAAACTGGCGCCACGGTATTGGTCGGTTGGGGCGAGCGATTACCGTGGGGTCGGGGCTTTGTGTTGCATTTTCGAACGCTGCACACTGATTGGAGCGATGACATCAACACCGCCGTCAAGCAAATGAACACCGAAATGGAAAATTTGATACGCAGCTGCCCCACACAGTTTTTGTGGGGTTATGGGCGCTACAAAACACCACGCAAAGAAAACCAGACCGCGGAGATGTTGAAAGAATGAACGTACTGGGTATTGTTGGTGCGTACCTGGGCATTGGCTTCATTCGCCTTGTCGCCATGTTTCCATTGACGTGGATTCGCGCGTTGGGTCAGGCATTCGGGATTTTGTTTTTCTATACCATTCGCTCGCGCCGACACATTGCGACAGTGAATTTGAAATTGTGTTTTCCAGCGTTAACAGATGCGCAGATTCAAAAATTGGTACGCGAACATTTTGTTTACTTCATGCAAGCTTTGTTGGACAGAAGCTGGCTGTGGCATGGTGCACCACACGTCACATTGCAACGCTTAAAAATCACGGGTGCTGTCAATGAATTACAGAACGACGAACCTGTTGTCCTGTTTGTACCGCACTTTGTTGGCATGGATGCTGGCAATACCGCTTTCACACAGCAAATACAGCGCAAACTCATCACCATTTACACCAATCAGTCCAACAAAACCATTGATGCTTGGATACTGAAACAGCGCGCACGTTTTGGCAATATCCGATTGTTTGGTCGCATTGCGGGTGTCAAAGAAATCATTGCGGCACTGCGCTCGGGTGAAATGTTGGGTATTTTGCCCGACATGAATTTTGGTCCACAAGAATCCATTTTTGTGCCGTTTTATGGCATACCAACCTGCACCATCCCATCACTGCACCGTTTTTCTAGACTTGGGAAAGCCAAAGTAGTGCCAGTGATCAACCGCATGACCCAAGACGGCTATGAGATAGAAGTATTGCCTGCATGGCAGCATTTTCCGACCCAAGATATGGTGGCAGACACCACCTTCATGAACCAGCAACTAGAGGGTTATATCGCCCGTATGCCGGCGCAATATTACTGGGTACACAAACGCTTTAAAAGCAGACCTGCCGGCGCACCCTCTGTTTATTGAGCGCAGTCGGATTCATGGTATGCTATATATTTAATAGCACTATAGGCAATAAATACGCCGGATACAGGCCAATTTCTTATATATTTTTGTCTTATGGTCTGGTGTACAGCTGTCTGGCCAGTTACAAAGTGCCGTAGCTGTGCAGGCCGCTCAAAAACATATTCACACCCAAAAAGGCAAAACTTGTGATGGCCAAACCGACCAAAGCCCACCAGGCTGCAACTGTGCCACGCAGGCCTTTCATGAGACGCATGTGCAACCAAGCCGCATAGTTCAGCCACACGATCAGTGCCCACGTTTCTTTGGGGTCCCAGCTCCAATAGCCACCCCATGCCTCTGCCGCCCACAACGCGCCCAATACGGTGGCTATCGTGAAGAAGGCAAAACCGACCGCGATGGCTTTGTACATCACATCGTCCATCACCTCAAAGCTGGGCAATTTGGCGGCAATTCGTTTGCGACCTAACAAAATACCACCCACAATCGCTGCTGATATAGCCAAATACCCTAGCCAATAACTGCCGCCAAATTCCAAAGTTTTTTGTCTGAACACCAATGGCATAAAGCACAAAATGACACCCAATAGCAAAAGCGGTGTGAGTTTGTACCAACGCGTTTCATTCGATTGCTGTTTGATCAAATAACCGAAAGCCACCATGGCGGACAAAGCGAATGTGCCGTAGCCAATAAAGTTGGCCGGCACATGAATTTTCATCCACCAGCTTTTCAAAGCAGGTACCAAAGGTTGGATTTCATGTGCGCCGCGCACCACGCTGTACCAAACCAAAAAGCCAACAGCCGCACTGACCACCAACATCACAAATGCACCCAAAGAACGTGTGTTGTATTTCTCTTCAAAAAACAAATAGAACAAAGCCGTCATCCAGCAAAACATGACAAATACTTCATACAAGTTGCTCACGGGTATGTGTCCAATATCTGCACCCAACAGGTAACTTTCGTACCAGCGCACCATGGTGCCTATCAATGCCATGGCCACAGCCACCCACGCCATGCGTGAGCCAATCATTTCCATGTTTTTGCTTTGCTTGTCGGCAAAGACTCCTATCCAATAGAAGATTGTGCTCATGAAAAACAGCACACTCATCCACAAAATAGCAGATTGACTGGATAAAAAATATTTCAACCAAAAAACGCTTTCCGCCCTTGCCAAACTGCCACCTTCTGCCGTTTGGTATGACCAAATTCCGAGCAAAGAAAAAGCGGTAACGGTCAGCATCAAGCCTTGCAAGGGTCGCCAAAACCAACCCAGCCAAATGGCAGATGGAATTGCTGCCAGCAAAATACCTTTTTCATACACATCCATTGCATGTGCATAGCGGTTAAACACATACAAACCACCCACAAGCACGCTGATGGCAAACAGCCAATCCCAAAGATTGCGTCGTGACCAGTTACTTTCGTTCAGTGAAATGGTTCTGTAACCATTGTTTTGAGGACTTGTTAAAGACATGTTTTGTGCTCTCACTCGTTAAATGTACCGTGTTGGATTTAATTTGATTCAAATTGTTCCACGATGAAGCCGTTAATCCACTTGCTTATTTTGATTGGTTTGATGCAATAGGTTTGATGCCCAATAGCTGCTGCGCCAAATGCACGAATTCCTTGTCGCCATCCATGGTTTTGCGATTGCTTGACAGTGCCATTGTGGCGACAGATTGCGCATTGTTTGACTGATCTTCAGATCGCAACCATATCCATAACCGACGCTCGCGGATATAGAGCATCGCAAATATGCCCAATATCAAAAAGGCACAACCTGCATACACCACCATTTTGCCTGGTGTGCGTGTCACCTGAAACACACTGGCTTGCACTTGTTTGAAGTCTTTCAAAACAAAAGTCATGGGCGCTGGGTAGGCATATGAGTCACTCAACGATAAAACGGTTTGCGTCATGAATGCTTGCGTCACATCGTTCAACTCCAATGGTTTCAAGCCCGTTTTTTCGCGCATGTATTGCGTGAGTTCAAACAAGGCGCCATTGAGAATGCGTATCAAAACCTCACCCGCTTTTTCGCGTTCTGCTTCTGGTACTTTGGCTTCTATGAAATCAGCAACAGCTTGCAAACCAGCGTTTGGCAGTGGTGAACCTGCCTTGATGTTGGGCTCAGCCCCTGCAAACAGACCAAGCGCCCGCGACGCTGACATTGCAAGTTGATTCACCATCTCTGGTCGAGTTGGATCAGCCGATTTTTTTGCATACCTTTGTGCAGCCAGTTCTCGAATTTTGGGATCAGCCAATTCATTGCGAATGTTGATAAAGCCGTCTATGCCGCCTTTTTCATCGGCTGGAATGCGCAGGTAGCGAAATCCGTCTACCGGATTTTCTCTTACACCCATCAGCATCACTGGAATATCGGTGTCGGCGTCGCCCATTTTGACTGGTAACATGTAATTGTGAAACTCTTTGGCTTGGCCAGCCGCATCACGCAGCTTGTAGGTGATGCTAGGGCCCACGTTGCGAAGCGCTTTGTTGGTAACGGTTTTATTTGCTGCACCCAATTTTGAATCAATGGTTTCACGCAAATCCACTTTGCGCACATCAACCGATGAGTCGCTTTGTCCTGCGCCATTTTTACCAAAATTTTCAATATTAAATACGCGCAAAGCACTGAACTCAAGTGTCAACTTTTCGTTCGAAAGCTTCTCGTTAGAAGAGTTACTCGCACTTTCTTTAAACAATTGGGTTGAGCCACCAATGACGCCGTCTACTTCGAACGGTTTGCCGGCTGAAGTCATTGGCACAGCTGCAAGTTTGACAGCCGATCCGCCATCATCAAAACTGGATTGAAAGATCTCGATGCCGTTGTAATTGACGGGATGGTTGACTTCAACGCGTGCGGGTGTCTGTTTGCCCGTTTCTTTGTCGTGAATAATGATGTCGCTGGCAAATAATTTGGGCATGCCGGTTGAATAATGTTCCACCACAAACTTATTCAACTCGATTGAAAAAGGTAAATCTTGAATCAAAACACCATTACCTTGCGTCAATACGGCCGTGCTCGAACGGGCGCCTTCGGCAACCAGTAAATTCGCGCGGAATGTCGGATTGCTTGGACTCAAGCGATGCTCAGGTTTCACATCGGCTATTAATCCACCACCTTGGTAAGCTGTTTTTCCATTTAGCAACATTTGCGCACGCACGATTAAGTCACCATCGAGCAATCCACCAATGCATATCAAAACAATGGCACTGTGCGCAGCGATGTAGCCCAGTTTGTTTGCACGTCCCGCTTTGGCGGCAACCATCCATCCTGAGACTTTGCCGTTCTCTACAACGGCGTTTCCGTTGGTGTTTGTTGATGCTTGGCGTTCTTGCAGCTTGACTTTCCAGCCACCGCTGGCGAGCATTTGCCCAATGCGTTTTGCTTCTTGTTCTGGGCTCAATGCCAACGATGCTTGTGCGTGATGGCCAAAAGACTTGAGACTTTGTTCGCGTATCCCTTCTTTAAACGCAGCCCAGTCCGCAACTATTTTGGGAATGTTTCTGATCACGCACAAACTGGTACTCACGACCAAAAATGCCAAGATGAGTATGAACCACCACGCACTGTAAACCCGGTTTAAACTTGCTGCGGTGAATACTTCTGCCCAGAAGGGACCAAATTGATTGATGTAATTGCCAAATGGTTCATTTTGCTTGAGCACTGTACCGATGATTGACGCGATACAAATCACCGTTAACAGCGATATGGCAAACCGCATAGACGACAACAGCTCCACCAATGCCCTGACGGCATGTGAACCCGAATGCAAACGCAATCCATGAGTTGATGTTGACATAGTTGAAGCCGAATTAAACAGCAATTACCAATAACAAAGGCGGGCTACCTCGCGATAAGCCCGCCTGTTCTAGGGTATTACACCAGTATTAAATTGATATTAACGCAATCCTGCCATGTAGTCTGCCACCGCTTTGATTTCACGGTCATTCATTTTTGCCGCCACCTGTGTCATTGCCACACTGTTTTTGCGTGAGCCATCACGGAAAGTGTTCAATTGCAAAGCGGTGTAATCAGCATGCTGACCACTGACGCGCGGGTAAATGCTGGGGATGCCAGCACCGTTGGGGCTATGACAACCTGCACAGGCGGGCACTTGTCGGTCTGCAATGCCACCACGGTAAATTTTCTCGCCCATGGTAATCAATTCTTTGTCTTTCGCTTGGCCTGGCTTGTTGGCTTTGGTTGCGAGCCAAGCGGCGATATTTTTCATATCTTGCTCACTCAACGCTGCCACCATTCCGGTCATGATAGCGTTGCTGCGTTTGCCAGATTTAAACTCTTGCAATTGCTTGACCAAATACTCGGGGTGTTGCTGTGCCAACTTGGGATTAACTGGAATCATGGAGTTGCCATCCGGTGCATGACAAGCTGCGCATACCGTGCCATAACTGGCTTCGCCTTTGACCAAATCTGCTTTGCCGACCATTTCCACCTTAGCTTCTTGCGATTTAGCGGCTTCTTTCGCTGGTACAACAACGGTTGCGGGTGCCGCGACAGGAGCAGCTGGATTTGCCGCGTAACTGTTCAAACAAGTGACTACACCCATGAACAAAGTCGCTGCCATTGATGCAATTTTTAATGATGGTTTAGAAAATATAGGTTTCATGTCGCGTGATTTGAGAAAAATAGCCAAATTAATCCGAAATTGAGCCAAGAATGCTCAACTTGTACAAGCCGTCTGATTTTACAATGAACTTGGGGGATTTAAAGGTATTCTGGATTTCGCCACTAATCCAAAGGAATTACAGCTTCTTTCCCGCACTTTGCTCAGAAAAGCATACTGACACACAAAGACCACCCAAACGGGCTGCTCGACGTACATTGACATTCAATTTTTCAGATTCAGCGATTTGTTTAACGATAGACCAGCCTAAACCGCTACCGTCTATGTGCTCCATGCTCTGCGACCTGAAAAAGCGCTCACCTAACTGGGTTATATCGGCTTCGGACATACCTGGCCCGCTGTCCGCAATTTCAATGCAAGTTTGTTTATTTTTTGAGAAGATGTTGACTTCAATTTGGGCATCTCTTGGGCTATAGCGCACAGCATTATCTAATAAGTTGCGTAGCAAAGATCCGATTAATGCTTCATTGCGCCCCATAACGAATACTGGATCTTCCGAGTCAGAATCCAAAGATAAGGATTGATTTTTAGCTTGCGCATGCATGGTTGCCAAAGCCAGCATGGTTCTTAATAAACGGTTTAAATCAAATTTCTGGGTTTGCAATTGAGAAGGTAGATGTTGGTTTTCGTTCTCTAACCTAGCTAAATACAGTAGTTGGTTGACCAAATGACTGGCTCTATCACAAGCAATCATCAACTCGCCCAACGCATGTCGTTGATCTATCAAATTGTCAGATAAGCTGGCTACTTGAGCTTGTGCACGCATTGCAGAAATAGGTGTTCTCAACTCGTGCGCAGCAGCTGATGTAAAGCGCTGCTCTTTTTCTACACTATCACGCATTCGTTCGAAAAGTCGATTTAATTGATCGACAACCGGTTTGACCTCCAAGGGCAAATTTTGAGTCTCGACCGGATCAAATGAAAGGGAAGATCTACTGGCAAGTGAGTTACTGAGAGTCGTCAAACTTCTGCTCGCAAAATGAATCGCAATGGCAATGCCAATCGCCATCAACGGCAAACTCACAGCCAAAGGCCAGGTTAGATCGCGCACCAAAGATTCAATTAAATCTAGTCGCTCAGACTGAAATTTTTCTGCTGTGAGATTGCCATTTAATAAATTAACAAGCAAAACTTCTAAATCGCGACTGGCCTCATACCAGACAAACAGTCCAGATGCCAGCCACAAAACAATGTTCCCACCAATGATCCAAAATAACAGCCTCGAGCGCAACGAATAATGTTTTGACATCTAAGCAACGCTAACTCTGTACATCGTGTTTGATTTGATAACCAATACCCCGTATGGTTTGAATGACATCTTTGCCTAATTTTTTCCGCAAATTATGCACATGAACTTCTATGGCATTGCTGTCAACTTCTTGCCCCCATGAGTAGAGTTGTTGTTCCAAATGGTCACGTGTTAACACACGTCCATTTGCCATTAGTAAAGCTTGCAACAAATCAAATTCTCGACTCGATAAATTTACACTAAGACCATCTACCAATACATCACGGGTGACACTGTTGACGCTGATTGAACCTACACAAATCACCGATTGAGCGGCTGCGCCTTGCGCTCGTCTGGTCAGTGCTCGCAAGCGCGCTGCTAAAACTGACAAATCGACAGGCTTAACGACATAATCATCAGCACCAGCATCCAATGCAGTTGCAATCGCATGATTGGCATCATGCGCAGTCAACACCAAAACTGGTGCAGTGTTTTTTTCACTTCGCATTTGTTGCAGAACTTCTAAACCTGAAATTCGCGGCATTGATATATCCAGAACGACGATGGCATACTCAGATTGACGTATTTCATGCAAGGCAGCGAAACCATCACGTACCCAATTAACTTGAAAGCCCTGCAACCGCAAACCACTTTGCAACGCATCACCAAGTTGGGGGTCATCCTCAGCTATTAAGATTTTCATATTCAATAGAATTATTTCATTGTCAGACTGTCCATCATCTGCACTATATTCGAAAGCAATACTGAACACCTTACAGCAATGAAATTAAAGCATTCTTAATTTTTTGGAAATTTTTCATCGAAAAATGACCTTCCCAGAGATCTTTTGATTTCTAATCAGTTCTCTATTCGGTTCTAATAGAGGCTATGCCGACGACCTTGCACACACACACAACTGCTATTCCAGATCAATCCAGTGATTTAGTAGCTGACAAAAAAATTGCCATGGGCTGGATGCACACGGCAAAATTTTTGACCACCGCACCTCAATTGGAATTTTTACCCCCTTTGTCGGTACCCGAGATCGCTTTTGTTGGTCGCTCTAATGCAGGTAAATCAACTTGCATCAATACCTTGACACAGCAACACCGATTGGCGTTTGCTTCAAAAAAACCTGGGCGTACGCAAAGCATTAATCTTTTTAGTTTGGGCAAACAAGGCATCACCGATGCGGTACTTGCTGACTTGCCAGGTTATGGCTATGCAGCTGTACCTAAAGCCGATAAGCTGCGTTGGCAACGTGTGATGGCAAATTATTTGATGACGCGACCCAATCTTAAAGCCATTGTTTTGATGTGCGACCCACGCCATGGCATCACTGAATTGGACGAGATATTGCTGGAAGTGATACGCCCCCGCATTGAAGAGGGTTTGAAGTTCTTGGTGGTATTGACCAAGTCTGACAAACTCAACAAGACTGAAGCCGCTAAAGCGTTGTCCATCATGCAAATTCAAGCTGGCGGTGGTGAAGTGCGCTTGTTCTCAGCGCTAAAGAAAAGAGGCGTTGATGATGTTGCTCTCTTGCTCTGGCAATGGACTCATGATGTCAGAAATGCTATATAATTAATAGCACTGTAGGCAGTATTTATGCCGCATACAGCCTAATTTTCCATATATTTTTGTCGAATGAGCTCGATTCTTGCTCGATTGACACCAAAGTCTTTGCGGCCCAATCGACTGGCACTGCGTACATCTATTACGCCCTTTGCGGGGTTAAACCAAAATTCAATGTCATCTACAAATTTCAGCAAACGGGTTTGTGATTGGGCATAGATGTAGTCAGGCTTGGTTTCAACAATTGATGTGCTTCGCATGCTGCGCAAAACGACATCTAAACTTACCATGGATGCAGTCAGGCTGTTGTTTTTTAGGGGTAGTGGCTCAATCCGCGCATACTGAAGTTGCGGATGATCAGCGTACAAATCTGCCTGGCTGCTGACACTATTTGGCGTGAATGATGGTTGCTTCAATCGATCTGTTTTGACCCCAAGGTTTGAAGGTTGTTTGCCGCTTAGAAAACCCAATTGTCCAGCTAACACCACGACCACAATGAGTGCAAACAAAAAGTAAATGACCATTTTCATAGGATTGTTCCTTCAGTTCGACGAATTATGCGACCAGCTTTTCCATGCGCATTTGATCTTGACTGTTTTCACGTTGGCGAATCAAATGCGCAGAATCACCATCAACCAATATTTCGGCTGCACGCCCACGGGAGTTGTAATTGCTGGCCATGCTCATGCAGTAAGCACCTGCAGACATCACGGCCAACAAATCACCTGGTTTGACTTGAAGCTCACGATCGCGTCCAATCCAATCACCGCTTTCACACACAGGGCCAACCACATCGTAGTTTTGCTTAATTGATTTGGTATCAGCGTTTTGCAAAACGGGAACAATCGCATGGTAGGCTTGGTACATGGCAGGCCTAGGCAAGTCGTTCATGGCTGCATCTATGATGCAAAAATTTTTCTGCTCTCCAGGTTTAAGGTAGAGAACTTCAGTCACACAGATGCCTGCATTGCCAACCAAAGAACGGCCTGGCTCAATCATCAACGGACGATCACCAAAACCTCTGGCATCTAATTTGGCTAATAATTTTTTCCACAAAGCATCCGCTTGTGGCGGTTGTTCGCCGTTGTAAGATATTCCCAAGCCACCACCAAAATCAAGATGGTGTATCGGCACACCGGCTGATTCAATGCTCTCAACCAAATCGAGCATTCGGTCTACAGCGTCCAAATAGGGTCCGTCATCGACAATTTGCGATCCGATGTGACAGTCAATCCCCAGCACTTTTAAACCAAGCAACTTTGCAGCATGTTGATAACAGGTGACGGTGCGATCGGCTGCAATACCAAATTTACTTCCCTTTAAGCCTGTAGAAATATAGGGGTGCGTTTTGGGGTCGACATTGGGATTGACGCGAATGCTCACATTGGCCGTCTTACCATCTGCCAAAGCGACTTCGTTCAGCACTTCAAGCTCCTCTTCGCTTTCAACATTAAAACAACCTACGCCAGCATTCAATGCGTGGCGCATTTCGGTTCGCGTTTTACCAACACCCGAAAATATGACTTTTGAAGCATCACCGCCTGCAGCAAGTACACGATCGAGTTCGCCGCCTGAAACGATATCAAACCCGCAACCTGCATCAGCGAAAACCTGCAATACGCCCAAGGTGGAATTGGCCTTCATTGCATAACAAATTTGCACTTGACGTCCCGCAAAACCCTTTTGATAAGCGGCCAAAGCAGCAAGCATGGACGCTTTTGAATAAACGAACAATGGCGTACCAAATTCTTCTGCCAATTTGGCAATGTCGTTGTTTTCTGCAGTCAATAGACCGCTGCAATAAGAGAAATGGGGATTACCAGGCAGCAGCTTGGATTCTGAAGATATTGAAGGAAGGACAGACATGTTGACTATTTTTTAACCGCTGCTGGTGTTGTTGTACTTGAATCCACGTTGTCATTGGATGTCGCTTTTGACGACGCTGATTCTGGCTTTGCCGTGACAGATTCAACCAAACTTGTGCGTTGTGTACCAGCTGGAACTTGTGGCAAGTACAAAGAGCCACGTTGGCCGCACGCGCTGAGCACCAAAGCCGCTATCAAAATTGATAGACTTTTGAATAGCCCTAATTTACATGGGTTGATGACACTGTTTACAATTTGCATGGTATTTTTCATAATCCACATTGTAATGACTGACATAGAATTTCTTGACCTTGCAGAAAATGCACTTAAACGGATAGAGGCGGCATGTGACCTCATTAATGCAACCACTGATACCGACATTGACAACCAACGCACAGGTAACATGGTCACGCTGACATTTGAAAACCGCAGCCAGATTATCGTGAATCTACAAAAACCATTGCAAGAAATTTGGCTCGCTGCCAAACGAGGTGGCTTTCATTATAAAAATAACAACGGTCAATGGCTGGATACCAAAGGTCATGGCGAACTGTTTCAAATGCTTTCAGATTTCGCCAGTGAGCAATCACTCAGCAAGTTGAGTTTCAATGCTTAAACAAATCCAGTATTGATCGTTTTTCAGATTCGTTCAGCGAATTGTTTGTATTCACACTTGCTTCTCCATCAGGTGGGACGTAATCTTCCATACCCAGACTGCGGATGCCTCCTCCGGCAAATTCAGTATATTCCCAGTCACCACTGGCGCGAGTGACTCCTTCTGGGGGCTTTAAGTCTGCAATTGGCACACCTTTGAGTGCTTGTTGCATGTAGCTGATCCAGATGGGCAAACTTAAACCCCCGCCCGTTTCAGCATTTGAACTGCCCAATGGTTTCGGATTGTCATAGCCCATCCATACCACAGCGGCTAAGCTTGGGTGAAAACCGGCGAACCAAGCATCTATCGAATCATTGGTTGTCCCCGTTTTGCCATAAATATCACCACGAGCCAGCGCAGCCTTTGCTTTAGCAGCCGTCCCCACGCTGGTGACTTCTTGTAAAAGACTGGTGGTAACAAAGGCATTTCTGGCATCAATTACACGCATCGTTTCGTTTAATGAGATTGGTTTTGTCTCAGCAATCACTGCCCCTTTGTGATCAGTAATTTTGCTGATGAGATAAGGGTTCACGCGATATCCGCCATTAGCAAAGACAGAATAGGCACTTGCCATTTGCAATGGTGTCACTGCACCAGCACCAAGAGCCATTGTGAGATAGGGAGGGTGACGCTCTGCTTCAAAACCAAATTTGGTGATCCAATCCTGGGCATTTTGTGGGCCCACTTCTTTCAAAATACGGATTGAAACCATGTTTTTAGATTTGGCTAAACCCGTGCGCATGGACATAGGCCCACTGAATTTTCCATCGTAATTTTTCGGCTCCCATGGCTGTCCACCTGTCACACTGGCATCAAAAAACAATGGGGAGTCATTGATCACAGTGGCTGGTGAGAGACCTTTCTCTAATGAAGACGAATAAATAAAGGGTTTGAAACTTGAGCCTGGTTGTCGCCATGCTTGGGTAACATGGTTAAATTTATTCTTGTTGTAGTCAAACCCACCAACAAGGGCTTTGATTTCACCGTTTCGCGGGTCCAGCGCAACGAATGCACCTTCAACTTCTGGCAATTGTGCAATTTCCCACGTATCTTTATTGGATTTGATAACACGTATCACCGCCCCCCGTCGGATTTTAAGATTCGCAGGGGCTTTATCCGAAAGACCCAGTGAGGCCAATTTCAAACCATCTCCTGAAATCTCAATCGTTTCCGCGTTTTGCATCATGGCGCTCACTTTTTTGCCGTTAACACCTGTGACGACTGCTACCTTTAAATCATCCATGTTGTGATGATCTGTTAATACGTTATCAACTGCATCCTCAAGTTCCGCTTGACTGCTTGGTAAATCTACAAAAAGTTCCGGCCCACGATAACTTTGACGTTTTTCAAAGTCCATGATGCCTTTGCGCAAAGCGTTGTAAGCAACTGTCTGATCAGTGTGTTTAATTGTTGTATACACATGCAAACCCTTGGTATATGTGTCTGCACCATATTGCGCATAAACCATCTGCCTAACTGCCTCAGAAACATATTCGGCATGCGGTTTGTTTGTATCGCTGTCTCTTTTAAGCTTGAGCACCTCTTTTCCGGCTGCAGCTGCTTGCTCTTTAGTGATAAAGTCATTCTCCAGCATGCGCTCTATGATATAAAGTTGACGCACGCGTGCTCGGCTGGGATTCACTATTGGATTGAATGTCGAGGGCGCTTTAGGCAATCCAGCCAACATGGCGGCCTCTGCTATAGAAATTTCTTTAAGTGGCTTACCAAAATATATTTCTGCAGCCGATGCAAATCCGTAAGCACGTTCGCCTAAAAAGATTTGATTCATGTATATCTCTAGAATCTGATCTTTTGTTAATAAACTTTCAAGCTTAAAAGTTAATAAAACTTCATAAATCTTACGCACATACGATTTTTCGGAGGACAAATAGACATTTCTGGCCACTTGCATGGTAATTGTGGACGCACCTTGGCTTTTAGATCGCCCCAAATTTGCCACCACCGCACGTAACATGCTTCTGTAATTGATACCTCCATGAGAATAAAAATCAGAATCCTCAATGGCAATGACAGCATCTTTCATCACCTTTGGGATTTGAGCTATTGGCGTTAATTGGCGCAATTCCTCACCAAACTCACCAATCAAAACCCCTTCCGCCGAATAAACACGCAAAGGTAACTTGGGACGATAGTCGGACAATTCTGAAACATCCGGCAATTTTGGATACGCTAATGCCAAGGCCAGTCCAACAACCAACGTCAAGACCGCAAGCACCCCCAATACAGCCGTCCCCCCCCAAAGGACCACTTTTCGAATCATTGGTAAATCTTGCGCCATATATTTAGGTGTTTGCAAACCTGCGGTGCTCGAATCATGGTCAGACTGCAATGTCATATCAGAATTTTCTCAAAATAATTTGTAAAGCAATAGTATATGAAAGCGCACGATCCAAAATTATTTTGAAGTTAAACTGATTAATCTACCTAGCAATTCTGGTAACACATAAAGTTTATGCGCTAAGTTTGTGTCTTTATTGAACTAAAGAGTTCATTTTTTTGTTGGATTGTGGCTACAATTTTGCTAGCAAGAAAGCTAAAAACGGCAAAATGGTGTAACCTGCTGATAGCATATGTACTATTGGCTAGGTAATTTATTCGATATTTTGCCTTTGACCCTCATTAATCAACCTTGGATTTGAATTGAGCCTCTTTGGATCTTTATTTAACCGTCAGTCTCCGCCGCTCTTTGGTCTAGACATTACTTCGCCCAGCATCAAGCTGGTTGAACTGAGTCAAACCTCTGCAGATGTTTGGGTGCTTGAAAAATGCGCGACTGAGCCCTTGGACTATGGTTGGGTTGTGGATGGGAGTATTGAAAATCCTGATGAGGTTTTGCTAGCTTTGAAACGGCTACTAAAAAAGACAGGTGTAAAGACCAAAAATGTCGCTATGGCATTACCACCATCAGTGGTTATCACAAAAAAAATGATGGTTCCTGCAGGATTAAGTGACCTCGAACTTGAAGAGCAAGTTGAAGCGGAAGCAAATCAATATATTCCGTTTGCACTGGAAGAGGCAAGTTTAGACTTTTGCCGTTTAGAAGAGCCACCTAACGCACAAGGCGATATTGAAGTCTTAATTGTGGCATCTCGTAAAGAAAAAGTACAAGATCGTCTCGCATTGGCTGAAGCTGCAGGACTTAACTTAAAAGTAATTGATGTTGAATCATATGCCTCAAGGTTATCACTGAATAGACTGATAAAACAATTTCCGAATAAAGGTGCGCAAGCCATTGTCGCTTTGTTTGACATAGGATCACAATCAAGCACCATGCAGGTATTACAAGATGGCAAAGTGCTGTACGAGCGTGAGCAGCCATTTGGTACAGCACAACTGATGAAACTCATCGTTAGGCAATATGGATTGACTATGGAAGAGGCTGTTATCAAACGGCGCAATGCTGAATTGCCGAGCGATTACAAAGAAAGCGTATTAACACCGTTCACGACTGGTTTAAGCAATGAAATTGGTCGTGCACTGCAATTTTTCTTTACAAGTTCGAAATACAACAGCCTCAATTATGTGATTCTCTCCGGGGAAGCTTCACAATTTAATGATTTAGGGAAAAAAGTTACAGATCAAACCTCATTTCCATGTATCGCCGCCAATCCGTTTGAAGAAATGCAAATCTCAAGCGGCGTGCGTGAGAAAAAATTGTCTAACGAAGCGCCAACTTATTTAACCGCTTGTGGCTTGGCCATGCGGAGGTTCACCAAGTGATATTGATAAACCTGCTGCCACATCGCGAAATTGCGAAAGTCAAAAGACGTGAGTCTTTCTATGTTTCTCTGGCCGCGTCCGCCCTTCTAGGCGGTTTACTTGCTGGTCTTATTTTTGTTTGGTATCAAATTGAAATTACCGAGCAGCAAGGACGGAATATTGTTTTAAGCTCTGAAATAGAAAGTTTGAATACACAAATTAAAGCAGTCGCTACCTTGGAACAAGAAATTGCTGACTTACGCGCAAGACAAGGAGCTGTTGAAGACCTGCAAGCCGAACGTAATTTACCTGTCCACTTATTAAATGAACTTGTAAAACGAGTGCCGGATGGCGTTTATCTTAAAGGTATGAAGCAAGTAAATTCATTGGTAACGTTGACTGGATCTGCTCAATCAAATGAGCGTGTTGCTGAACTTCTCAGAAATCTGTCTAACAACAGTCCATTTGTTACAAAGCCAGAATTGGTTGAAATCATAGCAGGCACGGCTTCACTTGGTGCTAAAGATCAAAGACGTGTTTCAAATTTTATTGTGAGTGTGCAATTGAAAAAACTGTCAAAAGATAAAGAAAGCGACATTGCTGTCAAATCTGTAAACACCTCACCAAACACAAATACTACAACAACCGTTAACTCGCCTGTCAAAAAATAATATCTTAACTTTTCAAGCTCAATTACGAAATTATTTATGGCGACCTTATCATCTAAAAAATTGGATCTTGCCAAAATTCAAGAATCCATCATTTCCCAATTTCGGGGAACAGATCTCAATGACCCCGGTTCATGGAAGTCAGTACCAAAATACTTGGCGTACGCTCTGGTAACTTTAGCTATTGTTGGTTTGTTATGGGCACTTTGGGTAACAAATTCTAGAAATACGTTATTAGCCGAAGAAGCAAAAGAGACGGATTTGCGCGCAGAGTACTCAAAAAAATTAGCCAAGGCAGCAAATCTTGAAGCACTTAAAAAACAACGTGCCCAGGTCATGCAATATGTTACTGATCTCGAAAAGCAATTACCAAGTAAAGCTGAAATGGATGCACTGCTTTCGGATATTAATCAAGCAGGCATTGGTAGAAAACTTCAATTTGATTTGTTCAAACCTGGTCAAGTCAAACTTCAAGACTATTACGCAGAACTACCAATATCAGTAAAGGTGACTGGCGGATACCATGACATTGGCTCATTTGTCGCGGATGTGGCTGATCTTTCACGCATTGTAACTTTAACCAATCTAAGCATTACACCAGTTGCTAGCAGAGATGGCGTACTCTCATTGGAAGCAACAACAAATACTTTCCGCTACCTCGACTCTGAGGAACTCGCTACCCAAAGAAAAATAAAAGCGGATAAAGCCAAAGTCGCAGGAGCTAAGTCATGATATTCGTGACTACCAACAAAAATTATTCCTTGGTTTTAGCTGCCTGCCTCAGTATGCTGGCTTTATCTGGGTGTTTTAATTCAAAAAATGATGAATTAAAACAATGGATGGTTGCTGAGCGCGGAAATACAGTTGCTCAAGTTAAGCCTGTATCTGAACCAAAAAAATTCATACCTCAGGCATACGATCAAGCGTCAGACATATCACCGTTTAATAATCAGAAACTATTACAAGCTTTGCGGCGGGACACCACGCAATCGAGCACCAGCCTAGCGTTGCTCTCGCCAGAACTTTCTAGGAAAAAAGAGGCATTAGAGAGTGCGCCACTTGATACGATATCAATGGTAGGCAGCATTGATAAAAACAAAGCCAAAGTAGGTTTGCTGAAGGTTGACAAATTACTCTATCAAGTAAAAGTTGGAAATTATATTGGTCAAAATTATGGCCGAATAACAAAAATAACTGATACCGAAATCGTACTCAGGGAGATTGTGCAAGACGCGGCTGGCGAATGGATTGAACGAATAGCGAACTTGCAATTGCAAGGCAATGAAAAATGAACATACTAAATAACCATTTAATCAAACCTTTACATCTGCACGCAAAGATGTTGATGCGCCATTTCGTGCTGTTACTAGGTTTCATGATGTGCTCGACCGCAAGTGTACATGCACAAAATGCTATCGAATCTGTAACAGGATCCACACAATCAGGTGTTGAAGTAATAAAAATTGGCTTCTCACAAGCAATTAGCACACTTCCGACAGGTTTTGCAATACAGACACCTGCGCGCATCGTATTAGATTTCCCAAATGTAGCCAGTGGAGTAACGCCCTCGACCATTTCCATGAGTCAGGGAAATACCCGTTCAGCTAATGTTGTACAGGCTGGTGATCGCACTCGCGTCGTATTAAATTTAAAACAACCGGTCAGCTTTAAAACACAAATTCAAGATAAATCACTGCTAGTTTTACTGGATGCATCAACAATCAGTGCAAACTCAGCTCCAACTACAGCTTTTGCAGAGAATTTAAATCGCGACAACACCTTGTCCCTTAAAGATGTTGATTTCAGACGCGGCGCAGATAATGCAGGTCGCATTGTTGTTGATTTAGCCAACAATCAAGTTGGTGTAGACATTAAGCAGCAAGGACAAACATTGGTAGTAGAGTTTTTAAAGTCTACGATGCCAGAAGGATTACGCAAACGCCTTGATGTCACAGACTATGGGACGCCTGTTCAATTCATCTCGACATTTCAAACTGGAGACCGAGTTCGAATGGTGATAGAGCCGAAAGGCAATTGGGAACATTCTGCATACCAGGCTAATAATCAATTTGTCATTGAAGTCCGTCAACAAAAAGTTGATCCTGCCAAATTAACACAAGGGATAGGATTCACTGGTGAGAAGTTGTCACTCAATTTTCAAAACATAGAAGTTCGATCACTTTTGCAAGTAATTGCAGATTTCACCAATTTCAACATCATTACTTCGGATTCTGTAACAGGGGCTGTGACGTTGCGACTCAAAGACGTACCATGGGACCAAGCCTTGGACATCATTCTGCAGACCAAAAATTTAGGTATGCGTAAAACTGGGAATGTGTTGCGAATTGCACCCAAAGACGAGTTAGCTGCTCAAGAGAAGCAGGACTTTGAGGCTAAAGCTGCCATTCAAAATATTGAACCTTTGGTGACACAATCCTTTCAATTGAATTACACCAAAGCATCAGACATCGCTTTACAGATACAACCTAGCTCTAATTCAACTGGAAATACTACCTCTGGAGGCGCCACGCGTGGGCTACTCTCCTCTAGAGGTAGCGTTATCGCTGAGCCAAGAACCAATCAACTTTTTGTAACTGATGTCCCCTCTAAGTTGGCACAGGTCCAGGAAATGATTACGAAACTGGATATAGCAGTGCGGCAAGTTTTGATTGAAGCCAGAATCGTTGAAGCTGCAGATACTTTTGGAAAATCTTTGGGTGTCAAATGGGGTGGTAGTGATCAAACTGGTCAGCGGGGTGGCGTACCTGGTTACCAATTAACCAAGGGCGTTAACGGCGGCAATAGAATTGCATTCGCAGGTAGCTACGACGCTGTTTCAGCAACAACAGGCGAAACTTCTGGCAGCGTCAATTCTCAATTAATCAATCTCGCAGCCGCTGGTCTCAATGGTTACAGTCCAGCTGGTATTGGAATTTCATTATTTAGCAGTGTCGCTGGGCGTTTCTTGAATTTAGAATTATCTGCATTGGAGTCCGACGGAAATGGCAAAGTAGTCGCAAGCCCTCGTATTGTTACAGCAGATCAAGTTAAAGCCTTAATCGAACAAGGCACTGAATACCCGTACCAAGTTGCATCTGCCAGTGGAGCTACAACGCTTGCATTTCGTAAAGCAAATTTAAAATTGGAAGTTACCCCTCAAATTACACCTGAAGGCAACATCATTTTAGATTTGGACATTAACAAAGACAGTCGTGGCGAAACTACATTGCAAGGTATAGCAATCAATACAAAACACATCAAGACGCAGGTTTTGGTTGAAAATGGCGGTACAGTCGTAATTGGCGGAATCTTCTTATTAGAAGAAACTTTAGATGAAACTAAGGTACCTGTATTAGGTGACGTTCCATTGTTGGGCAACCTGTTTAAAACTAAAACACGCAAATCTGAAAAACGAGAGCTCTTGGTGTTTATCACCCCAAAAATGATTTCTGACCGAACGTCAGCACGTTAATCGATCGATACGAAGGAAGGTGACTCTGTCTCTCGTGGGTTCAGAAATATGCATTGCACTTGTTGGCCTTCCAGGAAGCGGTAAATCGACACTTGGTCGTCAACTCGCCAAGCGATTGCAGCTTCCTTTTGTAGATACAGACCATCTCATTGAACAACGTCTAGGCTGCTCCATACGCGAGTTTTTCGAACGCGAAGGAGAGGCTACTTTTCGCGACTATGAACAATCTATTCTTGAGGAATTAACTATTTCGCATCAAGGCGTTATTTCAACGGGTGGCGGTTGTGTGCTGCGACAACTAAATAGACAAAACCTACATGAAAGATGCACAGTTGTATATCTAAGAGCATCTCCTGAAGAAATTTATCGCAGATTAAAACATGACACCAAGCGTCCTTTACTGCAAGTAAATGACTTATTGAAACGGTTACGCGAATTATTTGAACTCCGAGATCCATTGTATGCAGAAGCATCACACTTCTCAGTTGACATCGCACGTCCCTCTTCTGCCAGCCTACTTAACATGACCATTATGCAACTCGAATTAGCCGGCGTAATACAAAAATAGAATACTCCCTCTTCTAAAAATACTATCATGGATAAAAGTCAAACATCTCAAATTGTCTCGATAAATTTAGACGCGCGAAGTTACGACATTCATATTGGGAAAGATATTCTAAAGAGTTCAGATCTTTTAAGAAACTTACCCAATGCGAAAAGTGCGGTAATCGTTACCAATTCAACAGTAGCCCCTTTATATGCCAATCAACTTGAGGCAATGTTGCGAAGCAAATACCGTGATATCCACACCATTGTGATCAAAGATGGGGAGTCGTATAAAACTTGGGTAACGTTAAATTCTATATTTGATGAATTACTCAATCTCACTTGTGATCGCAAAACAATTTTGTTTGCTTTAGGTGGTGGAGTTGTCGGCGACATTACAGGTTTTGCTGCATCTTGCTACATGCGGGGCATACCATTTGTTCAAGTGCCAACAACTTTATTGGCCCAAGTCGACTCATCTGTAGGGGGCAAAACAGGCATCAATCACCCGTTGGGAAAGAATATGATTGGATCCTTTTACCAACCTAAATTGGTATTGTGCGACATCAATACCTTTAGCACCTTACCTCAACGTGAACTCAGTGCTGGATTGGCAGAAGTCATCAAGTATGGCCCCATAGCTGATATCGAATTTCTAGCATGGCTAGAATCAAATATGGAGGCTTTGTTAGCAAAAGATTGTGATGCGTTAGCATACGCTATTAAACGAAGTTGTGAAATTAAAGCGCAAGTTGTCAGCCAAGATGAACGGGAATCTGGACTTCGTGCTATTTTGAATTTTGGTCACACATTCGGACATGCTATTGAAACAGGATTAGGCTATGGTCACTGGCTACATGGCGAAGCAGTTGGGTGTGGTATGGTGCTGGCAGCGAATTTATCAAAGCAACTTGGCTATGTCGATGATTCATTTGTGACTCGTTTGACCAAAATTATCCAGCGGGCGGGTTTACCAGTAGTTGCACCATCATTAGGAGCAACATCTGAAGCCAGCTCAAAGCGTTACTTATCACTGATGCGAATTGATAAAAAAGCCGAAGCTGGTGAGATTCAATTTGTACTTATCAAACAACCTGGACAATGCATAATCCAAGGCGCACCTGATGCTTTGGTAAGCGAAGTCATTTCGTTGTGTAGTTGAAACCAAGTCTGCCATGGTTAATGATTTAGACTTTCATGATTTCCACGAATGATCCAACATCTCTAATTATTTTAGACAGTCAAAAATGGCTTGAACGTGCTGTGATTGGATTAAATCTCTGTCCTTTCGCCAAGTCAGTTCATGTGAAAAATTTGGTACGCTATGCAATCAGCGATGCTTCTTCAGAAGCTGAATTGCTTCACGATTTAAAAAGCGAGCTTCTCTATTTGAACTCCATCTCTCCGTCAAAAACAGATACAACATTGTTGATAGCGCCGCTTTGTTTGGAGAGTTTTCTTGAATTCAATCAATTTATTCTTAAAACAAATAAGTTACTAAACAAACTTGACTTGGTTGGTATTATTCAAATTGCCTCCCTGCACCCGCGATACCAGTTTTCAGGAACAGAATTTGATGATGTCACCAACAACACCAACCGCTCACCTTATCCTACTTTGCATCTGCTGAGAGAATCCAGTATTGATCGCGCTATTCAAGCCATTCCCGATGCTGAATCTATTTTTCAAGTCAATATGGAGACCATGCGGCGTATCGGCGTAGATGGATGGCATGATTTAGGCGTGCTTGCGACCACGAAAACAACATAATCTGGCCTTCTAAAGCTAAGCCACTATGAAAATAACAGCGCAATCTGAAGTTGCAGAAATTCGTTCTGGACAATCCATCGAACTTCTCAAAGAACTTCATATCCTCACACGCGAAGGCAGACTCAATCAAGACACGCGACGAAAATTAAAACAGGTCTATCATCTCTACGGTTTTATAGAAAAACTGATGCTAGATGTATCCAATGAGGCCAGACCGATTCTTTTAGCGGATCATGGCGCGGGTAAATCTTATCTGGGCTTCATTCTCTATGATTTATTTTTCAACGCCAAAAAAACTGATGCAAACAATCTAAACCGAAAAGGCCATATCTACGGTATAGAAACACGATCGGATTTGGTTCTAAAGTCCCAAGAATTGGCACTGCGCTTGGGATATAATAATATGTCCTTCATCAACCTTACGGTTGAACAAGCTTCGCATACCAACGTTCTTCCAGATCACATAGATATTGTTACAGCACTGCATGCTTGTGATACTGCAACAGACGACGCAATAGACTTTGGATTGAAAAAAACCGCCAAACACATGGTACTGGTACCTTGTTGCCAAGCTGAAATAGCTGCTACTTTACGGAGCAAACGTGGTCTAGAAATATCTAAGAAGCCGCTTGCTGAGCTATGGCGGCACCCACTGCACACCAGAGAGTTAGGGAGCCAAATTACCAATGTTCTGCGATGTTTGTATCTCGAAGCATGTGGCTACCAAGTCACTGTGACTGAATTGGTTGGTTGGGAGCACAGTATGAAGAATGAGCTTATTCTTGCTAGATATACCGGGATTAGAAAAGACAAGTCTGCCAAACATTTACGCGAAATATTATCGCAATTTGGTTTAGAAAAGTTGTTACAGACACGCTACCATTTGCTTTGAATTCAATTATTTCAAAGACATGACGTCTGCAGAGGTACTTGAATTTGCACGGTTAGAAGCAAGAGGAGCATTCAGCTGTTCAACCTGAGCCACGGATCTAGCTGGCGCAGCAATGGTGTCTTGAGTTGTGTATTTGCTTACGGCACGTACAGACTGAGAAGGAATTAATCCAGAAGCACTTGCCGCTGCTCCAGAGTTACTTGCAGACGGGTTCGAGTTACCAGGTATGGAGTTATTTGGATCAACGGCATTATTCCGTAGGGGTAATGGTATACGTGGTGTATTTGATCCAGAATTCGCCGAATTTGTATTAACAGTGATGCCTGTTGTCGATTGTCGAGGTTGTAAAGCCAAAAAGATCTCCTCTGCATTTGATTTTCTACTGACCAGAGTAACCCCGCTGCGCGATAAAGATTTGAGTTTCCATACCTCGGTAATTTGACTTCCTACCTCATACGGTTTAGCAGGCTTGCCCTCAACAGCAATCAATGCAATTCCACCACCTGAATTTGTATTGGCAGTTCCAAGTAGGAGTAGATTTGAATTAGAGTTCGTGTTTATTGGCTTACTCCCATTTGTGCCAACAGAACCCAAAAGTAGGGCGACAGCTTGAGTTTCTACGACTTTGGCCGGAACTAATGGTGCTGGAGTGGCACTAATTGAATTCAATTTAGTAAACTTCAAACCCCAATAAAAAACACTTAAAAGCACAAACATCCAAACTGTCAATGTAACCAGTCGTGCAAGCCATTTATTGCGTAGATTAAAGGCTTGTTGATATCCAATTCGAGATAAGTTTGATTTCATGTATTGCGATTATGATCAGATTTGGAAATGTTAGTTTGACAATCACTAATAATATAGAGGACAGTGTTCGATGAAAGTTCAGACAAAATTACAACGTTTATTTGGTTGCCCAACTCTTCAAAGTGGATTTACTTTAATCGAGTTAATGGTGGTTTTAGCGATTATTGCAGGTATGGCCGCTCTTATCGTACCGAATCTAATCGACAGTGCCGACGAAGGCAAAAGCACTTCTGCTAAAGTTGATGTCAGTACGATTGCACAGGCATTAGAACGTTATAAACTTGACAACCAAGTTTATCCAAGCACAGAGCAAGGTCTACAAGCTTTGGTTGAGCGCCCTACGACAGGTAATTCAGTACCCAATTGGAAACAAACCATTAAGAAACTCCCCAATGACCCATGGGGAAGACCTTATCAATATTTAAACCCAGGAATCAAAAACGAAGTAGATGTCATGTCCTTTGGTGCTGATGGTGCAACTGGTGGTGATGGCAAAAATGCTGACATTGGTTCTTGGCAATAGTCTCGTCAGTTTACTTCCGCAAAATGGATCGTTTCCAAAAAATCCATGGCTTCACTCTGCTAGAGCTGATGGTGGTAATTGCCATTATTGCGATAGTCAGCGCCGGTGCAGTTTTGGTTATTCCTGATTCCTCACAAACAGATCTAGATCGCGATGCTCAGCGTTTAACCGCGCTTTTAGATTCTGCGAGAGCGCAATCTAGGGCAAGCGGGCTATCCATCACATGGCATCCTACAAATGATGGATTTAAGTTTGAAGGTTTGCCACAGATTAAAAACACCAGAACGGATGCATATGAAGATTTAAGACCATTTCCCTCAAAATGGCTCAGTACCGGAACAGGTGCAGATACCGCAACAATATTGACTCTAGGACCAGAACCCATTCTCAGCAAACAAGAGGTGGTGTTGAATAATGCTGGACGGAACATCATTATTTCATCAGATGGTTTACGACCATTCGCCATCGGTTTGAATCCAGAATCGGCGTCTAAAGAACCGAGGTCAAATTGAGTTTGGATATTTATTCCGAGCATGTACGCATTTTGCGCAATGTGCGCGGTTTCACTTTGGTTGAGGTGCTGGTTTCATTGGGAATTGTTAGTGTTGCGCTTTTAGCAGGAATCAGGGCGACTGACAATTTAGTTAGTAATTCACAACGCCTAACCGATGTGCTTTTAGGTCAAATATGCGCAGAAAACCAGCTCATTAAAGTGCGGTTATCTAAATCTATGCCCGATGTAGGTAGCAGCGCCTTTTCATGCGAACAAGGTGGGCGGCTTTTTCCAGGAACCATGATTGTCACTGCTACTCCAAATCCAAGTTTTCGACGTGTAGATTCATTGATTAAAGATGGGGATTCAGTTTTGATAAAACTTTCTACTGTCGTGGGTAGATTTTGATGAATTGCAACAAGAACACTTTGCGCAGTGATGCTGGATTTACGCTCATTGAACTGATGATCGCTATCGCTGTCATGGCAATACTGGCACTTTTGAGTTGGCGCAGTCTAGACAACATGTCACAAATGCAGACTCAAATGCAATCAAAGACCGACAATGTAATGACATTGCAAGCAGGTCTTGCACAATGGCAAGTTGATTTAGACATGATTTGGGAGGTTCCACAAATACCGAATATCAACCCGATGGATTTTGATGGTCAAGTTTTACGCTTGGTGCGACGCTTTACTGAGAATAACACCGAGATTATTAGAGTAGTCGCATGGAGTCAGAGAGAAAAGAATGGTAAGCAGCAATGGTTAAGATGGCAGTCTGATCCGGTCAAAACACGATCATCCATGCTCGCTGCTTGGCAACAAGCAACTCAATGGGCGCAATCACCTTCAGAAACTGACAAAGCACATGAGGTTGCCATCGCAACTGTGGACCAGTGGCAAATTTTTTACTACCGTAACGACACATGGAGCAACTCACTCTCTAGTGCAGATACTGTTACTCCCGGCACCAAACAAGCAGAGTTGCCCGATGGCGTTCGATTGATACTCACACTTCCGGAGGGTGAACCCATACAAGGCAAAATTACCCGAGACTGGCTACGCCCAACTTTGGGGGGTGGTAAATCGTGAACATCGATTCCGTAGCACAACGTGGTGCAGCTTTGTTATCTGCCATGCTCACCGTGACACTTGTTGCAACTTTCGCTGCTGCAGCTTTATGGCAACAATACCGAAGCATTGAAGTTGAAAAAGCAGAACGCGGCCGAGTCCAAGTAGCCTGGTTATTAATTGGTGCATTGGATTGGTCTCGGCTGATACTGCGCATAGACGGTAAAGCAGGGACCACTGATCACTTAGCAGAACCCTGGGCTGTGGCACTACAAGAGTCACGTCTCTCAACCTTCTTAGCTGCAGATCAAAACAACACTGGTGGCCTGACCGCAGAAGAATCAATAGATGCTTTTTTATCTGGCCAAGTTGTCGACGCTCAATCAAAATTAAACATTTATAACATCATTGATAAGGGCACCGTGTCCCAACCTGATTTTGATGCATTTTCAAGATTGTTCAATTTAATGAATATCCCAATATCAGAACTAGAAAACATGACAAAACAAATCAAATTGGCCACTGACACAGATTCAAATAACCCAATAGCACCCCTAATGCCACATAGAATTCATCAATTGAGTTGGCTTGGATTATCAGCAACCACTTTCCAGAAACTTGCGCCCTATATTCAACTCATCAACGAACGCACGCCCGTCAATTTGAATACAGCACCTGCCGAAGTTATCTTCGCAGTGATTCCAGACTTGCAAATCGCAGACGCGAAATTAGCCATTGCAACACGTGAACAAAAACACTTCTCTTCTTTAGAAGATGCGGCTCAACTGAATCCGGCATTTGGTAAAAAGCTTACGCCTAATCAACACAGCGTCTCAACACGATTCTTTGAAGTTCGAGGACGATTAAGATTAGACAGTGTAGTAGTAGAAGAGCAATCGCTGGTACGACGAGACAACTTAAATAATGTTCAAACCCAGTGGCGTGAGCGTGCCACAGTGACTTCCTTACAATAACACGATGAACAAGCTGATCGTATCCCTCCCTTGGTCGTACTCTGGCTCGGATTCAACCGAAACCAAGTTAAATTCGCATCAACTAAAAAGTAACTGTGAATTCACATTCGTCGTTTGTAATGAAAACCGCGTTGTCGTTGATAGTGGTCAAGCACCGATCGAGTTATTACCAAAAACAGATAGCACAATTTTGGTGGCCCCCACTCAGGCATTGTCATGGCACCATATTACTGTCCCCAAAGTGCCACAGTCACAAATGCGTGCAGTCCTTGATGGCTTGCTTGAAGAGCAGTTGCTAGAAGATACAAATCTTACCGCTATAGCCTTATCACCAACGGCTAAGAGCGAGAAAGAGGGAGTAAAAACATGGATTGCCACCTGCAGCAAAGAGTGGCTCTCAGTGTCAATCTCCAAATTCGAAATGGCGGGCCACCGTGTCGTCCAGGTTGCGCCAGCTTTTGCACCGGAACCATCAAGATCGGAATCTTATGTATTCATTACCGGCACAACAGAAGAATCATTCTTGACAAGCGTGTCTGACAAAGGTGTTTTGACATTTCCGATTTCATCGTATTCACAAACCCATGCTCCAAACTTAAGCACTGGCTTTAAACACTACATTGCTGATGATGCGGTTGTGTTTTCTGAACCAGCAGTTGCCGCATTGGCTGAGAAAATTTTAAATCGGCCCATACAAATCCGTCAACAATCGGCAGGACTTATAGAAAGTGCTCAGACAGACTGGGAATTAGCACAGTTCGACCTCAAGCTCAGCGGCGATGGTGACGGCATCAAACGTATTCGTCGAATTTGGCAAGAATTCAGACTGAGCACGGCATGGAAACCTGCACGTTGGGGCTTCATCGGTCTAATTCTCGCGAATGTAATAGGACTGAACGCATGGGCTTGGCAACAAAAAAGCAATCTGGCAACAAAAAAAGCGTTACTGACCACTCAACTTACACAAATTTTTCCGCAAGTTAAAGTTGTTGTAGACCCGACGTTGCAAATGAACAAAGAGTTAGCATCGCTGAGACAATCGAGTGGCTCTGTATCGGCACAAAATTTTGAATCAGTATTGTCGGCATTCAGTTTACTCACAAACTCAAAAACACCACCTACGATGATTGAGTATGCTGCCAATAAAACAATCTTCACAGGCATTAATTTGACAGATGCCGAGTATGCATTGGCGCAAACGAAGATGAAAATGCACGGCTATACACTGATACGCGACGGCAATCGCATAACAGTAACAACTCAGGCAGACGTATGAGTAATAACACTGCGATCAACACAAACAACCCCAAGTTGTTTCATCAGTTTTCGTCAAAATTAACACAGGCACAACTATTTTGGCGACAGCTTAGCCCAGGTCTTAGACGAATCTGGTTGGTAGTTGGCTTAGCAGTAAGTCTGTATTCGGTGTGGCTTGTCGCCATAGCCCCTGCCATGAATACCTTGAGAAATGCACCTGATTTGCATCGAAAACTTGACGCCCAAATCGACAACATGCAAACCATCAGCGCAGAAGTAAAGTCACTTCAAAAACAACCTAAATTAGGACTAGATGACGCACAAAAAGCGTTGCAAAACACAGTAGCCCAGCGACTTGGAAGTACAGGGCAAATCAATATCATTGGAAGCCGTGCTATTTTGACTTTAAAAAGTGCCCCACCGCAATCAGTTGCTGAATTTCTTACTGAAGCCCGTATCAATGCGCGCGCAATTCCGCAGGAAGTCAAAATAACACGAAACAATGCGTCAGTTACAAGCTGGGATGGCAGCATGACACTCAGTTTACCGGCCAAATGAACAGTAATTTGTCCCGTCAGATGCAGATAAAGTCACAAATGCAAGCACCTTGGTCTTGGGCGATCATCGGTGGCGTGTTGGGAATATTGATAGCTTGCATCTTATTTGCGCCTGCTGCATGGCTTAATTACTCAGTCAAAAAATACAGCAACGACCGCATCGTTTTAAACGATGCGCAAGGTAGTGTTTGGCAAGGTTCTGCGCAATTGCTTCTTTCCGGCGGCGCTGGCAGCAGGGATGCCACAACATTACCTGGACGTATTCGATGGCAAATAAGACCACAAATCCCATACAACGTTCATTTAGAATTAAATGCAGATTGCTGTACCTCTGAGGCCTTTCAAATTTTGCTTATTCCAAAATTATCTGGAATTTTGGCTGAAATTAAACCCAGTCAATCAACATGGCCTGCGACTTTGCTATCGGGACTGGGGGCTCCATTTAACACCATTGACTTACAAGCTATGTTGAAATTACAAACCCAACAATTTCATTTAAGTTGGCTCAACCAACAATTCAAACTCGATGGCCAAGCAGAATTAGATATCATTGATGCATCAACCCGTTTATCAACACTCAAACCAGTCGGAAGCTACCGCATTGGCTTGCAAGGTGGAACTATCCCAAAAATAAATGTACAAACACTCAATGGCAGTTTGCTGCTATCTGGAACAGGCGAATTTACCGAGAACCATTGGCGTTTCAGAGGTGAGGCTACAGCAGCACCTGGTTCAGAAGCAGCATTAAATAATTTCTTGGATATTTTAGGTAGACGAGTGGGTCCCCGCTCGCTCATTACTTTAGGATAGCTGGCAATTGTTTTACCCGACCATTACTACGTCAACATACAAATATTCACCATGACTTCTAACCTTCGCAGTCTAAATAAAAATAAATTTGCTATATATTTTATAGCTTTACTAACAGTATTTACGCTGGCTACAGGGAAAATTTATGCTCAAAAACAAGGTGAGCCCATCACACTCAATTTTGTCAATGCCGAAATCGAAGCCGTTGCTCGCACGATAGGCGTCATCACAGGTCGAAACATCGTGGTTGATCCGCGGGTAAAAGGAACACTGAATTTATCCAGTGAAAAACCTTTATCACCAGAAGCCGCTTACAAACAATTTTTGACCGCATTGCGTCTACAGTCCGTGGCAGTTGTTGACTCCCAAGGCATCTTTAAAGTTGTACCTGAAGCGGATGCCAAATTACAAACTGGTGTTGTTTCAGCCGGCACAGTATCTCCCAGCACCACCAAATCTGGTGGCAACCAAATCGTGACGCAAATTTTCAATTTAAATTACGACTCAGCCGCCAACTTACTGCCGATATTGCGCCCACTCATTAGTCCAAATAACACCATCAACGTGAACCCAGGCAACAATTCCTTGGTTATCACAGACTACGCCGATAATTTGCAACGTATCGCAAAAATCATTGCTGCCAGCGATGTACCTACTGCCACAGATGTGGAAATTATCCCCTTGAAACATGCGCTCGCCAATGATTTGGCGCCCCTGTTAATGCGCTTGGTTGACAGTGGAACTAACGCTACGGTGTCTGTGGCAGCCAATGCTGCAACCCCTGGGCAAACCGATACATCAGTTAAAACAACCCTCATTGCTGAACCACGTAGCAATGCCGTGATCGTGCGCACGGCCAATGCTGCACGCATGTCATTGATTAAATCATTAATCGCAAAACTTGATCAACCCAGTTCACAGAGCGCATCTGGTAATGTGCATGTTGTTTTTTTAAAGAATGCTGATGCTTTGAAACTAGCGATTACGCTCAGAGCAGCCCTGCCCTCTTCCAACACAACATCGACCACACCTCGGGCTGCTGCCACAACCAATTCAAACACTACGGCAGCCACCACACAAAACACCAATCAGCCCTCAACAGGCGGGCAAATACAAGCTGACCCAGCCACCAATTCGCTCATCATTACAGCCCCAGAGCCTGAATACAGACAGTTGAGAGCGATCATCGACCAATTAGACAGTCGTCGTGCGCAAGTTTTTGTAGAGTCATTAATTGCCGAAGTCAATTCAGATAAAGCTGCTGAATTTGGGATTCAATGGCAACATGCATTAGGAAATAAATCGAATGCTGACAATTCCAGCAAGTTGGGCACTAATTTTGGATCTGGTGGCGATAATTTATTGGCTTTGACCACTCAGGCTGCAACGGGTACTTTATCACCAGGCACCGGTTTTAACGTCGCCCTAGGAACCATCATTGCGGGGAAAAATATTCTGGGCGCCTTGGCCAACTTTTTACAAACCACGGGCGAGGGTAACATTTTGTCTACGCCTAACTTGCTTACGCTTGATAACGAAGAGGCCAAAATCATCATTGGTCAAAACGTCCCTTTTGTGACAGGACAATACACCAACAATGGCTCAAGCGCCGGAAGTGGAACAGTCAATCCATTTCAAACAGTGGAGCGTAAAGACGTGGGTTTGACACTCAAAGTCAAACCCCAAATCAGCGAGAACGGCACTATCAAACTTGAAATTTATCAAGAAGTCAGCAGCGTACAGGCATCTTCTGTCAACTCAGCGACTGGTTTGATCACCAATAAACGTTCTATCCAAACCAATGTATTGGTAGAAGACGGTGGCATTGTGATTTTGGGTGGATTGCTGCAAGATGAGTTTTCTAGCAACAAAGAACAAGTACCCGTTCTTGGCGACATACCTCTGATAGGAAATTTATTTAAAACCGAGTCGCGAAGCCGCAAGAAAACCAATCTCATGGTGTTCTTGCGTCCTGTTGTCGTACGCGATGGTGCCGCCACCGAAAGACTTTCACTTGATCGCTACGACTTAATGCGCAGCGGTCAGGAGTCTGCTCAGCCAGCATACAACTTTATTCTGCCTATTAATGAATCAGCCAAATTACCATTGCCAATTAGTCCGAATAGCAAACCCATAACAACACCAGTTGCGACCGATGCGGCGCCCGCAAAAATTAACTGATCAAGCTCAGTAATGAAGTTCCCGCTCCCCTATTCTTTTGCCAGACAACACCAAGTTTTATTAGAAGACAATGGTCAAGCATTGATCGTTCTGATGCACGACGCCACATCGCACAGTGCATTGAGTGAGGTACTGCGCAAATTCAAAGTTGATCATGTTGAAACCTTGACTAAAGAATCATTGGTGCAACGCATCAGCGAAGCCTATGCGCAAGGAGAATCGAATGCTGCATCGGTGGTCAGTGAAGTTGAATCTGATGCAGATTTGAGCCGCATGATGCAAGATTTGCCTGCGGTTGAAGACTTACTTGAGGCCGCCGACGACGCACCCATCATTCGCATGCTCAATGCGTTGTTGACGCAAGCCGCGCGTGACGGCGCCAGTGACATTCACATTGAACCTTACGAACGCCACTCCAGTGTGCGCTTCCGCGTGGATGGCACACTGCGAGAAGTGGTACAGCCCAACCGTGCATTGCACGCCGCCCTGATTTCGCGTCTAAAAATCATGGCCGAATTGGATATTTCTGAAAAACGTCTACCGCAAGATGGTCGCATCAGCTTGCGCATTGGCACACGTGCCGTTGACGTGCGTGTCAGCACTTTACCCAGCGCGCATGGCGAACGTGCCGTATTGCGTTTGCTCGACAAGTCAGAGGGCAGACTCAGCCTTGAAGCCGTCGGCATGGCAGGTGATACGCTGAGCCGTTTTAATGGTTTATTGGCACAGCCACATGGCATCATTTTGGTTACCGGTCCAACTGGTTCAGGAAAGACAACCACGCTCTATGCAGCCTTGCATCGCTTGGATGCAAGCAGCCAAAATATCATGACGGTGGAAGATCCCATCGAGTATGAACTTCCTGGGGTAGGACAAACACAAGTCAATGCAAAAATTGATTTGACATTTGCCAAAGCCTTGCGCGCCATATTGCGACAAGACCCTGATGTCATCATGATTGGTGAAATTCGCGATTTAGAAACGGCTCAAATCGCTATCCAGGCTTCTCTCACAGGCCACCTGGTTCTCGCAACTTTGCACACCAACGATGCCGCCAGTGCCGTCACCCGATTGACGGATATGGGCATAGAGCCATTTTTGCTTAGCTCAAGCTTATTGGGTGTATTGGCGCAGCGATTGCTGCGAAAAACCTGCACCCACTGTGATGGTGCAGGCTGCAAGCAATGTGGACAAACCGGCTATCTGGGACGCACCGGTATTTATGAATTGTTGGTAACAACCGATGCCATTCGCGCACAGATCCACAGCCACACCAGCGAAGCGGATATACGCACCGCCGCACTGGCTTCTGGCATGACATTGATGCGTGATGACGGCGAACGTTTGGTGCAATCTGGCGTCACCACACGCGAAGAATTACTGCGCGTGACACGTGATTAGACAAACCTTCGACGACCATGCCCGCTTATACTTTTGAAGCTGTTGATGCCCAAGGCAACACCAAAAAAGGCGTGCTCGAAGGCGATAGCGCGCGAGCAGTGCGAGGCTTGTTACGCAACCAATCACTGATACCCATATCAGTCGAACCCATAGTTGGGTCAGACACTGGTGGTGCAAATGGCAAAGGCTTGAATCGCGTTTTATTCAGCAGTCGCATTTATAACTCAACAAATTTAGCCATTTGGACGCGCCAAGTTGCAGGTTTGGTCACATCAGGCTTGCCTTTAGAGCGAGCTTTGACCGCCTTAACCGACGAATGCGAGGATGAACGCCAACGCAATTTGCTGGCCAACTTGCGCGCAGAAGTGAATGCAGGCAGCACCTTTGCCAAAGCTTTGGCACAACACCCGAAAGAGTTTTCAGATATTTACACCGCAGTGATTGCAGCAGGTGAACAAAGTGGCAACTTGGGTTTGGTATTGGAGCGTTTGGCCGACGATTTGGAGGAGCAGCAAGCGCTGAAGTCCAAACTCATGGGCGCTGCGCTTTACCCTGCCATCGTCACCGTTGTGGCGATCATCATCGTTTTATTTTTGGTGGGCTACGTCGTACCACAAGTTGCCAATGTATTTATCGGTACTAAAAAAGCGCTGCCTTTTTTAACGGTAGCCATGTTAGCCACCAGTGATTTTGTTCGCAACTATGGCTGGTGGCTTCTGGCCGTTTTCATTTTGATTGCACTCGCGGTTTATTTCGCACTCAAAAACCCTGTTTATCGAGAAAAGTTTGATGCCGCGTTTTTAAATTTTCCGATCATTGGCAAATTGGCGCGTGGCTACAATGCCGCTCGATTTGCCAGCACTTTGGCCATGCTGGCCAGCGCAGGTGTGCCGATACTTAAAAGTCTGCAAGCTGCAGCGCAAACCTTGAGCAATACCGCCATGCGAGCAGATGCCATGGATGCACTGGTTTTGGTGCGCGAGGGCGCGCCATTGGCTTCTGCTTTGGCGCAAAAAAAACGATTCCCGGGCATCGTCAGCATGTTTGCACGCTTGGGCGAACAAACAGGGCAAATGCCCTTGATGCTCTCGCGTGCTGCCAAGCAGCTCAGCATTGAGGTGCAACGCCGCGCCATGCACTTGGCAACCATCTTAGAACCCTTGCTGATTGTCGCCATGGGTGTGGTGGTACTGTTGATTGTGATGGCGGTCTTGCTCCCTATCATTCAACTCAATCAAATGGTTAGATAATACACACACCACTTTTCATTTTAGACACCACCATGACCTACGAATTCATCACCGTTACCACCCAAGCCCGTGTTGGCATCATCACCCTCAATCGTCCCAAACAACTTAATGCGCTGAATGACCAATTGATGGATGAAATGGGCGCTGCCCTCAAGACATTTGATGCCGATGACAGCATTGGTTGCATGATTCTGACAGGCAGTGAAAAAGCCTTTGCGGCAGGTGCAGACATTGGTGCCATGGCGAAATACAGTTTTGCCGATGCCTACAAAGGCGACTACATCACCCGCAACTGGGAGCAGATCCGACAAATTCGCAAACCCGTGATTGCAGCTGTCAGCGGTTTTGCCTTGGGTGGTGGCTGCGAATTGGCGATGATGTGCGACTTCATCATCGCTGCCGACAACGCCAAATTTGGCCAACCTGAAATCAAACTGGGCATCATTCCGGGTGCTGGTGGTACACAACGTTTGCCTCGCGCCGTAGGCAAGGCCAAGGCCATGGACATGGCACTAACGGGCCGCATGATGGATGCGCAAGAAGCCGAGCGCGCAGGTTTGGTCAGTCGCGTGGTGCCTTTGGACAAATTAATGGAAGAGGCCCTGGGGGCGGCATTGATGATTTGTGAGTTCTCACAAATTGCCGTCATGGCTGCTAAGGAATCAGTGAACCGTTCATTTGAAGGCACTTTGAATGATGGCATCATGTTCGAGCGCCGAATGTTCCACGCTTTATTTGCCACGCAAGATCAAAAAGAAGGCATGGACGCGTTTGTGAACAAACGCAAAGCACAGTTTACCCATTCTTAAACGCTGCACTGTGGAAAGCATTCGGGTTGCGACCTGGAACATACACAAAGGCGTCAATGGCCTAGGTCCGCGCAAACGGCTAGAAATTCACAACATTGGACTGGCGGTCGATCAATTTGACGCCGACATCATATGCTTGCAAGAGGTTCGCAAGACCCACAGCCAAGAAGCCAAACGGTTTGCACACTGGCCGGCCTTGGAGCAGGCGGACTTTTTAGCCCCTCTTGGCTATACCCCCATTTACCAAACCAATGCCATCACCAAACACGGTGAACATGGCAATGCCTTGCTGACACGCTGGCCAGTGCTGTCGCAACAACATGAAGACATGTCTGATCATCGCTTTGAGCAGCGCGGACTGTTGCACGTTGAGCTTGTCATTCACGGGGTGGTCACGCATGTGGTGGTGGTGCACTTGGGGCTCATCAAAGCCAGCCGACGCAGACAAGTCGATCAACTGATCGCGTTTATTCAGCGTGAAATTCCGCACGATGCGCCGTTATTGGTCGCCGGCGATTTCAATGACTGGGGCAAAGCCAGTGCTTCTGCTCTGAAGCACCACCAATTGCAAGCATTTAAGGCCAATCCCATCACAGCAAAGCGTTTGCACACTTTCCCTGCCCGATTGCCTTTCGTGCAATTTGACTATGTTTATGCGCGGCACCTGACCCCTACGCATGCACATGCACCCCAGGGGCGGCATTGGGCACGCATGTCAGACCATTTACCCTTGATTGCTGATTTCGTCATGGCAAAATAGCCGTTTGGAGCCCTATCGCCTCAAACGCTCAATTTGTCATGCCCAAGCTTCGCGCACCCAAGTCACAATCGATGACCTTTGAAACCTTGCATTTGTTGCAAGGCAGTACTGAGTTTTTTCCGGCTTTGGTCAGCGCGATTGATGCAGCGCAATCTACTGTTCAACTGGAAACCTACATCTTTGACACCACCGCCAGCGGCGCCGACATCGCCAATGCCTTAGAGCGGGCTGGCAAGCGCGGTGTCACCGTGCGCTTGGTGATTGATGGGTATGGCACACCCAATCTGACAGACGAATGGGGCAAACGTTTTCATGCAGCCGGTGTACAGGTTTTGGTTTTTGAACCCATTGTGACCTTTGGCTTTTTCATACCCAGCCAGTGGCGCAGGTTACATCGCAAACTGTGCATTGTGGATAACAGTGTGGCGTTTTGTGGTGGCATCAATATTTTGGACGACTTTTACGACCCCAACCACGGCCAGCTTGCGGCACAACGGTTTGACTTCAGCATACGCGTCACAGGCAAAATTGTTGCCACCATACACGAAGTTACCAGTCAATTGTGGACACGCATGGTGACGCACGAGCAAGGCATTAAAAAAGTACCTGAGCGCATGCTGGCTGTCATCGAAAATTTTAGTCAGCAAACGGTATTCGCTAACTTCAAAAACAACGCCAGCAACAGCAAACTTGGTGCCGCTTATCTGGTCTTGCGCGACAATGTGCGCAACCGCAGTGCCATTGAGCGCGCCTATTTGCAAGCCATTGGCGAGTCGCGCAGCAACATCATCATCGCCAATGCCTACTTTTTGCCTGGTGCAAAACTGCGCCGCGCGTTGATCCACGCCGCCAAAAGAGGTGTCAAAGTACAACTCTTGTTGCAAGGCAAATACGAATACTTTTTGCAATACCATGCCATTCGCCCCGTGTATGGCGCGCTGTTGGCACAAGGCATTGAAATCTATGAATACACGCCAAGCTATTTGCACGCCAAAGTCGCCGTGATCGATGATGTGTGGGCAACGGTGGGGTCGTCCAATCTTGACCCATTGAGCTTGTTGCTGGCACGCGAAGCCAATATCGTGGCGCACGATGCCACATTTGCCAATCAGTTGCGCGCACGTTTAGAGCATGCGATTTCGCACCAAAGTCAACGCGTTGAGCCTAAAGCATTGGCTCGCCGCCCTTGGTCACAGCGCGTGCGTGACCGCATCGCATTCATGTTCATGCGCACCAGTCTTTGGTTTTTAGGCAAACGTTATTGATACCCAACATGCGTCACATTTTATTTTTTAGTTTCTTATCTTTTGTCTTCATTCTTCCTGCATACAGCAAATGGGAAAAGCCCCATGTGTGGGAAGGTACGGTTATCCGTGTTTCTGATGGCGACACACTGTGGGTGCAAAGTAAAAACAACACCGGCGCTAAAAAAGTTCGCATAGAAGGTATCGACGCCCCTGAAATTTGCCAAGCCTACGGTAAAACATCCAAAGCGGCTTTGCAACAAAAGCTGCTCAACAAAACCATCACCATCGATACGCGCAGCAAAGACGATTACGGCAGAGACATCGCTAAGCTCAGCTACCAGCAAGAAGACATCGGCGCTTGGCTGGTGCTACAAGGTCACGCCTGGTCTTACCACCGCCGTTTCAACGACGGCATGTATGCCGCACAAGAACGCGAAGCCAAAACCGCCCAACGCGGACTCTTCGCCGCCAGCACCCCCGCACAAGAACCCCGCCTATTCCGCAAAACCAAAGGCTCCTGCTTCAACCCCAAACCCCAACCCGCCAGCAAATAAACCAACTCGATTTGCGCAAAATATATGAAAAATTGGCCTCTAGCCAGTGTATTGATTGCCTAGAGTGCTATTGAATATATAGCAACTCAACTATGCGCAATTTTAAGCAGTACCTTTGCCACATACGGTGCATGCGGCATCGCGTTTGAGGTTGACTTCGGTCCAGCTCATGTCGCGACCGTCCAACATCAGCAGGCGACCGGTTAGGGGCTTGCCTGCGCCTGTGATGAGTTTGATTGCTTCGGCGGCTTGCATGGCACCGATGATGCCGACCAAGGGCGCGAACACGCCCAGGGTGGCGCAGCGTGTTTCTGTTAGCTCGGCTTGCGGGGGAAAGATACAGGCATAGCACGGGGCTGGTTTCTCACGCGGGTCATAGACGGTGATTTGGCCGTCGAAGCGTATGGCCGCACCCGAGACCAAGGGTTTCAGATGTTTGACACAGGCAGCGTTGATGGCGTGGCGGGGTTTGTAGTTATCGCAACAAACCAACACCACATCGGCTTTGCTCACCCAACGGTCTTGCAAGCCCGCGTCCGCGCGGTTCCGCAACACATCGACTTGCACTTCAGGGTTGAGTTGCGCGATTTTTTCTTTGGCGGACTGGGCTTTGGGTTTGCCAATGTCTGCGGTGTGATGGGCTATTTGGCGTTGCAGATTGGTGACATCGACGGTATCGTCGTCCACCACGGTGATGCGCCCAACGCCAGCTGTCGCTAAATACAAAATGGCAGGTGAACCTAAACCGCCAGCACCAATGACCAAGGCATGCGACTGGCAAATGCGGTCTTGCCCTTCAACGCCAATTTCGTTCAGCAGCAGGTGACGTGAATAGCGCAGGAGCTGGTCGTCGTTCACTGCGATGAGCCTTTTTAATTTGCCTTCGGTTCTTCTTTGCGCACTTCCTGCGTTTTGCTCACCAAAACGGGCAAGCCTTTGAGCTGGTTCAGCGCTTGGCGCAATTGGAAGTCTTTGTCGGATCCATATTCAGGCATTTTGCGTTCGGCAATGGGTTTTTTATTTTCTTCTTCTAATTTTTTCAAAGCCAATTCGCGCTCTTTTTCAAGTGCCGCTTTTTTGGCGGGATCAACGTCTTTGCCTTCTTGGCCGCTCATCAAATGTTTTTCTAAATCGGCTTCACGCGTGCGCAGGGCGGCAAATGGGCTGCCTTCGGCGGTTTCGTCCAACATCACGTCGGGAATGATGCCTTTGGCTTGAATCGATTTGCCACTGGGCGTGTAATAGCGTGCGGTGGTGATCTTGATGCCCGTGTCGGGCCCCAATGAGCGCACTGTTTGCACCGAGCCTTTGCCAAAACTTTGGCTGCCCAAAATCAAAGCACGCTTGTGGTCTTGCAAAGCACCGGCGACAATTTCACTGGCAGAGGCCGAGCCTTCATTCACCAACACCACCAACGGCACTTTTTTCAGTGCTGCGGGCAAGCGCTTCAACGGGTCGCTGCCAGCTCGGCCGGCATAAAACTCGGGCGACGCTTTGTAGCTGAATTTGCTTTCTGCCAATTGGCCATTGGTGGAAACCACTTCGACGTTCTCAGGCAAGAATGCAGCCGAAATAGCCACGGCGGCATTGAGCAAGCCACCAGGGTCGTTGCGCAAATCCAGCACCATGCCTTTTAAGTGGGGGTCGGCTTTGTAGACTTCTTCGACTTTTTTCACAAAGTCTTCAACGGTGCGGTCTTGGAACTGCGTCAGGCGCACCCATGCATAGCCCGGCTCGATGACTTTACCTTTGACCGATTGGGTTTTGATTTCTTCGCGAATGATGGTGACAGGGAAGCTGCGGTTTTCGTCTTTGCGAAACACGGTCAAAATCACTTTGGTATTGGGTTCACCCCGCATGCGCTTGACGGCTTCGTTCAGCGTCAAACCGCGCACCGCGGTGGTGTCAATTTTGGTGATGAAGTCATTGGGCTTCAAACCTGCACGAAAAGCCGGTGAACCCTCAATCGGTGAAACCACTTTGACCAAACCGTCTTCAAAACTGATCTCAATGCCCACGCCCACAAACTTGCCCGTTGTGCCTTCACGAAATTCTTTATAAGATTTTTTGTCGAAGTACTGCGAATGCGGGTCGAGGCTAGAGACCATGCCTGAGATGGCATCCGAAATCAATTTTTTCTCATCAACAGGCTCAACGTAGTCGCTTTTAATCAAACCAAACACGCTGGACAATTGGCGCAGCTCTTCCAAAGGCAACGGCGCCAGTGCGCCACGCGCCATGGTCTGCACCGACATGGTGGCCAATGCACCTGCCAAAGCACCGGCTGCAACCAATCCTACCGTTTTAAGTTTTTGACCCATGAAGTGACCTGAATTTTGATCTGAGAATTAATGCATTGAAAAGCCTGTCAATATACACCTAAGAGCGCATTCGTGCTGCTTAGTTCAATCGCACATCGCACACGGCTTTTACCAATCTCAAATGTAGCCTATTTGCTATCTAAATAATAGTGTTTGATGGGTTTTAAGTTGACATCCAACTCATACACCAAGGGCGTGCCATTGGGGATGTTCAAACCCACAATGTCAGCATCTGAAATGCCATCCAAATGCTTGACCAAAGCGCGAATGGAATTGCCGTGCGCGGCGATGACGATGCGTTTGCCTGACAAGATGGCGGGTGCCAGCGATTCGTCCCAAAACGGCATCATGCGTGCCACCGTGTCTTTCAGGCATTCGGTCAATGGTATTTGCTCAGGCTTCAAGTTTTTGTAGCGAATATCACCCCGCTCAGAGCGCGGGTCATTCGCTTCCAAGCTGGGTGGCGGCACGTCGTAACTTCTGCGCCACAAAAGCACTTGCTCGTCACCGTATTGCTTGGCGGTTTCGGCTTTATTCAGGCCTTGCAATGCGCCGTAATGGCGTTCGTTCAAGCGCCAATCGTTCACCACCGGCAACCAGGTGCGGTCCATCGCGTCCAGACAGTGCCACAGGGTGTGGGTGGCGCGCTTGAGGACGCTGGTGTAGGCCAAGTCAAAGTCATAGCCATTGGCTTTGAGGACTGCGCCTGCGCTTTGGGCTTGGGCAATGCCCAATGGGGTCAAACCCACATCGGTCCAACCCGTGAAACGGTTTTCTAAATTCCAGGTGGATTCGCCGTGGCGAATCAAAACTAACTTGTGCATGAAGGGCTTTCTACGTGGGTCTGGCTTGGGTTTAAACCCTCATCAATGGGGTTAAACAGTTATAAAAAAAGGGCGTAAATGGTCGTAAATGGGCTTATTTGGGGTGGTCAAAGAAATATTTAAGCAGCTATTCTAAAATGCTTCTCTTTGGTTTCTCAATTTTAGAAAGTTAACTGTGGAATTTATTGCTCAAAACTGGATGTTGTTCTTCATCGCCATTGGCTCGGCTTTCATGCTGTTTTTGCCACAATTGCAGGGCGCTGCGGGTGGAAATTTATCCGCATCTGAGGCTGTGCAACTCATCAACCGCGAAAAAGCCGTGGTGATTGACGTGTGCGAACCAACAGAATTCGCCAATGCGCACATTGTGGGCGCAAAAAACATCCCGCTGTCTCGGCTGGAAGGACAACTGGCCGCAACGGTGAAAAACAAAGAAACACCGGTCATTTTGACCTGCGCCAGTGGCATGCGTTCGCGCCGTGCCTTGGGCATTGCTAAAAAACTGGGTTACGACAAGGCGCAATCGCTGTCTGGCGGTTTGGGCGCTTGGCGCTCGGCCAATTTACCCATCGAAAAAGCTTAATTACTTCCATAAAGAGACTTCGCCATGCAAGCCGTCAAAATGTACACCACCGCCGTTTGCCCTTATTGTGTTCGTGCCAAGAATTTGCTCAAGCTCAAAGGCGTGACCGAGATTGAAGAAATCCGCATCGACCTGGACGGCAAAGCGCGCGATGAAATGATGCAAACCACAGGCCGACGCACCGTACCGCAAATCTTCATTGGCAGCACCCATGTGGGCGGCTGCGACGATTTGATGGCACTGGACAGCGCAGGCGGCCTGACACCTTTGTTGGCATAAAAGCCAATTTGCTATATATTTAATAGCACTCTAGGCAATAAATACGCCGCCTAGAGGCCAATTTTGCATATAAATTAACCCAAAGCCAAAGCCGCCACGCCCAGTGCTATGGCTGCTGCGCCCATGATGCGCAGGCCGCGGTCTGTCTCACCTAACAGGTGCCCGCCGACAAAGGCGGCAAACAGCATGCTGACCTCGCGCGCTGGCGCAACATGACTCACTGGCGCGATCTGCATGGCAAACAGCACCATGACATAACCGACAGGACTGATGATGGCAACAATGGCGGCGTACTTCCACTGCACTTGCCACAGCCGTTTGGCTTCTGGCCAATCACGCAGCACCGGCACCAACGCAAACGGCATGCGCAGCATATTTGACCAATAGTCAAACAAGATGGGTGATATAGCCAGCAGTTTGACTGCATAGGCATCCAAAATGGTGTAAGCGGATATGAACACACCTGTCAGGAGTCCCCAAAAAACACCGGCTTTGATGCGATCTTTCTTGGCAGGGTCATGCGCTGCGCGGAACAACCCAGGACCACCGGCAATGAGGAACACACCCAGCACGACCGCCAAAATTCCCAGAACGCCCGTTGCTGATATGCGCTCACCAAACACGACGATGGCAACCATGGAAGAAATCAATGGGCCACTGCCGCGCGCCAGCGGGTACACCACTGTGAGATCGCTGAGACGGTAGCCTCTGAGCAAAATGACGTAATACGCCCAATGCACCAAACCGCTGATGGCCAAAAATGTCCATTCCAACGCGCCCCATTTAGGCACCGCATCCCAACCGTACCAAATGACAAACGGCCCCCAAAAGACCGCCATGATGAAACTTGTGAAGAATGAAAAGCGCGCATCACCCTGCGCTTTTTTGGCTGCGATGTTCCACGTAGCGTGGATAACCGCTGCGGCCAGGACCAGAATGAGTGCGGTGACTGGCAAAGGTTAACTATTTGGGTATCAGCGCCAAAAATTCGCGACGCAGGTTCATGTCGCTCAAGAAAGCGCCGCGCATGACGGAGTTGATCATTTTGCTGTCCAGGTCTTTCACACCGCGCCAGCCCATGCAAAAGTGCGTGGCTTCCATGACCACGGCAACACCGTCGGGGCGGGTTTTTTCTTCAATCAAATCTGCCAATTGCAGCACCGCTTCTTCTTGAATTTGCGGTCTTCCCATCACCCATTCAGCCAAACGCGCGTATTTGGACAAGCCAATCACGTTGGTGTTTTTATTCGGCAACACCCCCACCCAAATTTTGCCAATGACGGGGCACAGGTGGTGCGAACAGGCACTGCGCACGGTTATCGGGCCGACAATCATCAATTCGTTCAAATGCCCGACATTGGGAAATTCGGTGATATCCGGTGCTGGCACATAGCGCCCTTTGAACACTTCTTTGAGGTACATTTTTGCCACACGTCTGGCGGTATCACGGGTGTTGTGGTCATTCTCGGTATCGATGACCAAACTTTCCAAAACACCTTGCATTTTGGATTGAACCTCATCCAACAGTTTTTCCAAATCACCCACTTGCAAAAACTCACCAATGTTGTCGTTGGCAAAATAACCTTTGTTGGCATTTTTAATGCGCTCGCGAATCACCACCGACATGGGACGACCGCTGTCGTGTGCGTTTTCGTTTTGGGCTTGATCAGGTTTCATGTGGCTTGCGAATGGGTTGTTTGGACAGGGATGTTACCAGCGAAATTGAAAGACTTGTGATTACCCCTCACGCGCAAATGTCACCACATGGTCAACTTCGGCGCGAATGCCAATCCACTCGCCCACTTTGTGGTCGTGATGGCTGGGTACATGGGCCATCACAGTTTCACCTGTTTTCAAACGCAAGGTGTATAAAAATTCTGAACCGCGAAATGCTTTACGCACAATTTTGGCTTCAACTGACGATAAATCGTCATGCACGATGTCATCCGCACGCAGCAAGACATCACACTCACCTTGCGGGTAGGCGCTGGGCAAGGGACATTCGTCCACATCGACCAAATCACCCATGGGCGTGTGCACCAAGATGTGGTTTTTCAATGGGTTTTTCACATTGGCACAACCTTCACAAATGGTTGCCGGCATGAAAACACCATGCCCGATGAAGCCCGCAACAAAGCGTGTGGCGGGTCTATGGTACAAGGTGTAGGCATCGTCCCATTGGTGCAAATGCCCTTCGTGCATGACACCAATCACATCGCCAATGGCAAATGCTTCCAATTGATCGTGCGTGACAAACAAGGCGGTGGCATTGGCATTTTTCAGTATCACGCGCAACTCGTGCGCCAAATGTTCGCGCAAATCGACATCTAAATTAGAAAAGGGTTCATCCAACAGCAGCAGTTGGGGCTTGGGCGCCAAAGCGCGCGCCAAGGCAACCCGCTGTTGCTGTCCGCCCGACAATTCATGCGGGTAACGGTGTTGCGAGCCTGACAATTCAACCAAAGCCAACACCTCGTCCACCCGACGCAAGCGTTCTGCTTTGTCCAAATGGTTCAAACCAAATGCAATGTTTTGTGCCACATCCAAATGCGGAAAGAGCGCGTAGTCTTGAAACACCATGCCGATTTTGCGCGACTCTGCTGGCACAAACTCGGCGGCACTGCTGACCACTTGTCCAGCCAACATGATTTCACCCGCTGTGACGCGCTCCAATCCCGCCACAGCGCGCAAGAGCGTGGTTTTGCCGCAGCCCGAAGGCCCAATCAACACACCAATATCGCCCGCACGCAGCCCAAATGTGACCGCATCCACCGCGGCTTTTGACCTTTTGGGGTATTTCACTTGAAGCTGGGAGACTGCTAAAAACATAGCGCTTATTGTAGGCTGACAAGCGCCTGCCATGCGGATGCGTACAATTCGCATTTGAAGCAGCCAATCATTCATGTCACCACATTCTTCCATCCAGCTCCACCATCAGCGCCATACGCAAGCAGTAAAACGCGTTACACCCGCCCCTTTGCTGCGTGTCGGACGATGGTTGCTTTGGACTTTGCTGCTCATTTTTGCCGTTGTGCTTTTGCTTCCTGTGACAGCGCTCTTGCTGTCGTGGCTGCAATGGAACACTGAGTCGGCACAGATACTGAAAGAGATCAGTCAAACCGTCTTGCCCGATTACGCTTTGACAACGCTCATTTTGTGCATCTGTGTGGCCGTTGGTGTGGCCATGATTGGGGTGGGTGCCGCGTTGGCAGTGACTTTATTTGATTTCAAAGGTCGCAAAGTATTTGAATGGGCTTTGCTTTTGCCTCTGGCCATGCCCGCCTATGTGGTGGCTTATGCGTACACCGATTTTTTGCAATTTAGCGGACCACTGCAGACCGCCATTCGCCACAATTTTGGCTTAGAAGGACGCGTGTTCCCAGAAGTGCGCAACGTGGCCGGTGCCGCCTGGGTATTTACCTTTTGCTTGTACCCTTATGTTTATTTGCTGACCCGAACCGCGTTGTCAGAACGCGCTGCGCATTTGATGGACGCCGGCCGATTATTGGGCGCCACTTTGCCGCGCCGCATCATACAAATTGCCCTTCCGTTGGCACGGCCAGCGGTGGCTGCAGGTGTGGCTTTGGCGTTAATGGAAACGCTGGCAGACTTTGGCGTATCCAGTTATTTTGGGATTCAAACTTTCACTGCAGGCGTGTACAAAGCTTGGCTGGTCATGGACAACCGCATTGCTGCAGCGCAATTGGCAACCATGCTCTTGGTATTGGTCATGTTGCTTTTGAAGTTAGAGCGACATGCGCAGCAAAAAATGCGATTTTCAAGCAACAAAATTGCAGCTGGTTCGCAACAAGCACAGCAGCCGACTCAATTGCAAGGCGGTGCACTTTTGCTGGCATGGTTGGCATGTTTGGTACCCATCATGATGGGCTTTATATTGCCATTGATATTCATGTTGCGCCCCCTTGCTGCCAACTGGTCTGACCCCGATGTGCAATTGCCCTGGCGAGAATTTGGACATTGGATCGCCAACAGCATCAAGTTAGGCGGCATCAGCACGGTGATCACAGTCACGGTCGCAATGGGTTTGGCTTTTGCCGTGCGCACCCGCCAAAACAAATTGGTGCATGGTGTTGCACAATTGGCCAGCGTGGGTTATGCCATCCCCGGCGCGGTGATTGTGGTGGGTTTGTTATTGGCTGTGGGCTGGCTGCAAAATCTTTTTCCAACATTGGTGCTTGGTTACTGGGTCACCGCCACCGTTGTGGGCATTGTTTGGGCCTATGTGGTGCGCTTCAGCGGTGTGGCGCTGCAATCGGTACAAAGCGGCTACGCCAAAATACCCACCAGCTATGACGAATCAGCACGCATGCTGGGCACATCGGGGCTGCATTTATTGAAACGCATCCACACGCCCTTGCTGAAACGCTCAGTCGCCGCCGCGGCGCTTTTGGTGTTTGTGGATGTGATGAAAGAATTACCCGCCACTTTGGTATTGCGGCCCTTTAACTCTGACACGCTGGCCGTGGTGGCCTACCAATTGGCTCGCGATGAACGCTTAGGCGAAGCCGCCTTGCCTGCACTGGCTTTGGTACTGGTGGGCCTTTTGCCGGTGATATTGCTCAGTCGCACTTTGCGGTCGCGCTGACTTCTTTCCAAACCATCTCTGACATATTTTCAGCCGTCTTGACAGTCCTTGACGCAGGTCAAACCGATTTTGTGGTTTTGATGTATAATTGAGAATCATTCTCATTAACGTTAGCATCAATTGACATTATTTTCAAATTGGAGTTGTCATGTTTGTCACCCTTAAATCGGCTTTATCCTCAACGATAGTTATCGCCTTATGTGCAGCGAGTTGGAGTGCCGCACAGGCACAGACCAGTGCGCCAACACCTGAAAGAGTTTTAAATCTCTATTCGGCACGCCACTATGCCACCGACGAAACTTTGTATACCACCTTCACCAAAACCACTGGTATCAAGATCAACCGCGTCGATTCGGATGATGCTGGCATCATCTCTCGATTGAAAGCCGAAGGCTCGGCATCGCCTGCCGATTTGATTTTATTGGTCGATGCGGCACGCTTAACCAAAGCCGATGATGAAGGTTTGTTTCAGCCCATCAAATCCAAACCATTGGACGACCGCATTCCAGCCAACTTGCGCTCCGCACCCAGCAAAGACGGCGTGACGTGGACCGGCTTTTCAACCCGTGCGCGCGTGATTGTGTACGACAAAGTCAAAGTCAAAAAGGACGATGTGGACACCTATGAAGAATTAGCCGATCCCAAAAACAAAGGCAAAGTATGCACACGCTCTGGCTCTCACCCTTATAACTTGAGCTTGTTCTCGACACTCTTGGAGCACATGGGCGAAGCCAAAACCGAGGCTTTCCTTAAAGGCATGGTTGACAACATGGCGCGTGCGCCCAAGGGTGGCGATACAGACCAAATCAAAGCCGTTGCATCAGGCGAGTGCGGCATTGCTGTGGCAAACACCTATTACGTCGCACGCATGTTGCGATCGACCAACGCAGACGACCGCGCCGCCATGGACAAAGTGGGCATTGTGTTTCCCAACCAAAGTACCTGGGGCACTCACATGAACATCGCCGGAGGCGCCGTCGCCAAGTACGCTAAAAACCGTGACAACGCGATTTTGTTCATGGAATACCTGGCCAGTCCTTTTGCACAAAACCACTTTGCCAATGGCAACAACGAATGGCCCACTGTGAAAGGCGTGACCATTGACAACACCGCTCTGAAATCCATGACGGGCAACCCAAATGGCGCTTTCAAAAGCGAAACAATTCCATTGACGGCCATCGCCAAAAACCAAACCAAGGTACAACAAATGTTGGACCGTGTGGGGTATAAATAACGCATCGCTTGATCTGATAGGGTTGTCTTGGTCAATGCGGTGTTCTGCACTAAAATTTCTGTGATGCACACATCCAAACTACCCAATCTCACTTTCTTCAAATCACTGGTCTGTGCCAGTGTTTTGACACTGAGTTGTGCTGCCAACTTGGCACAAGCGCAAACAACTGCCAGCTTTCCCAACAAAACCATCAAAATTATCGTGCCCTTTGGCGCGGGAGGCATTGCTGATTTGACCGCCCGCACTGTGGGCGCCAAGATGGCCGACATTTTGGGACAAGCGGTGGTGATTGACAACAAACCCGGAGCTGGTGGCATTGCAGCAGGAGACTTAGTGGCCAAATCGGAGCCCGATGGCAGCACACTGCTGTTGATGTCCAATGGTACCGCCGTATCTGCCAGCTTGTTCAAAACATTACCCTTTGATACGGTCAAAGACTTTGCACCGGTGTCAACTTTGGGCTTTTTCGATATTGCCTTGGTCACCAAGGCTGATTCACCATTCAAGACGCTGGCGGATTTGTTGGTTTTTGCCAAAGCCAATCCGGGCAAACTCAATATCGGCACCATCAACATTGGCAGCACGCAAAACCTTGCCGCCGAACTGTTCAAATCAACGGCAGGCATCAACCTCCAAATTGTGCCTTTTAATGGTACGCCGGCGGTGATAACGGCTTTACGCGGCGGACAAATTGACGTGGCGGTTGAAATATTAGGCCCTGTCAAAACACAAATTGATGCGAAAGCCATTCATGCATTGGCTGTGATGGGTTTGAAGCGTGCGGCCAGTTTGCCGAATGTGCCTACAGCCAAAGAGTCTGGCTTAGCCAACATGAATGCCGCCTCTTGGAACGCCTTGGCCGTATCCGCCAAAACACCCAAAGACATGGTGGTCAAGCTCAATGCGGCGGTAACAGCGGCATTGGCTTCAGCCGATGTGAAAAAGAAACTGGCGGACTTGGGCGTTGAAGCCAACGCCAGCAGTCCTGAACTGTTGGGTGAATTGCTGAATGCCGAAATCAAGCGCTGGGGCGAAGTGATTGCACGCGCCAATATCCCCAAACAATGAACCCTGAATCCAACTGCACGCTATGAAACTCACGCAATTGGGCATGATCGGTTATGGTGAAGTTGGCAAAATCATCACGGCCGGCTTGCAAACCCACATGCAATCTGTCCATGTTTGGGATTTGAAATTTGCCAGTCCCAGTGCAGCACCAAATGACATCCAACACGCGACTCAAGCCGGTTTCAGCGCATGTGATGGCATGAAACCTTTGTGCGCTGCCTCCAATTTCATCATCTCAGCCGTCACCGCATCGCAAACATTGGCGGTGGCCGAAGAAGCAGCCAAATACATCCAAGTGGGCAGTGTATTTTTGGATTTGAATTCCGCATCCCCGGCAACCAAACAGTCCGCTGCCAAGGCGATAGAAGCCGCCGGGGCTCATTACCTTGAAGCCGGCGTGATGACCAGTATTCCACCCTACGGCATACGTGTCCCCATGTTGTTGGGCGGTGCGATTGCCGACACGCTTGCGCCGCAGTTGCAAGGGTTTGGCATGGATGTCAAAGTCGTGAGCCAGGAACTTGGTGTGGCCAGCGCCATCAAAATGTGCAGGAGTGTGATGATCAAAGGACTAGAGGCTTTGGTCATCGAAAGCTACAGCACCGCGCGCAAATATGGTGTCGAAGACCACGTGCTACCCACTTTAGCGGAGACCTTCCCCAGCATTGATTGGCAACAAACGGGTGCCTATTTTTTCAGCCGCGTGGTGCAACACGGCAAACGCCGCGCCGAAGAAATGCGCGAGTCAGCCAACACGGTCAAAGAAGCAGGTTTTGAGCCCATCATGACCGCCGCCATCGCACAAAAGCACGATTGGGTGGCCAGCTTGGCACGCGAGGGGGTGTTTGATGGCTTGGCTGATAAACCGATTTGGCAGGACTTCGCTGATCGGCTCATTGCACAGTCAAAGCGCTCTGAACCCCAATCAGAATAAGTCGTATCCTTAGAGTGATTCAAGAGTGCGGAATTCTTGATGCTATATTTATAATAGCACTATAGGCAATAAATACGCCGCCTACAGCCTATTTTCTTATAAATTTATAGCGTAGACTCGACCAATTTGCGCAGCTTTGGCGTGACCTCTGGCATCACACCAAACCAAGATTTGAAAGCGGGCCTGGCTTGGTGCAGCAGCATACCCAAACCACCAGCCGTCGGATTACCACGCGCTTTGGCGGCTGTGAGCAAGGGCGTTTCTTGGGGTATGTACACAATATCGGACACCAGCGCTTGGCTTGGCAATTGAGCCAACGACACATCCAATGCCGAGTTGCTACCCATGCCTTGGCTGGTGGTGTTGACCAATAGCGCGACGCCTGCCACCGCATCATGCCGTTGTGCCCACGGCACGGCCGTCACCACCGCATTTTTGGCAAGGTCTGTGGCTTGTGCAAAATCGGCCGTGAATTCTTGCGCCAATGTTTGAGCGGCTGCGTCGGTGCGGTTACAGATGCGAATGTCTTTTGCGCCTTGCTCTGCCAAGCTCACAATCACCGCACGCGCCGCGCCACCTGCGCCCATCACCAAAATTGGACCTGCATCGGCACGCCACAGTGGGTGCGCGTCCAACAAACTTTGGATGTAACCAAAACCATCGTTGTTGTAGCCGCTCAAGGACCCATCTTCTTCGACCACAATGGTATTGATGGCGCCCATGCGTTTGGCGGTGGCATCGATGCGGTCTACCAAAGGCAGCGCCATCCCCTTGTGCGGAATGGTTAAATTGCAGCCAGCAAAACCCAATGCCGACAAACCTTTGAGCGCGTCTTTCAGATTGACAGGGTCCACTGGCAACAACACGTAAGCGCCTTTGAGTTGATGCTGTTGTATCCAATAATTGTGAATAGCCGGTGAGCGCGAGTGGGCAATGGGCCAGCCCATCACGCCGGCGAGTTTGTAAGTGGGATGCGTACTCATGAAGCTTGGGTGTGTCTGATAGAAAGCGAATTAAGAGGATATTGCCGACATTTTAAGGGTACGCTTGACCATGTCTTGCATCAGTTTCAACATGGCTTGCTGCGTCAGCGTGGCGGGTCGTTGTGAGCTGACTGCGATGGACAATTTACTGTGCAAGCCAACAATCGGGCACACGCTGAACAGATGCGCTTGCCCCGAAGTGCTGACCGCATTTTTGGACAGCACCGCACAACCCGCGCCGTCCAACACCAAATCCAAAATGGCGGGTACGCCGTCTATTTCCAATGCGATTTGCGGCTCGCAAGCCATGGCGGCCATTTCTGATTCAACCAACATGCGAATCGCATTCGGTCGAGTGGGAATAATCAAAGGCAAAGCCGCCAGCTTTTGCAGCGTGATGTTTTTGGGCGGCTTGCGTTGCCCTTGGCGTTGCACCAAAAACAAATCTTCGTCTAACAGCGGCGTGATCTCCAAGCCCTGCATTGGCGTTGCGCCATACAAGAGTGCGATGTCCAAGCGTCCGTTCACGATGGCTTCTTGCATGGCGTTGGACAAACCTTCGCTGATGGACAATGCCGCTTGCGGCAATTGGGCGCGAAATTCTCGCGTCAAAGGCACGGTCAGCACCTTGGCAATACTGGGCGGCAAACCAATCGCCACACGCCCGGCCAGCGCACCGCGCACACGCCCCAGCTCTTCACGTGCGCGTTTGACTTGGTGCAAAATGCCGCGCCCATGCTCCAGCAACACTTTGCCCGCCTCGGTCATCACCGCCCCACGCCCATTGCGCACCAGCAGGTTTTGCCGCAATTCCACCTCCAGCAAACGAATTTGCCGGCTCAGTGCCGGTTGCGCAAGGTTCAGGCTGCTGGCGGCGCGGGTAAAACTGCCCATTTCAGCCACGCGCACAAAGTATTCGATTTGCTTGATGTCCACCATGGAATTGTAAATAGTTTCATGCGGATATTGGATAACATCGATTAAGTTATAACCATTTGATATATCAGCTAGTGCAGCCACTGGCTTCACTTTGTGGCGTGAAAAGCTCACAATCTGTTGATGTCAAAAACCATTCCCGAAGCTGAATTAACCCTCACAGGCATCTCCTCCATGGCCACGCGCCTCTTACTGGCAGAGTTGGCTGCGGACTACCACGTGCAGTCTGGCGTCAGGGTTCAAATTGATTCGGTCGGTGGTGTCGATGCGGCCAAACGTGTCGTCAACAGTGCGCAAACTGGCGAAGCATTTGACTTGATTTTTTTAGCGTCTGACGCCATTGACAAGCTCATTGCCAGCGGCCATGTGGACGCCAACAGCAAGGTCGACTTGGTGCATTCAGGCGTGGCAGTCGCTGTCAAAATGGTGGCGAATGTACCCGACATTTCATCTGAAGCCGCCGTTAAAGCCGCCGTGTTGGCAGCGAAAAGTGTCAGCTATTCGACCGGCCCCAGTGGTGTTGCTTTGGCCAAACTATTTGAACGCTGGGGTATCGCCGACCAAATTGCCAGCCGCATTGTGCAAGCGCCACCTGGCGTGCCAGTGGGGTCTTTGGTGGCACGGGGCGAAGTGGAATTGGGCTTTCAACAATTGAGCGAATTAATTCATTTAGACGGTATCAGCATTGCAGGACCTTTACCGCCGGCGATACAAATCACCACCACGTTTTCGGCCGGCGTGTGCAGCACTTCACCCAACAAAAGCGCGGCCAAAGCGGTTCTGGCATTCATGGCATCACCCGCTGCCAAAGCAGCCAAGCTACGGCAAGGGATGGAGGCTATTCAATGACTTCATTCACTTCGTTGCGAAGAAATTCAACGACCCCGTCGCTGCGCGCCACCCCTTCATGCTGAAGGGGAATTTTTCAACACGACATACACGTCCTTCACTTAAAAAGAGACTAAAACACCATGAGCCAACAAAAACCATTGATCATCGACTGCCACGGTCACTACACCACTGCACCCAAAGCACTGGAGGATTGGCGCAACAAACAAATTGCAGGCATCAAAGACCCTGCCAGCATGCCCAAAGTGAGTGATTTAAAAATCAGTGACGACGAATTGCGCGAATCGATTGAAACCAATCAATTGCGCTTGATGAAAGAACGCGGCAGTGACATCACCCTCTTCAGCCCCCGCGCCAGCTTCATGGCGCACCACATTGGCGACTTCAATGTCTCCAGCACATGGGCGGCCATTTGCAATGAGCTGTGCTACCGCGTGAGCCAGCTCTTTCCAAACAATTTTGTGCCCGTTGCCATGCTGCCGCAATCACCCGGCGTAGACCCTGCAACCTGCATTCCTGAATTGGAAAAATGCGTCAAAGAATACGGCAACGTGGGCATCAACTTGAACCCAGACCCCAGCGGTGGACATTGGACTTCACCACCATTGTCGGACAAAGCGTGGTTTCCGATTTACGAAAAAATGGTGGAGTACGACATCCCCGCCATGATTCATGTCTCAACCAGTTGCAATGCCTGCTTTCATACCACAGGCGCGCATTATTTGAATGCCGACACCACGGCTTTCATGCAGTGTTTAACCAGCGATTTGTTCAAAGAATTCCCTACCCTGCGATTCTTGATTCCGCACGGCGGCGGTGCGGTGCCTTACCACTGGGGCCGTTTCCGTGGCTTGGCACAAGAGCTGAAAAAGCCGCTCTTACAAGACCATTTGTTGAACAACATTTACTTTGACACCTGCGTTTACCACCAGCCTGGCATTGATTTGCTCAACACCGTCATCCCAGTTAAAAATGTGTTGTTTGCATCAGAAATGATCGGTGCGGTTCGCG
>CALMEI010000034.1 GCA_937863225.1 uncultured Polaromonas sp.
CACCACCACCATGCTTTGCTGTGAATGGCGGGGTGCGTCGGGGTCGGTTTTGCCCATGGTGATGTATACCGCACAGCGTGGGTCGCCCGCGCCCGATATCCACCATTTGCGCCCGTTGATGACGTAGTCGTCACCATCGCGTTCAATGCGGGTTTGGATGTTGGTGGCGTCGCTGCTGGCAACGGCAGGCTCGGTCATGGCAAAGGCCGAACGAATTTCGCCATTCAGCAAAGGTTTCAGCCATTGCGCTTTGATGTCTTCAGAGCCATAGCGCGCAATCGTTTCCATGTTGCCGGTATCGGGTGCAGAGCAGTTGAACACCTCGCTTGCCCACGGCACGCGCCCCATGATTTCGGCCAGCGGTGCGTATTCTTGATTGGTCAAGCCAGCACCGCTGTAGCCCGATGCGGCGGCGCTGTCCACTGGCAAAAACAAATTCCACAAACCCTGTGCCTGCGCTTTGGGTTTGAGGTTTTCAATCGTTTTGAGTGGCGTCCAGCGCTTGCCGGCGGCGGTGTTGGCGGCCAGCTCGTCGGCGTAGGCCGATTCAGCCGGGTAAACATAATCCGCCATGAACTGGTTCAGTTTGGCTTGCAGTTCTTTGGTTTTGGGGGAGTAGTCGAAGTCCATCGTTATTTCCTTTGGTGAATGTGTTAGTTTGTCTTTTGTGCAAACAGCCATGCCATTTGCGCCAAGTTGCGTGCGCCTGCGCCCGAGCTGGCGGCTTGCGCACTGGATGCGGTGCCGGCTTCGACGCGTTTGGCAATGCCTTGCAAAATCGCGGCAATGCGAAACAGGTTGTAGGCCATGTAAAAGTTCCAGTCGGCTTTCAATTCGGCAGGCAGGCACAGTTGCGTGCGGGCACAATATTGCGCGATGTAGTCGTCTTCCAGCGGGATGCCAAGGGCCGCCCAATCCAAGCCCGCTATGCCACGAAACGCACCCGGCGGTATGTGCCATGACATGCAGTGGTAGCTGAAGTCCGCAAACGGATGACCCAAGGTGGACAGCTCCCAATCCAGTACCGCAATCACGCGTGCTTCGGTGGGGTGAAACATCAAATTGTCCATGCGGTAGTCGCCGTGCACAATGCTCACTTTGCTTGTATCCAAGGCACTGGCTGGAATGTGCGCCGGCAGCCATGCCATCAGTTTGTCCATCTCCTCAATCGGTGTGGTGATGGATGCCACATACTGCTTGCTCCAGCGGCCAATTTGGCGCTCAAAATAGTTGCCACTTTTGCCGTAGTCGGCCAAGCCCTTGCTGGCAAAGTCCACCGTGTGCAGCGCGGCAATGACGCGGTTCATCTCTTGGTAAATGGCACCTCGTTCAGCAGGCGTCATATCGGGCAGCGACTGGTCCCACAGCACACGGCCTTGCATGAATTCCATGATGTAAAAGGCGCGGCCAATGATGCTTTCGTCCTCGCACAGGTGCAGCATTTTGGGCACGGGCACATCGGTGTCTTGCAAACCGCGCATCACGGCAAACTCGCGTTCGATGGCGTGGGCCGATGGCAACAGCTTCACCACAGGGCCAGGCTTGGCGCGCATCACATAGGTTTGTGTCGGGGTGATGAGCTTGTACGTCGGGTTAGACTGCCCACCCTTGAACATCTCCACTTTCAAAGGGCCGGCAAAACCAGGCAAATGTTGCAATAAGTACGCCTGCAGTGCTGCCACATCAAACAGATGCTGGCCTTGCACTTCTTTGGTGCCCATAAAGTCAGAGAATGTGTTCATAGCAAGGTGTCTGTAAAGATTATCTTAATACTGTCTTTAAGACATTGTGCTATAAAACAGGGTAATAAGTTCGCTGCTATCATTTTTATAAATCTCAGACTCAACCATGATGCAAATTCAAAAAAACCATGCCCTGCAAGTCCTAACCCTGTGCGCCGCGCTGACCCTCAGCGCCTGCGGTGGCGGCGGCTCCAGCAGCGCCACCACCAACAATACCGGCACCAGCGATACACCCGCAGCAGGCGGGACATCGGGGACGGGTGGTACAGGTGGTACAAGTGGCACCACTTCAACGGGGGGTACAACACCGAGTGGCGGTGGCGGTACGCCTGCAACAACTGCCACCGCAGACGAATGCCCGATTGGTGATTACAAATCGGCTGTAGTCGCAACAATTAACTCAATCAGATCATCGGCTCAAGTTTGCGGAGGGGTCGTCTATCCTGCTGTGGGTGCTTTGAGTTGGAATTCGCAGCTAGATGCTGCTGCTGCAAGACATTCAAACGATATGGCAGTGAATAATTGGTGGAATGATCCGTATCCGCATTTGGGGACTGATGGAACAACTATTAGGGAGCGCGCACCTGCTGCTGGTTATTCGTATCGAAGTGTTGGTGAAAATGTTGCAGCGGGTCAAACAAGTGTGAATGATGTTTTCTATAACGGAGGAGGTTATGGTTGGATGACAAGTCCGAGTCATTGTGCAAACATAATGACGGCATCTTTTGTAGACGTTGGTGCAGCTTGTAAATACAACCCTAGCAGCACCTACCAATATTACTGGACACTTGTTATGGGAAATAGATAATTAAGTCGTAGATGTCATATTTATTGACTGTAGAGCTATAAAAATTGTCTAATCCTTCGTTGTTAATATTGCTATAAACCCTGCCCATAACATCATGCGACATCTAAAACACCTTTCTTTGCAAGTCTTAACATTGTGTGTAGTGCTTGCCTTGACCGCATGCGGTGGTGGAGGCTCAACTGAAGCATCCACACCTGCAACCACACCTACTACAAACTCTATTTCAACGGCCACTGCTTCCGAATGCCCGATTGGTGACTACAAAGGTGATGTGGTTGCACTGGTTAATTCTTACCGTGCCAGTGCACGCGTTTGTGGCGCAACTGCGTTTGCTGCCGCGGGTGGCTTATCTTGGAATGGTGCTTTGGCTTCCGCAGCTGAAGTGCATTCCAATGACATGGCGGTGAACAATTATTTTGGACACCCAGATGCCAATGGGGTGCGCATTGGTGGACGCGCATCGAATGCAGGGTACTCATATGGCTCTGTGGGTGAAAATATTGCAGCGGGTCAAACATCTGCATCGCAAGTGGTCGCAGATTGGATGGCCAGCCCATCACATTGCGAAAACATCATGAAAGCATCGTTCTACGACATCGGCGTGAGCTGCAAATACAACCCATCAGCGACCTATCAGTACTACTGGACGCTGACCATGGGCAACCACTGATTCAGCCAAAAATATATGAAAAATATGGCTGTAGGCGGCGTATTGATTGCCTAGAGTGCTATGAAAAGTATAGCAATTCATGTTGCGCTTCTAAGTGCATGTCTGGCAACTCTGGCCATTCCCGTACAAGCACAAACGCGGTTGCTGGCGTGTCCTGGTGGCAACTACACGGCTGAAGCCTTGACCGCCATCAACGCCCTGCGCGCGCACAACCAGCGCTGTGGCAAAGCGGTGGGGGCGCTGACTTTGGACGCGACACTGTTGCAAGTGGCGCAAGACCATGCCAACGACATGGCCAGCAAAAACCGCTTTAGCCATGCCAACAGTCGGGGCGATCAAATCGGCAAACGGGCGCGTCAATCAGGCTACGCCTACAGCATGGTGGGTGAGAACATTGCCGCTGGGCAACAAAGCGTTGCAGAGGTCATCACCACTTGGCTCGACAGCCCCAGCCATTGCAGCAACATGATGACAGCCAGCTTTGTGCACATGGGCATCAGTTGCCAGTACAACCCCAAGAGCGAGTACCAAACCTATTGGACGCTGACCTTGGGCAGTCCAAGCCCAAGCACGGGTCACTAGCCCTCACAACGCCACCTGCGCGTGCCTGCTATCATGCAGCTTGGATTTAAACGCATAGGAGCACATCAATCATGACCTTGAAACTCTGTGGCTTTTCGGCCAGCAACTATTACAACAAAGTGAAACTGCAACTCTTAGAAAAAGGTGTGCCGTTTGAAGAAGAATTGGTCTGGACGGGGCTGAAAAACAACCCCGCATTGTCAGAGCGCTCGCCCTTGGGCAAAGTGCCGTTTATCCAAACACCGCAGGGCGTGATTTTAGAATCCAGCCCTTGCAGCGAATACATTGAAGACGCTTACCCCGCTAACCCTCTCATCCCCACCGACCCGTTTGCCGCCGCGCAAGTGCGGCATTTGATTGTGTATTTGGATTTGCATTTGGAACTGGTGGCGCGTCAGATGTACGGTCCCATCTTCTTTGGCGCACCCGCATGGCCGCAAGAACGATACGATGCGGTGCGCAAACATTTGCAAACCAATTTGGCTGCCTTTGTCAAAATCGCCAAGTTTGCGCCCTATGTGGCGGGCGACACCTTCACCCTGGCCGACTGCGCCGCCATTGTGCATTTGCCCATCATCGCGTCGCTGATCAAAATCATCTACAAAGAAGACATCTACGCCGACTACCCACACATCACGGCCTACCTGGACGCCATGAAAAACCGTCCGCACGTGCAAACAGTCAACGCCGATCGCAAAACAAGCACGGCAGCGCTGATGGAAAAAATAGCCAGCGCGCGCAAACCCAGCTGACGATAGAAATAAGGGGAGGGGTGACGAGCCTTGACCCCAGCACTGGCTCCACAGTTAGGGCTGCTTGGTTCCCCACCTGACCCGGTTGGCCGCTTCACCATGTGGGAAGGCCCGTCGCTGGTAATTATACTGGATGGTCAGGTGCTATATATTTAATAGCAAACTAGGCAATCAATACGCCGGCTAGAGGCCAATTTCTTATATATTATTTTGGCTATTGGCGGTGTCTTGTGCAAATTGTGCCAAGGCAGTGTCGGTCAAGGGGGCGCTGGACCACTTAATCAAGCTGTCGGGAGGCAAGGGCACGGCGGCGGGACCCGTGGCGGGGAGTTGGGGCAACACGGGGGGGGATTTGATGCTGGCGGCTAAAAGTGCTGGGCCTTGGTTTTTTTGCACGGCGACGCAGGCGTTGATGAAAGGCCAAACGTCGCGCCCGTCGGCTACCAATCGGCCCACATAAGGTGCAACGTATTCGGCTTTCAAGGATGCCGCCCACAAAAGTTGCACGGGATTGGCCAAACCCGTCAGCAAAATAGCTTGCTTTTCCTGCTGTACCGCTTTGATGGTCGGCAACCATATTGCGTGGCAGGGCAGTTTGATGGTTAAGCGCACATGCGCTTTGTCGGCTGCGGTGCGCAGTTTGTCCAGCCATTGCAATGCGGTGCGCGTATCGTTATCAGGCAGTTGCACCATCAACTCCTGCATGCCGTTGACAGCGGCAGCCAATACCAATTGCACACAGGTGTCCAATGTCACCGGCAATCCCGCTTGGTGAATCAAGCTGGGGTTGGTGGTGACGCCTTGTATGGCTGGGCAACCAGCGGGCAGCTGCCAACGGTTTACCTGGGCTGAATCTAAAAATATTTTCATGGGTGTGGTTGCAGTTAAACCAAATCTTGCTTCAAGAAAATGTCTTTTAACGGGAAAAATTGCGTGTGCAAGGGCAATAGTGCCCCACCGATGGCGCGGGCATGGCTGCCGACTTTGCCTGCCAGCACTTGTGGGGTTTGCAAACCTTCTAGTTGGTAATTTTTAAGTTGTTCACGTGTGGCTTTGATCAGCGCTGCAATGAGCGATGGGCCAAGCGAGCCATCAATGACCGCAGCGTCTAAGTCCAACAGTGCTGTGGCGCTGGTGATGGTCATCGCCAAGGCGCGACTGGCTTGCGCTAACCAGACTTGTGTATACGCGCTGTACTGGTCATCCATGATGAGGTCTTGGTGCACCACAAGAGGGTCTAAACCCGCTTGTGCCAGCGCTTGTTCCAGCTGCCAGCCTGAGGCCAGTTGCAGCAATTGGGGTGGTAATGAATGCTGGGGGGTGTTGGGCTGGTTCAGTTTGTCCGCTTCGCTGTCGTGTCCTTGTGCCAGCCCCATGGGTAGCGAGCCAATCGCACCTGCATTGCCGTTTTGCCCAGACATGATGTGCCCTGCAATCACCAAACCGCCGCCCACAAAAGTGCCAACGAATACATACAAAAAGTTGTTCACGCTGATGCCATGGCCTTGCAACATTTCTGCCATGCAGGCGCTGGTGGTGTCTTTAGCAAACTCAACCGGTAAATCTGTCAATGCCTGGACTGCGCTTTTCAAATCAAAATGTTCCCAACTTTTCAATGCGGCGGCACTTTGCGGCGATGCTTCGCCCAATAAGTTAGACCACAAATGCATTGACAAAGGCGCTGTCAATCCAATGCCCACCGTACGTGACCAGTTTTCACCCATGGCTTGTTGGATTTGGACCAATGCTTGTTGGATGTTGGGCAGTACGACTTGTGGGTCAGGGTAGGGGTAGCTGAACTGTAATTGATGACGCGTTTGGCCTAAGAAGTCAGTCACAACTACTTCCAAACTGCGCCGCCCGACTTGTAGACCTAAACTGAAAGCGCCTTGCGGGTTGAGGGACAGCGGTACCGAGGGTTGGCCAATTTTGCCGCGCACGCGTGCTTGCTTTATCAACAAATCATCACGCTCCAAACGGCTGACGATGATGGCAACGGTTTGTGTGGACAGCTGGGTTAAACGGGCGATGTCTGCCTTGGCGATGGCGCCGTGGTGGCGTATCGCTTGCAACACAATGCGTTCGTTGAATTGACGCATGCCATTGTGGTTAGAACCACGCATCAGGCGTGCATCGCGCATGCGCGTGGACGATGTGATTACGCTGTCTGCGACTTCCATACGATCATCATTAGAAATACCTTCAGATTGAATGACAGAAGCACTCAAACCAGAATCACACCTTTACAAAACAGAGCATTACCATACGCGGTGCCTTCGCCGCATTGAACGATCACGCTCGCGGCTTTGACTTTTTCGTAAAAAGCAAAGCGTTCCACCGCTTCAATCTGTGCAAGCTTAACACCTTCTGTGTCCAATAATTTGACAACTGCGTTTTGCGCCGGTGTGCGGTGATGGTCGGGCGTTTGGCAAACTTTCATGTAAGCAGCGGGTTGGGCAAGTTGCGTATCTAAGGGCAACACCGACAGCACAGCTTGGCTGGTGCGTTCCAACGATATGCCCGGCAAGCGCACCACTGGTTTACCTTGTGCCAAGTAGTCAGCCGTGAAATTAGCGTCTACCACTGCCACCCATTCACCATGCCCCATGGCAGACAAATGCATCAACAATTCGGGCGACAAAATAGGGTCGATACCTTTTAGCATTTAGACAGTCTCGGCTTCACGTTGATTGGAATTCGATGCATCAGGCACAGAATTTGCGGGGTTTAAACTTTCTGGATTGATGGCACCGGTAATGAGACCAACAATTTCTTGTGGATTGGTTTCGCTGGTCAGGCGATTGCAAATGATGCGACCTTGGCGGAACACATAAATACGGTCGGCCAGGTCAAACACTTGGCGCAAATTGTGGCTGATGATGATGAGCGGAATCCCGCGTGCTTTCAGCCCCGTGATGATTTGCTCCACCCGTGCCGTTTCTGCCACACCCAAGGCAGCGGTGGGTTCATCCAAAATAATCAATTTCTTGGCAAACCCTGCCGCACGCGCAATTGCGACGCATTGGCGTTGACCACCCGACATGCCGCGCAGACTTTCGGACATGTCTTGAATTTTCACACCCGTGGTAGCGAGCATGTCGGTGGATTGTTCGCGCATGGCCTTGTGGTTCAGCACCGACAATGGGCCTAAGTTGATGTGTGTGATTTCGCGTCCCAAAAAAATATTGGCAGGCACATCCAAGTCCTCAGCCAAAGCCAGCGTTTGGTACACCGTCTCCATGCCTTGGTCACGCGCATCGAGAGGGGATTTAAAGCTGACTGTTTGGCCGTCCAGCAGCAAATCGCCACTGTTGGGTTGTTCTGCACCGGTTATCAGTCGCACAAAGGTACTTTTGCCAGCACCGTTGTCGCCGACGATGGCGACATGTTCGCCAGGCATCAGGCGGAAATGTGCATCGGTCAACGCTTTCACGCCGCCATAGTGCTTGGTTAAGCTGCGTATTTCAAGTACGGGTTGGTTAGTTTCAGGGGTCATAGCGGTGCTGTGGTGTGATTCAGGTCTGGTATGGGGCATAAGCATGCCATAAATCGAGTTTAACTGTATTAGTAAAACTACTAGGTTTATTTAGTCGGAATTCTGTTTTAATCGGTATCCAGCATGTGGTGCAGGCTCGGCATTGCCACGGCTACTTTTAACAATGTAGACATACACGAAGGAGAAAACCATGATTCAAAAGCGTTTATTCGGCCAACTGGCCATTGCTGTTGCCGTTGCAGCAGCTTTAGCAGCTTGCGGTAAAAAAGAAGAAGCTGCACCCGCTGCAGCCGCCGCTCCCGCTGCAAAAGAAGTGACGGTCGCTTACATCACCAACGGCAATACCAATGAAGGCTGGACCCTCATCAACGGTGGCGCCAAGGGTGCTGGCGCTGCAACGGGGGTGAAATTCATTGAATTGGCGGCTGAAAAAGGCGAGTTGTCCAAACAGTTGGCGATTGTGGAAGACATGATCACCCGCAAAGTCAACGCCATTGCGATTGCACCCGTGGACAGCGCAGGTATTGCGCCCGCGGTGAACAAAGCCCTCGCTGCAGGCATTGCAGTGGTAGCGGTGGATACCGGTATCACTGGCGCTGATATCACATCGTATGTTGCGACCGACAATATTCCTGCAGCCAAGTCACAAGGTGACTGGGCCGCTGACCAAGTGGCCGATACGGATACGGTCATTTACGTGACAGGCGACCAAGGCCAGTCCACTGGCCGTGAGCGCAAAGAAGGCTTTTTGGCCGGTTTGAAAGCGAAAAAACCAAACGTCAAAGTGGTTGAAGTGCCCACCACTTGGGACCAAACCATGGCGCAAAACGGTGTAGAAGCGGCATTGAAAGCCAACCCCAAGGCCAAGTTGATCGCTTGCGCATGGGACGGCGGTGCTTTGGGTGCCAAGGCTGCTTTGTTGGCAGCTGGCAAAAAGGCAGGCGATGTGAAAATTGCTGGCTTTGACGGTTCACCAGGCGGTTTGGACATGATGAAAGAAGGCTGGCAACAAGCTAACTCAGCACAAATGTTGGCCAAAATTGGCAAAGTGGGTGTGGAATCAGCCATTGCTGCAGCACAGGGCAAAAAAATCGAGAAACGCATCGACACCGGTTCGTTCTTGGTATTGCCAACCAATGTGGACCAATTCGCCAAAGATTCTGGTGTTGCACAGTTCATGAAAGTGAAATGATTTGACAGCATCCATGTGTCATTAAAGTTTGATAATAGAGAGAGAACTTCATGGCGACCGTGTACCACGCGGTCGCCCTTTTTTTAAGTGCACAAGATTATGCAAACATTTAAATACATCGCTCGTCAAGAGTGGTACGGTGCATTGGTGGCGGTACTGGTATTAAGCGTATTTTTATCGCTGGCATCCCCCTATTTTTTAAGCACCGGTAATTTATCCAATATCTTGGTGCAAGCCTCGGTCATTGCGCTGTTGGCGGGTGGGCAAACTTTTGTGATTTTGACTGGTGGTGTGGATTTGGCGGTGGGGGCCATCACCGCGCTGGCCGGCGCAATTGCAGGCCACATGATGGTGAAGTTGGGCATGAATCCTTACGTAGCCATACTGGCAGCATTGGCGATTGGTGCCGCTGTGGGTTGGTTCAATGGCTATTTGGTTGCCTTTGTCGGCATACCTTCTTTCATTGTGACATTGGGCGGTTTGACACTTTGGCGCGGCCTGGCTTTTGACGCGACCGGTGGTTTTGACAATTCGGGTATGCCCACATTGATACGCTTCTTGGGTTACGGCGAATTTATGGGTGTGCCGATGCCGATATGGATAGCGGGACTGTTCTTCATCGTTATGGCGTTTGTCTTGTCCAGCACCAAGCTGGGGCGCTACGTCTATGCGATGGGTTCGAACGAAATGGGCGCACGCCAGGTGGGCATTAATATTCGTTGGTACAAACTCAGCGTTTACGTTGTCAGTGGCTTGTCTTGTGCCTTGGGTGCGATCGTTTTGATGGGTCGCATGGATTCTTCCAGCGGCAAAATGGCGCAAAATTTTGAGCTTGACGCAATTGCTGCCGTGATACTCGGTGGCACCTCACTCTTTGGTGGGCGTGGCAGCATCTGGGGCAGTTTGCTGGGTGCGGTGCTGATCACCATGATTCGCAATGGGATGAATTTAATGGAAATTTCGCAATTCCGCCAAATGATGGCGATTGGCGCTGTGGTCATCATCGCCGTGTGGATTGATGTGCTGCGTCGTCAGCGGCTGTTGAAAAAATAAACGTACTGCAAATGTCAAAATGACAACAACGCTGTCGCAAACAGGGGCCAAATCCATTTATGTGTTTGGTGAAGCGCTGATGGACTGCATTGCACACCGCGATGGCAGATTAACGCCGCATAAAGGCGGAAGCCCCTATAACTTGGCGCGTGCAGCAGCGTTGCGTGGCGCAGACGTCAATTTCATTAGCCCTTTATCGACCGACCATTTTGGTGACGACATGCGCGCGCAGTTTGCGCTTGATGGCGTGAAGACGCTGATGCCTGCCAGCCGATTGCCCACTTCTTTGGCGGTGGTGCAAATCAAAAATGGCCAGCCCAGTTATGGCTTCTACCGCGAAGGCATTGCGGACCGCGATTATGCGGGGGAGGACATTTTGCGATTGCTGCAAACGCGAGTGCCTGGGGTGTTGCACACTGGCTCGTTGCATTTCATACCGCCAAAACACCAAAAGGTGATTGCCGTTTTGCAAGGAGCAAAAAAGATGGGTTGGACCATCAGCATCGATGTGCAATTACCC
>CALMEI010000035.1 GCA_937863225.1 uncultured Polaromonas sp.
TATTTGAACTCAACCGAATTGGCTACTTTGGCGTTGGACCAAACAGCCCCGATGGCAGGCCCTTGTAGCAAAATCAATCTCCCTAACAACGCATCGGCATGACACCTGAATCCGTGCAAAAACTGAATGCACACGAACGGGCAGTGAAGAGAGAAACCGCATCGACCTGTCCATATTGTGGTGTGGGTTGCGGCGTATTGATAGAGTCTGAAGATGATCAAATCACAGGTGTGCGTGGTGACCCACAGCACCCTGCCAATTTTGGGAGACTCTGCTCAAAAGGTTCGAACCTGCATTTGACCGCAAGCGCCTCTGTGACACTGCAAACGCGTTTGCTGTATCCGATGCACCGCGAAGCCCGAAATGCAGCTGCGCAACGCAGCACTTGGGATGCGACCTTGGACAGCATGGCGCAAAAATTTGCCCAAGTGATTGCTGAGCATGGCCCTGATGCCGTGGGTTTCTATGTTTCTGGGCAACTGCTGACTGAGGACTATTACGTTTTCAACAAACTCGCCAAAGGCCTCATTGGCACCAACAACATCGACAGCAATTCACGCCTGTGCATGAGCAGCGCTGTGGCGGGCTACAAACAATCACTGGGTGCGGATGCACCACCAGCATGCTACGACGATGTGAGCCATGCAGACTGTCTGTTCATCGTTGGCAGCAATACCGCATTCGCACACCCGATTTTGTTTCGCCGCATTGAGGACGCCAAAAAGCGCAACCCAGCGATGAAGATCATTGTGGTCGATCCGCGTCGTACCGACACCGTCGAGTTGGCCGACTTATTTTTACCCATCCAACCTGGCACCGACGTGATGTTGTTCAATGGCATGTTGCACATCATGCTTTGGGAAGGATGGGTCAACCACGAGTTCATCAACACCTACACCGATGGGTTTGACGCACTCAAAACGACGGTGCGCGACTGCACCCCCGAGTTGACTGCTGACATTTGCGGCATCAAAAAAAATGATTTGTATGAAGCGGCAAAGCTGTTCGCGACCAGTCAAGCCAGTTTGAGTTTGTACTGCCAAGGATTGAACCAATCCAGCAGAGGCGCGGATAAAAATTCCGCATTAATCAACTTGCATTTGGCAACAGGGCACATTGGAAAAGTCGGCGCGGGACCCTTTTCATTGACAGGGCAGCCCAACGCCATGGGTGGTCGCGAAGTGGGTGGCATGGCGAATTTGATGAGTGGTCATCGCGACATGACCAATGCAACACATCGCGTCGAAATTGCAAACCTATGGAATATTTCGGATGTGCCGTCGAAACCAGGAAAAACAGCCATTGAGATGTTCCAAGCCGTGGCTGATGGTGACATTAAAGTGTTGTGGATAGTTTGTACCAACCCAGCGCAAAGCATGCCCCACCAAGCGCTGGTGCGTCAAGCCATGGAACGCGCAGAGTTGGTGATTGTGCAAGAGGCCTTTGCCACTACCGCCACCTGCGCCTATGCTGATATTTTGCTGCCTGCTACAACTTGGGGCGAAAAGGAAGGCACAGTCACCAATTCTGAACGCATGATTTCACGTGTACGCGCCGCTGTCAGCGCTCCAGGTGAGGCACGCCACGATTGGGCCATCGCTGCTGAATTTGCACGGCGATTGGAAAAATTGTTAGCTACCCAATCATCGCAAAGCATGTTTGCGTATGCATCACCAGAATCCGTTTGGCTTGAACACCGTGAATCCACACGGGGTCGTGATTTAGACATCACCGGCATGAGCTACGCTCTGTTAGAAAAAACCCCATTACAGTGGCCCATGCGTGAAGGTGAAACCACTGGCAAAGCACGGTTGTATGAGAACAAGCTCTTTCCAACTCGCAACGGCAAAGCACAATTCATCAACACCTTGTATAAGCCCGTTTCTGAGCCACGCGACGCACGTTTTCCATTTTCACTTACGACGGGCCGACTGCGTGACCAATGGCATGGTATGAGCCGAACAGGTACATTGGGTAAATTATTTGGCCATGTGGCAGAGCCAAGCATTCAGATGAACCCACAAGACATGGAACGCCGACTGATCAAAGATGGCAATTTGGTGCATGTCACCAGCAATCGCGGCACAATTATTTTGCCAGTGCAAGCCAGCAAAGAAGTGGGCATGAGCCATGCTTTCATAGCCATGCATTGGGGAGAAGAATTTTTAAGCGGTTCTAAGCACGGTGATGGCTGCAACGTTGAGCGATTGGCGGGTGTGAATGCAATCACCACATCGTCATTTTGTCCCACATCAAAACAGCCCGAGTTAAAACACGCTGCGGTCAAAATCCTCAAAGCAGAAATGCCGTGGACGTTGTTGGGTATGGCTTGGTTATCGAGCGAACATGCATTGACAGCTCGCGAAAATCTAAAGTCTTTGATGCGCATATTTCCATTTGCCAGCTGTGTGCCATTTGGTGAGGGTTCAGCCGTTAACGGAATCGCAAAAACAGGTTTATTGTTTCGCGCAGCTGGTCACCAAGCACCAGCAGAATCGGTACTGACGCAAATTGAAAACCTCCTAGGTTTGCATGCTTCAACCGGTGCAAGCCAGATCATGCACTATGCTGATAAGAAAAAAGGCCAACACCGCACCATCAAGCTCACGGGTAGCCGAGAATTTGCACAATTAGAAGCGTTTTTGTTGGCTGGTGATACGCGGTCTGAGGCTTGGATAAAAACGCTTTTGCAAGACAACTTACCTGCACAAGCCTATGGTCGCATGTTGCTTGTACCGGGTAACAAAGCACCCATCGCGGTGCAATCGCGCGGCAAAACTGTGTGCACCTGTTTTAACGTGTCTGATGTCACAATCAATGCGCACTTGACCATCAACTATGGAACCGATGCGCAACGTCTAATTGCGCTGCAAACAAATTTAAAGTGCGGTACCAATTGCGGATCGTGCAATTCTGAGCTCAAACGCATGATCAGAATCAGCCGACAAGGTGCAGACGAAATCGAAGCTCAAGATGCGCTTGCTTGAGATTGATGACCTGTTAAATTCTCAGATGCCACAAGCAGCGATCGCATTCACATTGACCAGATGCGCGGTGCAACGGCTTTCAGTTGCCACAAGTCTTGCCGCCAGGTTGACCAAATAAGACGCATTAAATCCATCACCGGTTCCACCATGGGTGCCAGTACACGCACCACCACCACATGGTCATTGGGACTGGTAGCGCCCGCTGTTGCTTTGAGAGAGTGCGCATCCAACACCTTGCGTGCTGCTGCCAAAGCCAAGGCCACGCGGTCGCGCTGTAGTGCTGTTCCACTGACAAAAAACAGCGAGCCTATGCAACGCTGACCTGCCAAGCCAATGGGGCTGTTCAAAAGCAGTTGATCTTTGGCTTCTATTTTTCCGCGTTCAAGCCAAATGCCGGGTAGCTCTATATGCTGGGTAAAACTACCCAATTCAAATGGCCTAACGGCGTTGGGAAGTCCTAATGCTGTCACGTCCCAGCCCATCATTTCAGCACCTTCTTCAAGTTGAAAAATGCATTGATTTTCAGCCAAACACGCGTTGTAAGCTATTGCCTCTAAAGGCAGCCATTCCAAACGCCCCTGGGTTTGCACTTTGGCTATGGTGCGCTGAATTGCAGTCTCACCCAAAGACTTGTAAAACCGCGTTGCACCCGGGGTGGTGATCAAACCATGGGCTTGTGGCGCTACATTAACATTTATATCTAAAGTATCTCCACCCACCAATCCCCCCGGAGGGTGAACCAACACGTTGTGACAAACGGCATTGCCTTCGGGGTACAGGCTTTGCAACACCTGCAATGGTCCTACTCGTTCGTACCGTGCAACTGTTTTGTCGTCTTCCAGTTTATATTGAATGTCTAATTTTGCGTGCCAAGTCATGCAGAGAGTTTAAGCTTGTTTACTGTGGCAAAACAGAAACAAATAGCTGGGATAATAGCCCCGCACCCCTTTGTAGTTCAATGGATAGAACGAGTGCCTCCTAAGTGCTAGATACAGGTTCGATTCCTGTCGAAGGGACCATACAATCGCAATTTATATGAAAAATATGGCTAAAGCCAGCATATTTATTGCCTACAGTGCTATATTAATTATAGCGTTTACTTGTTGACTGATGGCTATTGTTTAGCTAATTTCCCTCACACTTTGTCTAGCCATTTGACGCTACCGCGGTAAGCATGCCATGTGGCGTAACCTAACCAGGGACCGATGAGCACTAAACCCAAGCCCCAAGGTAGCAAAGCCAGTGCCACCAATACAGTCAACAATGCACCCCATAAAATCATAATTGGCAAATTTTTAAACACCACTTGCAAACTGGTGATAGCGGCCGATATGGCGTCGGTGTCACGATCCAAAATCATGGGAATAGACACCACCGACACCGAAAACACCAAAGCAGCAAAAATGCCACCCACCATGGCATAAACCAGTAAAAACTCGAGATTCTGGGGATTAAAAATCGCCTCCATCACGCCTGTGGTTGATGGCATACCGGTATTAAAAAATACCGCAAAAACCACCAACGACGCTCTGCCCCACAGCAACTCTAAGACGATCAGTACCAGCACCAACATGCCCATGCTGCGAATATGGTTGCGCCAGCTGGTGGTAGAGGCAACGAACGACTTGGGCAAACCCAATTCGTTGCGACGACTGACTTCGTACAATCCCAATGCCAAAAATGGGCCAAGCAATAAGCAACCAGAGACAATAGACATGGCGTACTCGGGTTTGTTTTTAAACACCACACCCAGCACGATGGCCATCAACACAAAGCAAATCCCAAAAAAGCTGGTGCAGGTCTTAAAACTGAGTAAATCTTGCCATCCTTTACGCAACCAAATAAACGGATCTGCAAAGCCGAGTTGAACAACTTCTTTTTTCGGACCTTCAGACGGCGGTGGCACATAAGGCACATAGTCGTTCGTGTCTTGAATGCTTGGACTTAGTCCAGAATGCGGGGTTTGTTTTTGATTCATTAGCATAGACTAATTGATTTTCATCAATCAGCGTATTCTCGTAAATACCAATAAGAGCGTCTGTCACACAACTGTCACACAACTTTCATACATTGACGTGGATAGCAGCTAATTAAGCAAATTGTGTTCAGGTAACGATTACTTATTGAATAAAGGATGAAATGATGAAAAACATGGCAATATCATTGAAAACAGCAGCCAAATTGGGTTTGGTTAGCCTAGGTTTTGTGGCTGCGTTTAACGCACAGGCTCAGGACATCACGGGTGCTGGCGCAACTTTCCCTGCACCTTTGTATGCCAAGTGGGCAGCAGACTACAACAAGGAAACCAATGTCAAAATCAATTACCAATCGGTAGGTTCAGGTGCTGGTTTGAAGCAAATTGAGGCCAAAACGGTTGATTTTGGTGCTTCAGACATGCCTCTGAAAGACGATGAGTTAAAAGCCAAAGGTTTTGTTCAATTCCCGATGGTGATTGGTGGTGTGGTTCCAGTGGTGAACATCAAAGGCGTGGCACCGGGTCAATTGAAATTGACTGGACAGGTGATGGGAGACATTTATTTGGGCAAAATCACCAAATGGTCTGACCCAGCAATCAAATCACTCAATCCTACAGTGACATTGCCAGATGAAGCCATTGCAGTGGTACGCCGCGCAGATGGCTCTGGCACGACCTTCATCTTTACCAACTACTTGGGCAAAGTCAACAAAGAATGGCAAGACAAAGTTGGCGCTGGTACAGCCGTGAACTGGCCTGTGGGTGCTGGTGGCAAGGGTAATGAAGGTGTGGCTGCATTTGTGGGTAGGTTGCCCAATTCAATTGGCTATGTTGAATACGCTTACGTGAAACAAAACAAAATGACATATGCGTTGGTGCAAAACGCTGCAAACGTATTTGTGGCACCCGACGATTTGACATTCAAAGCCGCTGCTGCAGGCGCCGAATGGTCTAAATCGTTTTATCAAATATTGACCAACCAAGCTGGTAAAGACGCATGGCCTATCACAGGCGCGACATTCTTGTTGTTGCAAGCCAAACCCGTTGATATGAGCAAAACGCAAGCCTTATTAAAGTTTGTGTCATGGGCGTTTAAAAATGGTGACAAAACCGCCAGCGATTTGGAATATGTGCCCTTGCCGGCCATTGTGAAAACACAAGTCGAAAAATCATGGGGTGTTATCAAGTAACTGCCATACACACCCAGCTAACCAATCTTCATCCAATGCCGCCAAATGACACCAACATCACGCACTAGCTCGCAAATTGCAGACCGTGTTTTCTCAGCAAGTGCAACCGGTGCTGCTTGGTTAACTTTGGCAATGTTGCTGGGTATTTTGATATCACTCATTTATGGCGCCTGGCCAGCCATCGAAAAATTTGGTTTTGGCTTTTTTTCCAGCGCTGTTTGGGATCCAGTCAAAAACGAATACGGTGGCCTGGTGATGATTTATGGCACTTTGGCAACTTCCATTATTGCCTTGTTCATTGCGGTACCTGTCAGTTTTGGTATTGCCATTTTTTTGACTGAATTGGCTCCCAACTGGTTGAAGCGTCCGCTGGGTACAGCGATTGAACTGCTAGCAGCAATCCCCTCCATTGTGTATGGCATGTGGGGTTTGTTGGTATTTGGACCAGTGCTTGCGACTTATGTGCAACAACCCCTGCAAAAGTTGTTTACGGGAATTCCGTTTTTAGAACAATTTATATCAGGTGCGCCTGTGGGGTTGGGTATTTTGTCGGCTGGCATTATTTTGGCCATCATGATTATTCCGTTTATCGCTTCCGTGATACGCGATGTTTTTGAGGTGACACCAGCGTTACTGAAAGAATCAGCCTATGGCTTAGGGGCAACCACTTGGGAAGTGGTTTCCACAGTCATCTTGCCCTATACCAAAACAGGTGTGATGGGCGGCATCATGTTAGGCTTGGGTCGTGCATTGGGAGAAACCATGGCGGTCACTTTTGTGATTGGCAATATGAACCAGCTCAATTCGCCCAGCTTTTTTGAAGCTGCCAATAGCATCACTTCAGCATTGGCCAACGAGTTTGCCGAAGCGGGCGAAGGCTTGCATCAAGCGTCATTAATTTATTTGGGCTTGGTTTTGTTTGCCATCACCACTCTGGTTTTAACCATATCTAAATTGTTGCTCACGCAATTAAAAAAGCGCGAAGGAAAAGCTGCATGAGCATGCTACAAGCTGTCAACAAATACCAACGCCGAAAAATCATCAACCGCATTGCTTTGACATTGGCAATGCTTGCCATGGCATTTGGTCTGTTTTGGTTATTGTGGATTTTGTGGGAAATCACCAGATTGGGTGTACAAGGATTGTCATTCGCCGTGTTCACACAAATGACGCCACCACCCAATGATGTAGGCGGTTTGGCCAATGCCATCTATGGTTCAGCCATCATGGTCGCTTTGGCAACTTTGATTGGCACACCCATCGGTATCATGGCTGGCATTTATTTGGCTGAATATGGTCAAAAATCCATATTGGGCGAAATCACTCGCTTTATCAATGATATTTTGTTGTCAGCGCCTTCTATAGTGATTGGCCTATTTATCTACACATTGGTTGTTATACGGTTCAAGAGTTTTTCCGCAATCGCTGGTGTGATGGCATTGGCATTGATCGTCATCCCCGTCGTCATCCGTACCACAGAAAACATGTTGTTACTAATTCCCAATGCATTGCGTGAAGCTGCCTACGCCTTGGGTACACCACGTTGGCGAGTCATCTCCTCCATCACTTTGAAAGCAGCACGCGCCGGCGTCGTGACAGGCATCTTGTTGGCTGTAGCACGCATTGCTGGTGAAACAGCACCATTGCTATTCACTGCACTCTCCAATCAATTTTGGAGCAGTAATTTAATGCAACCTATGGCGAGTCTGCCTGTCACGATTTTCAAATTCGCCATGAGCCCCTACGAAAACTGGCAACAATTGGCATGGGCTGGGGTATTCATCATCACCATGTTTGTTTTGTTATTGAATGTATTAGCGCGCTGGTTGGCACGCAGTAAATAAATACACCACACATCCAAATCAGTTACAAAAATATGAACAATCCAAAAATCAGTGCCAAAGATTTGAATTTTTACTATGGAAAATTTCATGCACTTAAAAACATCAATTTAGATATTGAAAAGAACAAAGTCACTGCGTTCATTGGACCGTCAGGCTGCGGCAAATCAACATTGCTGCGCACATTCAATCGCATGTATGAACTTTATCCAGAGCAACGTGCGACAGGACAAATTTTGATGGACGGTCAAAATATATTGCAGTCCACACAAGACGTGGCTTTGTTGCGTGCAAAAGTGGGTATGGTTTTTCAAAAACCAACGCCATTTCCCATGTCGATTTACGACAACATCGCATTCGGTATCAAATTATTTGAAAATTTAAATAGCAGCGATTTAGACGAACGTGTTGAATGGGCTTTGCGAAAGGCTGCTCTGTGGGGTGAAGTCAAAGATAAACTCACTCAAAGTGGCTCTGGGCTATCGGGCGGGCAACAGCAACGATTGTGCATTGCCCGTGGCATTGCCATCAAGCCTGAGGTTTTATTGTTAGATGAACCCTGTTCAGCACTCGACCCAATTTCGACAGGCAAAATTGAGGAATTGATTGTCGAGCTCAAGGAAGATTACACCGTTGTTATCGTGACTCACAACATGCAACAAGCAGCACGCTGTTCAGACTACACCGCCTATATGTATCTAGGGGACCTGGTTGAATTTGGTCTCACACAGGATGTATTCTTCAAGCCTAAGCGCAAAGAAACAGAAGATTACATCACGGGACGATTTGGTTAAATTTTATTTAATCGACGCTGGAACACACACCTTTAAAATGAAAGCCCAACATGGATAAACATCTATCTACACAATTTGACAGTGAATTACGCAGTGTATCAACGCGCGTTTTAGAAATGGGTGGCTTGGTGGAAGCGCAGATTACGTTAAGCATTGAAGCCCTGTCTTCCATGAATGCTGAAACGGCACAACAAGTGACCAATGCTGAAGAAGCCGTGAATCAATTTGAAATAGACATTGACCGTGATTTATCAACCATCATTGCGCGCAGGCAACCGGCAGCTGGTGATTTACGTTTATTGATGGCCATATCACGTATCACTGCCAATTTAGAGCGCGTCGGCGATGAGGCTGAACGCATTGCCAGAATGGTGCAATCCATCAGCAAAACCCAAACCACCGTTGGTTCGACCTTGAAACTACCTTCAATCGAATTAAGGTTGGCATCTGATTTGGCTCGCAAACAATTACGTAAATCATTGGATGCTTTTGCCAGATTAGATTCCACCGATTGCATCAATATTTTGCGTGAAGATGATTTAATTGATCAAGAATTCAACAGTTTTGTGCGAAATCTCATCACTTATATGATGGAAGATCCTAAAACCATCAGTGCCAGCTTAGACTTGTTATTTATTGCAAAAGCGATTGAGCGCATCGGTGATCACGCAAAAAATATCGCTGAAAGTGTGATTTACATTGTCAAAGGGACTGATGTGCGTCACAGTAGCTTTTCTGCCATTGAAAACGCCATTAGCCAAACACAATAAAACTAACGTATGAAAAAACCTTTTATTTTGATTGTTGAGGACGAGCCAGATATAGCTGAGCTCATTGCAATCAACTTAAAACACAATGGTTTTGAGTGTGCCATAGCAAGCAACAGCACAGAAGCACAAGCCATTGTCTATGAACGTCCTACGGATTTGGTTTTGCTCGACTGGATGCTCCCGAATATGAGTGGGATGTCTTTAGCCAAACTTTGGCGGTCTCAAAAAGAAACCAAAAACCTACCCATTATCATGGTCACCGCAAAGGCAGACGAGCTAGATAAAGTATCGGGTTTGGATGCGGGTGTTGACGATTATTTAACCAAGCCATTTTCGACTAAAGAGCTGATCGCACGCGTGCGAGCCGTGCTAAGACGACGTATCCCCGGACTCATTGAACAAAGTACTTTGATAAAAGTTGGTTTAATAGAACTCAACACAGATGCCCACAGTGTTAACGTCAGTGGAACAGAAGTACCCATGTCGCTCACCGAATTCAAGGTCTTGCATGCACTTTTGTTGCAAGTTAATAAAGTACTGAGTCGTGAGCTGTTACAAATAGCCGTATGGGGCCGGTATTCTGATGTCGACACCCGAACGGTAGATGTGCACATCAAACGTTTGCGTGAAGCCTTGTCAGTCGTATCGCCTCAAGCAGCACTGCAAATTTCGACTGTACGTGGTGTGGGTTATAAAATGATGTCACATGTTGACTGAATTTTTGGCGCTGGCTTTTTTCGCATGCTTGGCACTGTTATTGGTATCACAATGGTGGAGAAACCGTGAGAAACGTTTGATTCAGCGCCATACTTCTGAAATTAAAGCACTTAATGGCCGGCTTTCACAATCATTTGTTCAGCTGCAAGCATTCCTTGATGCCATTCAAGCTTCTCCCAATGGCGTTATTTTTTTAGATGGGCAACGCCGTATCAAATGGTGCAATGTTGCAGCGGCCAATTTACTCGGCTTAAATAGCCAACGCGACATTGATCAACACATTGTGCATTTGGTTAGAAACCCCAAATTTCAACAATACATTGCAGAGCAAAATTTCACATCTGAATTATTTTTTGAGGACAAAGCACTTCAGTTGTACCCGTATGGGAATGCAGATAAAAACAATTCAAAAAACGCACTCATTTTGATTCGTGATGTATCTGCGATAGCAAAAGCAGAAACCATGCGACGCGATTTTGTGGCCAATGTCTCTCACGAAATAAGAACGCCACTGACAGTTATCAACGGTTACATCGAAACACTGCAATCATTATCTTTAAGCCATGATGAACAACAAAAATATTTACATACAATGGCTGCACAAGGGCAGCGTTTAGATGCCATCGTTACCGATTTACTAACTTTATCTAAGCTGGATGATCCCGTTCAACCGATGCATGAAATGGTTGATTTGCACCCCCTGTTGATGCAATGCAAGAACGATGCGCAGGCTTTGGCGATAACCATAAAAAAGGATATCAACTTTAACTTTGATATCGAGTACGATGCAAAAATTCGAGGCTCCAAAACTGAATTGCTGAGCGCAATCAGTAATCTGATTAATAACGCCGTACGCTATTCATATAAATCTGGAAGTATCAGCGTCATATGGAATAAATTCGTTTTATCTGTAAAAGATACTGGGTGTGGAATTGCCAAAGAAGATATTCCACGATTGACCGAGCGTTTTTACCGTGCGGATAAGAGCCGTACACGCGAACAACTTGACGAATCTGCATCCAATGGTTCAGGCCTTGGTTTGGCAATCGTGAAACATGTTGCATTACGGCATGGTGCAACATTAGAAATCGAGAGCACCTTAGGTTCAGGGTCAACATTTAAACTGCACTTTCAAGAGTCTACACAGCACTAATGATGGTGAAGTTTTCTTAAGCGCTCAATATCATTTTTAACAACATCAGTGATGACGCGCCTGTCACGTGCAGTTGTGATATGTATATCGCCGTAATTGACGACAGCCACAATACCAGACGTTTTAAGTGTTCTCCAAAGTGATGCCAAAAAGGTTTCATCACCAACAAAACTCGGGCCGTGACTGATTTCACCGCTTTGTGCTTCGACAAACTTCATGGCCACAGGCTGAACAGGAGCGTCTGCCAATATGGCAGCTTGCAACAAATTGGAATGAAATGGCAGTAAGTCAACGCCATTTCCCGTTGTACCCTCAGGAAAGACAGCCAAGATATCGCCATTCTTCAATGCTTGACTCATCTCATCAACCATGCGCAAAGCATCGCGTTTGCTGGTGCGTTCAATGAACAAAGTTCCCGACGCATCAGCCAGCGTGCCAATCACAGACCAATTTTTAACATCCGCCTTCGACACAAAACGACAATGCCGTGCGGCGTGCATCACCAAAATATCTAACCATGAAATATGATTTGCCACCAATAGCACTGGGCC
>CALMEI010000036.1 GCA_937863225.1 uncultured Polaromonas sp.
AAGGTCATGATGATGGCAACACCGGATTTGTCATCGGCCCCTAACAGGGTGGTTCCGCTGGCGGTGATGATGTCGTGTTGGCGTTTTTTGCCGAGATATGGAAAATCACGCGGTGAAATGATTTTGCTGGGGTCGTCGGGCAGCACAATATCGCTGCCATCGTAATTGCGATGCACGATGGGTTTTACGCCCGTGCCGCTATAGGCTTCGGCGGTGTCAACGTGGGCAAATAGGGCAATGGTGGGCGCGTCAAGGCGGTCGGGCGTGGCTGGCACGGTGGCATAAAGCACGCCTTTGGCAGTCAATTGCACCTCGGCGGCGCCAACGTCGGTTAGCTCTTGTTGCAACAGCTTGAGCAAATCAAATTGTTTGAGCGTGCTGGGGGCGCTGGTCGATCTGCCATCGCTCTCGGTATCAATTTGCACATAGCGTAACAATCGTTGTTCGAGTAAAGTTTCAAAGTTTGTCATAGACGTATTTTAAAGGATGAAGGATGAAGGGTGAGGGATGAAAGGTGAGTCAGGGTGCGGACGATTATTTTGCAAGGACAAACTGCTTGATATAAAATACAAAAGTGGCAAAAACAGCAGAAATTAATTGGCATCAGATGACAGACGAAGTACTGACGGGGATGAAAGAATGGCAAGTTGCCCATCCAAAAGCAACATTAAAAGAAATAGAATTAGAACTAGATATAAAACTGTCAAAAATGCGTGCGCGAATGCTGGAAACAGCGGCGCTAAAGCAGACTGAGGCTCAAAAGTTTGATCAGGCAATTTGTCCGAACTGTAATGTTAGGATGGGGCCGCGCGGGGAGCGGGTTCGTGGGCTGATAACCCAGCATAATCAAGAAATTGAATTAACCCGAGAATATCAAGTATGCCCGAAGTGTAACTTCGGTTTTTTCCCCTCTGGATAAACAACTTGAGCTAGTAGCGGGGATGCTGACCCCGCTGATGCATGAACGGGAGTTGCGCTTAGGGGGGTGGATGCCGTTTGGACGGTGTGTGAAAGAAATGAAATGGTTTTGTGGGATCGATGTATCAAAATCACAGGTGCGTGAAGCGACAGAGGCGGCGGGTGCTGGGTATGTGGCGATGCAATCGGCTGAGGCTGAAAATATAGCCCGAACAGCATTAGGTGTAACAAAAGCAGAGACACCCGAATTATTGAGCATGAATGTAGATGGGTCAATGGTGCAGTTAGTAAACGGAAACTGGGTGGAAGTGAAGACGATGGTGATAAGCGAGGTAAATCCAAGGAGCAATAAAGCTAAAGATAAAGCGAGTGAAGTGCAAAGTAGCAATCACAGTTATTTTTCACGGACAATGGAGGCAAAAAACTACATAAATGCGGCATTGGTTGAAAGTGAACGGCGAGGAGTGCTAAACTGTGAAAGGGTATGTGCAGTCACGGATGGGGCAGAATGGATACAGACGTTTATTAGTGCGCATCGTCCAGACGCAATCCGTATTTTGGATTTTTATCATGCAGCGGAATATTTAGCGAAAGCTGGGCAGGCATTTTACGGGGAAGGCGACCCGAAATTTAAGGGTTGGTATGACAAACAACGACATGAGCTTCGGCATGGGGAGGCGGACAAGGTCATGAAAGCGCTAGAAACAATGGCAAATGACAAGCAAAGCACTGAGATTGTCAAAGTGAAGATTGAGGAAAGCATAGGTTATCTCAAACCACGCTTGGCAATGATTCAGTATGCACAATTTGATGCGCTTGGATATCCAGTTGGGAGTGGCTGGGGAAGCGTGTCACACGTATGTGATTCAACAACGGATGAAACAGACTGGCATGCGCTGGGCGAAAGACAATGTAAATTCTATGGTTGCGCTACGTAATATGATTTGCAATGATCGCTGGGACGAAGGGATGAGCCAATTGGTGGATTGGCATTACGAACAAGCTCGGCTTAGATCTGCGGCTAAGCACACCAAAAAACAGGCATCGGCGGCGGCTATTGCAGCCGCTCAGCCAAAACCAACTGAACCACCGCTGCTTTCGCCGGATTTCAAACTCAGACCTAGCACGCCGTGGAGAGACCAACCTGTCGGTAAAGCGAAGCTTAATTCAGCTTTGCGATAACCGACTGCAAAATAATCGCTCGCACCCCTCCTCTATTCCTCTATTATTTGCCTTGTGCAGGCTAATAACCGCAAATAATCACGCAATGTAAAAATTAACACTTGTAAGCGATTAGTGCATCTGATTTAGATTGCCAACTACCGAATTTGAACACAAGAGGATAAGTTTGGTGCATGTTATGAAGTCTTCAAAGCTGTTCAAAAACCGCCTCATCATTCCCGCAAAAGCGGGAATCTATAACCAGACAGGCGTAGTTTGACTAGTTTGCCGCATTTTGACCGGCCTCGTTAT
>CALMEI010000037.1 GCA_937863225.1 uncultured Polaromonas sp.
ATGGTAAAGCAATGCGGTGTAAAGCCGCCATGCTGCTGGCCATCAAAGGCAAATCTTGCGGCAATTGCGCTGAGCGACCCATGATTTCTTGCACGATCAACGCCCCGCGCGGCAAATTGGCGCAAGGCGAGAGCACGTGCCAGCAGTAAGGTGCGTGTCCTGTTGGGCTGGCTCGCTCAAAACAGGCTTGCTGGTAGATCAAATTCTCTTGCGCGCCAAGCTGCATTTGGCTTTGTTTAGGTATACGCGCCAACCAACCCGTACCAACCAGACGCACATGATCATGCGCCAAGCCTTTGGCTTTGAGTGGCTCTAGGTGCATCTGTGCCCAAGCGCCACCCTGCGGCCAGTGCATCAGCAGCGCTTCGCGCAGGTTTTCAATCAAAGGGCTTGGTGCCAGGCTCATAGCTGAAAGCCTTGCTATATGCTTGGCAGCACTGGCAATTTGGCGTGCATGGTTTTTATCAACACAGCCAACCTAAACAGCCACCGTTTGGCGCAGCCAATCGGGCAAGTCCATCGCTTTTTGTTGTGGAAAGTTGACCCAAATGGTGGTTGCACCACCCGCTGCATAAACCAAGCCGGGTTGGGTGGTCAATTCGATCGTTGCCCATGTTTCAAATGTGGTGCGCGCAGGGTCGCTGGTATACATCTTCACCAACACATCACCTGGGTATTCCAATTGTTTGTAAAAATTGCAAAATGCATTGACAATGACCGGCCCCTCGCCTTTGGGGTTGGGTAACGCGTTGATAGATCGCATCCATTCAATGCGGCAGCTTTCTAAATAGCGAAAATAAATCGTGTTGTTGACATGGTTCATGGCATCCATATCGCCCCAACGAATGGGGATGGTCATCTCAAATACAAGTTTTTTAACTTCTGGTAAGGTGAATTTCATGGTGGTGTCAATACCTTATTTGTTTCTTTGCTGCAATTTGCTAGATAGAGGTTTATATCTACTCCAAGCATTCTAGCGGTGGTATTTCACTTTTGTGCCTCTAAAATAGCGAGCACAATCAAAAGCAAAATCAAATTATCAGATTTGCCCTCTCGTTTACAGAAAGCACTTTATGACCAACGAAGAAATCTTAGCCGCACACGGTCCACGCGAATCCATGGAATACGATGTTGTCATTGTGGGTGGCGGACCGGCTGGTTTGTCTACCGCCATTCGGCTCAAGCAACTGGCAGCAGCCAATGGCACTGAAGTGTCAGTGGTGGTGCTGGAAAAAGGCTCAGAACCGGGCGCGCACATTTTGTCGGGTGCCATCATGGACCCAATTGCCTTGAACGAATTGATACCCAACTGGAAAGAATTGGGCGCACCGCTGAACCAAGCGGTGACGGACGATGCCTATATTTTCTTGAGCGAACAATCGGGTTACCGTGTACCCAATATGGTGTTGCCTCCCTTTGCCGACAACCACGGCAACTACATTGTGAGCTTGGGCGCCGTCACCAAGTGGCTGGGCGAACAAGCTGAAAGTTTGGGCGTGGAAATTTTCCCCGGATTCACGGGTGCAGAAGTTTTGTACAACGACAATGGCTCAGTCAAAGGCGTCGCTACAGGCAACATGGGTGTGGGCAAAGACGGCGAGCCGATGGAGAGCTTTCAGCTGGGCATGGAATTATTGGGGAAATACACCGTTTTTGCCGAAGGCGCACGCGGACATTTAGGCAAGCAAGTGATCGCCAAATTCAAACTCGACGCAGACCGCGACCCGCAAAGCTGGGGCTTGGGTATCAAAGAGCTGTGGGAGATTGACCCTGCCAAGCACAAGCCCGGTTTTGTCATGCACACTGCGGGCTGGCCAATGGAAAGTGACACCTATGGCGGTGCATTTTTGTACCATACTGAAGGCAACAAAGTGGCTTTGGGCTTTGTCACCGGCTTGGGCTACAGCAACCCGTATTTGAGCCCGTTTGAGGAATTTCAACGCTGGAAAACGCATCCCAATGTGCGTTACTATTTTGAGAACGACAAAGGTGAAATCACCGCCAAACGCTTGTCATACGGCGCACGCGCCATCAACGCCAGTGGCATCAACGCACTACCCAAAATCGTGTTCCCAGGTGGCGCATTGGTGGGTTGCGATGCGGGCTTTTTGAACGTCAGCCGCATCAAAGGCAGCCACGCCGCCATCAAAACTGGGATGCTGGCTGCAGAAGCTGCGTTTGTCGCGCTGCAAGCAGGTCGCCAACACGACACACTCACAGCCTACCCAGCAGCGTTTGAGGCAAGCTGGCTGTACAAAGAACTCAACAAAGACCGCAACTTCAAAAACTGGTTCAAACACGGCTTAACCATTGCCACGCTGATGAATGGTTTTGAACAATTCGTCCTGCGCGGCCGCATGCCATGGACATTGCGTCGCACCAAGCCCGATCACGCTTATTTAAAACCCGCCTCAGAGTGCAAACCCATTAACTACCCCAAACCAGATGGCAAACTCACCTTTGACCGATTGAGCAGTGTTTTCATCAGCAACACCAACCACGAAGAGCAACAACCCGCGCATTTGACCTTGAAGGACACAGCTGTGCCCGTAGCCGTCAACTTGGCAAAATACGCAGGCCCTGAAGCCCGCTATTGTCCTGCTGGTGTTTACGAATTCGTCAAAAACGAAGACAACACAGACCGCCTGCAAATCAACGCACAAAACTGCGTGCACTGCAAAACTTGCGACATCAAAGACCCGACGCAAAACATTGTTTGGGTCACACCCGAAGGCGGCGGCGGGCCGAACTACGCTGGGATGTAGTCACATTTGGCCAAAATATATGACAAATATGGCTACAGACGGCATGTTTATTGCCTAAGGTGCTATTAAATTTCTAGCATTTAACGTAATTTTTGCCAAATAAAAGGGAGGCTACATGTTCAAAAGGATCGATCATATCGAGTTGCTGACCACGCTTCCAGAACGCACGATTGCCTTTTATACCAGCGCGTTGGGCTTTCGCGAGCGTGAACGCGCGCGCATTGTTGAAACGCCATTAGGGGCACTGGAGCTCGTGTACCTTGAGCTTGGCGGCACCACTGTTGAAGTGATGTGTTATCCAGAAGCGCCCCCCATCCCGCCGCGCAGTACAGATTTGCGTCTTGGTTGGCAGTGTCTTGCGCTTGAGGTAGAAGACATAGACCTTGCGCTCAACACACTTGAACAAAAGGGCGTGAAAGCCGTTTGGGGACCCGTGAAGCGGCAGAACTATGCCCGTGCTGAAATCCGCGATCCGGACGGTAACCCGATTGAGTTGCGACAGTGGTTTCGCCATTAACAGGCTAACAGCTGCACATCACCCAAAGCGCAGTCATGTCGATTAAATCGAGCCTTGCTACCAAGTTTAATGGTTAAAATTGGCTGCATCCGGTGTATCTAATGCCTAGAGTGCTATTAAAAATATAGCAATTAAAACTCTTACAACTGCTACTGCGTGTTCACCATGTGATCGGCCAATGCTTGAAAGTTGGCTTGGAGTTGTTGACGGAAAGTTTCGTCGGCAATGTTTTCTGCCAAAGATTGCTTCATGCAGAGCATCCATTCGTCTTTGGCACTGGGGGACACTGCATATGGCGCGTGGCGTTGGCGCATGCGGGGGTGGCCTTTTTTGTCGGTGTACATGGTAGGACCGCCGAACCAGCCGCTTAAATATTCAAACAGGTTTTGCTCGCTGTTGTCCAAACTTTCAGGGTGCAAGCGCCTCACTTGGTAGGCTTCAGGGAGTTCGTCCATCAGCTCATAAAACCGGTGCACCAATTTGCGCACCCCAGCCTCGCCGCCGATCCGTTCGTAGGGTGTTGCTTGCGTCATTGATTATTTTTGCCAAACCAAGCCAGTGAATGGTGCAGTTTGACCACTTCGCCGACGATGACCAAGCATGGAGATTTCAATGCTTGTTGCGCCACAATGTCTGCAATGGTGGCGAGCGTGCCGGTAGCGACTTTTTGGGTGCTGATGGTGCCGTTTTGCACCACAGCCACAGGCAAATCGGCGGATGCGCCATGCGCAATGAGTTGGCGACAGATTTCGGGTAGTCCACCCAAACCCATATAGATGACGACTGTTTGATTCAGGCGCACCAGACTGGGCCAATCTAAATCAGCTGTGCCATCTTTAAGATGACCTGTGACAAACAAACAACTTTGTGCATGGTCACGGTGTGTCAGTGGAATACCAGAATAACTGGACACGCCAGACGCAGCGGTAATACCGGGGATGACTTCAAACGCCACACCATGCGCAGCCAGTGTTTGCAATTCTTCACCACCACGACCAAATATAAAAGGGTCGCCGCCTTTGAGCCGCACCACTTGTTTACCCTCGTTACCCAACTTGGCCAACAAGGTGTTGATTTGCTCTTGCCGCATGGTGTGTTCATTGCGGCGCTTGCCCACGTAAATGCGCTCTGCGGATTTGTTCACAAAGGCCAACACATCGCTGGAAACCAAGTGGTCGTAAACAACCACATCGGCTTTTTCCAGCAAGCGTACAGCGCGCAGGGTCAACAGCTCTGGGTCACCGGGACCGGCACCGACCAAATAAACTCGCCCCACTTGGCTGGACTGGCTTGCAGTTGCATTCATACGCAAATCAACCTCTATCATTCAGCCATTAATGCATGGTGTTTGTGCTGCCACAGCCGCCAGTGCTGCAACCACCAGAGCCACAACCACCGCCAGACGATTTGGAACCACAACCACCGCCAGTGGATGGCATTTGTTCACTGAAGATGAAGTTGAATTCGCCGGGGTTAAGTTCCACAAAGTCCAAAACCGTTGCGTCCAAAATGGCTTGGTATTCAGGCCCAATCACGACAGCAATGCCGTTGAGGTCAAGTTTCATATCTTCATCTGCAATGTCGTCAAAGCCCATGCCGTATTCAACTGAGCCATCCGGGTTGCGTTTGGCGGCAATGCGCAATGCCATGTCTTGCGCATCGCTGTTTTGTACGGCCAGTTCAATTTGCTTGGCTGCTTCGGGTGTCACTGTAAACATGCTGGTTTCCTTTCAATGGTGTTAATCTTAATCTGTCGGTGAGTGAAATTGGGTTTAATGTTCGCCTTTGGTTTTGAGTAAGCCCGCAAGTCGATTGCCTTGCTTTTGTGGACCACCGATGGGGAATAATTCATGCAGATTGTGGTTACTGCCCCGCTTTTCGTCCCATACTTTGGTGAAATGCCAAATCATGACCCGTACCTGCGCTTGTACGTGATGCTCTTCATAGTATTCTCGCAAAAATCGAATAACCTGCCAGTGTTCGGGTTTTAATTCCAAGCCTTCTGTTGCAGCTCGTGCGCGAGCAAAATCTTCGCTCCAGTCGTCCAGGTTTTTCAGATAGCCTTCGGTATCGGTTTCGATGATGCTTCCGTCTGGTAATACCGTTTGGGTTAACACAGGTACTGCGATGGTCATTTAGCACGCTCCTTCTTTTTGTCTCGAACAAAAGCCACAAATTGCTCAACCCAGTGCGACGATGCATTCTGGTGCAGGTGTGCGTAGGATGCCAACACGTTTTTGACAACCAAACCGTCGTGCACACCATCAGCGCCGTGTCCACGCCTGACTCGGTAGGCGTATTTCATATCAGTTGCTACATTTTCAAGGCTGGAATAATGGAATTCGTGTCCTTTGATACGTTCCTGAGCCTCTGCTAGACCAGCATCAGTCCAAGGTGCATCTGGGGTTGATTCAAGCTCAATGTAGCCACGACCAATTGGTTTGTCGTGCATTTGAATATCAGCCGGTATCGCACCCACCATGTCGTAGCTTTTGTCTTTCCAGCGTATGCTGCGTGCCAAATACATCAAACCGCCACATTCGGCGTAAACTGGTAATCCATCTTCAATGGCTTTATGCAATTGCTGTCGCAGCGCGACATTGCCTTCTAACAAGGGCATGAATATTTCCGGGAATCCACCACCTATGAAAATGCCATCCACATTGGGTAAATCAGCATCTTGCATGGTATCAAACGGAACCAATTCAACACCCGCTTTTTCAAATGCCAACAAATCATCTTGATAATAAAAACCAAACGATTTATCTTGTGCAATGCCAATACGCAAATCTTTTTTAGCTGGCGGTGTGGTTGAAGACGGGTTGCTCGAGGTTGAATCTGATGTCTCAGACAATGTGAGATTTTTGCTTATATTGGACACACTCAGTACGCGGTCTAAATTCACACCTTGTGCAATTAACTCGCCCATGCTGCTGACACGTTTTGCAGCATCGTCCAGCTCGTGGTTGGGCATCAAGCCCAAATGTCGTTCAGTCACTGCCAATTGTGCGTCGTAGCCGATAGCCCCCAACACTTCCACATTGGTGTAGTGCTCAATCACCGCGCGCAATTTGGATTCATGCCTAGAGCCACCAATTTGATTCAATATCACACCTGCAATGCGTATCGCTGGGTCAAAAGCTTGGTACCCCAGTATCAAGGGGGCAATTCCACGCGTCATACCACGGGCATCCAAAACCAGCACAACAGGCAAATCCAATTGTTTGGCCAATGCTGCATTGCTGTTGCTGCCGTCCAGTGCCAAACCGTCATAAAGGCCTTTGTTACCTTCAACAATGCTGATATTGGCAAGTCGACTGTAATTAGCAAAACTCGATTGAATTTGCACCTGCGACATCAAGTATGGATCAAGATTAAAGCAAGCCCTCCCACAGGCTTGCGTCAGCCACATGGGGTCAATATAGTCTGGTCCTTTTTTGAACGGCTGTACCGTTAATCCGCGCTGTGTTAATGCGGCACAAATGCCAACTGTGACAGTGGTTTTACCTGACGACTTGTGCGCAGCCGAAATGAGCAGGCGCGACATGCAGTGTTAGGCGCTTGCGCCTGCAGGTTTGGTGCTAGGAGTGGACGCAGTAGGCAAAGGAGCAGCGTTTCTAGACTTCTGCAATGCTTCATCATCTAAACGCTCTGGCAAGATGTTAAGTAATTTCACAACAACCAACACAATCAAGCCTGCTATGGCCAAGCCACCGAAACCCAATAGAATTTCTGGCAAGCTGGGCGTGTAAGAAGCCACCACTCCGTCATAAAACGTGCTACTCACTTGTTTGCCTGGAAACATCACGATGGGGAAAGCTTGACCACCCACAATGGTGACGTACATTTGGGCAAAAGCTCCCAACACCACCAACAGTGCTGCAAACACAACGCGACTGCGCATCTGGGCAATTTTGGGGTGTACTAACAAAATAAATGGAAGCACCGTACCCAATACAATTTGTCCCAACCAAAATAGCACGGTATAAATGCCACCATCTAAGAGAATGAAACGTTCAAAATCGTGATGCTTGGTAAAGTACATATTGGTCAAGTGGTAAACCAATACAAAGTAAAAACCTACGGCGACGAAAATAGCTTGCAAACGCGCCATTTTCGACATCATTTCATCACCCAACGGACGCCCTGTTCCACGGTGTGCCAACATCAAGACCAAAATAAACAAGGCCAAACCATAGCTCAAAGACAAGGCAATGAACATAGGTGCAATCATGGCAGAGTCATAGGCTTGCCGAGCGACCAAGAACCCAAAAATAGAGCCGGTACCTGTTGTCAAAGCCACACGCCAAACAAATGCGAACAAACCGGCCAACGGTGTGAAACGGTTCATTTTGTGTTCCATCATGGTCCACAAATATGCAATGACAAAGCCCATGAAGCCAGAATACAAAAAGATATTCATGGCGAAAATCGATTTGAAGTTGTAATGTGTCATGGCCACAATCAGGCGATCAGGTCGACCCAAATCCAACATCAAAACAGTCAAACCACCCAACAATAAAGCAACAGCTAAAACGCCTGATAACGGTGCCAATGATTTGTAGTCTGTTTTACCAAATACCGATGACATGGATGCCACGTTCAAAGCGCCCGAAGCGGCTACCACTAAGAAAACAGCAAACACATGTGGCATGCCCCAAATGATTTGGTTGTTCATACCCGTAACGATATGACCATTGTGTTCCATGTACCAAACGGCAAGCATTCCAACCAAAGCGATAAAGCCCAAGCCAGCCAGTAGCATGTAGAAGCCAGTGCTTTTGCCCTCTAATTTTCGTAACGCAATTTTCATAATATTTTTACCTTTTGGCGCAAACTGTACCGCTGTGAGGCACTAAATACCAATGTAGCGAACGCCCGTGTTCAAGTCTAGATTTTCACGAACCTGACGTGTTGCCAATGTCGCAACGCGCTTTGCAATGTCGCTTTCTGGGTTATTTAAATCACCAAACAATATGGCTTCGTGACCAGCCGATGCACATGCACTGACACAAGCAGGACTCTCGCCTTGATCGACTTTGTGCACACACAAGGTGCATCCTTCAACTGTTCCCATGCCACGTGGTACATCAGGCTTTTGATTGCTCAGAGGTTCGTGCACAAATGAACGCGCCTTGTATGGGCAAGCCATCACGCAATAGCGGCAACCAATGCAAATGTGCTTGTCTACCAAGACGATGCCATCCACACGCTTGAACGATGCCCCTGTTGGGCACACATCGACACAAGGTGGTTCAGCACAATGTTGACACATCATGGGTAATGATTGTGTCTTACCTGTTTTCGCTTCTTTAATTTCTATCTTGCGAATCCATTGTGAATCGGTGGGCAATTTACCACCAGACAAGCCATTTTCTGTATTGCAAGCTGTCACACAGTCAGTGCAGCCACTGCTGCATTTGCCACTGTCAATCAACATGCCCCAACGCACTTTGTTGCTCGCGCCACTGCTTGTGCCATTTGCTGCGGCCGGTGCCGCTTGTGCCACTTCAATTAAACGCACACCTGGTGCTATCAACGCACCCGCAATACCTGCTGTGGCGGCAATACCTAAAAACCCGCGTCGGCTGGCAGAAGGTTTTGCGTCTGAGTCTGCAGATATTGCGTTTTCTAGATTTGAATTTTCTGTGGTCATGGCTTCACCTGTTGCTGCACAACGACTTGGCGCAGTTTCATGCTGGCTGAAGATTCCGCCAAGTTCCCATGTGGTGAAACCAATGGATGAAACGCAGTTGGTGCGGGTTTACTGGCATGGCATTCAAAGCAATCAATTTTGACGGCAGTGAAATTATGGCAACTCTGGCAAAAATTTGACCCGCTGGCATTGACGCTGTTGGTAGTTTTGCTGGCATGGCATTCAATACATGCTTTCAAACTGTTTTTACCGGTGCGAATACCGCCACGCAGGGTATCGTCGCGCTGGTGTTTCAGCATATCGCCATGATTGCGACGCATGAAAGCGGGATCAGCGACACATTCACCACCTTTGGCCTTTTCAACGATGGGCGCCGAGACTCGCGGCCCATTTGTTTTAGTGCCTTCAGCTGCTACAGCCAATGAAGATGCCAGCGCAAAAAAAGCTAGCAACACCAGACTGACTGAAGCAACCAAATTGGGTAAGCGAAAGCTCAATGTCATGGAATTAGTCTCCTAGACCCATCTGAATATAGCCTGTTGGGCAAACATCAGCGCAGATATGGCAACCAATGCATTTATGGTAATGGGTATCAACATAACGACCTGTTGTTGACTTGGCTTTCGGTACTTTGTAAACAGCTGTTTGCGGGCAGTAAACCACACAGTTGTCGCATTCGAAACATTGTCCACAGCTCATGCATCGTTTGGCTTCTGCAACAGCTTGAGCTTCCAGCAATGGATGGAGGCGCTCTTCAAAGTTATTCAAAGCTTCAACAGCCGTTAAATTGGTTACATTGCGCACATTGCGATTAATCGAAGGGAAATGACCTAAGAATAACTCCTTGTGAGAAATCACATAACGGTCAGACCTGTTGTCATAGTTGTGAATGGCTGCGGTGCTTTTATCTGTACCACGAATCGGTTCATGTACCTCGCTGAATGTGAGGCCTTTCTCGACCATTTTGCGCTTCAAATCAAATGTATGCACATCGATTTTTGGACGTTTTTCGAGTGCTTCTTTTTGTAGAAAGCGATCAATGCCGTCTGCAGCAATCGCACCATGACCAATGGCAGTTGTCAACAAGTGTGGGCGTACCACGTCGCCACCCACAAAGATGCCTTCTTGTCCTTGAACCTGGTAGTTCTTGTCGCTGTTGATGGCACCCTTGCCGTTGTTAAATTCCTCAAGTCCGGTAAAGTCAACCGCTTGACCAATCGCAGAAACAATCAAATCAGCTGGGATGTCTTCCTCAGTTCCTTCGATATTTTTGATATCCAGGCGACCACTGACAATTTTTGCTTCGCACTGAATAACGCGCAATGCTGTAGCACGACCATCAGCATTGCGAACGATAGACAAAGGTACCAAACCTCCACGAATCGCAATGCCTTCTGAAAGTGCATGTTCAACTTCATGCTTTGACGCTTGCATTTTGTCAATGCTGAAAATGGTGGTCAATGTCACTTCCGCACCTTGTCGTGCAGATGCTGATGCAACATCATGTGCCACATGGCCAGCGATTGCAAACTCTGGACGATCGGACTCGTTGATCTTATCAATGTGCCCCAAACGACGTGCTACCGTTGCGACGTCAATGGAAGTGTCACCACCACCAACCACCACAACGCGTTTGCCAACATGACGCAAACGACCATCGTTGAAGGCCTTGAGGAATGATGTTGCAGTAACAACATTGGGAGCATCAGCGCCTTCTACCGCCAGTGCGCGTCCAGCTTGTGCACCTAAGCCCAAAAATACTGCATCGTAATCCGCACGAATTTGGGTCATGGTGATGTCTGTACCAATGCGGCAGTTCATGCGCGCCTCAACACCCAAGTCTAAAATTCGTTGAATTTCAGCATCCAAAACATCACGTGGTGTACGGAATCCAGGAATACCGTAACGCATCATGCCACCTAGCTCTGCACGCTCATCAAAAATAGTGACCGAGTGACCTTTTAAAGCCAATTGGTACGCGGCTGACATGCCAGCTGGTCCACCGCCAATAACGGCTACCTTTTTACCACTGGTAGATTCAGATTTTTTATAGGCAATCTTGTTTTGAATGGCATAGTCACCCAAAAAATGCTCGACTGAATTGATACCAACAAAATCTTCAACTTGGTTGCGGTTGCAACCCGACTCGCATGGTGCTGGGCAAACACGGCCCATTACTGAAGGAAATGGGTTGGCTTCAGTTAAACGGCGAAAAGCGTATTCTTGCCAATTCATGGATGGCTTACCGTCAGCACCTAGCGGTGCTTTTTCAATGCCACGAACAATGTTCAAGTAGCTACGAATATCTTCACCAGCGGGGCAGCTACCTTGGCACGGTGGCGTACTTTGGATATAAGTTGGACATTTGTGTGAATGTCCGGCATCAAAAATATCTTTCTGAAATGAGCTGTAGGTGTTGGCACCATCTTTGAATCGGCGAAATGTGATTGGTTTGGTGGTGGTCGGTTCTGCAATGGTTGACATGTGTTGTACTCCTGAACTATTTGTAAATTTTGCGTAAATATTGTTTACTTATCACCCAAACGAATGGCTTTGCTCACCAATTGATGAACTCCGCCCACCATGCTCATATTGAATCCGTAATAGGGTAAAACCTTGGTGAATTGCGCTTTGCATATCGCACAGATGGTTGCCATAAAGTTGACTTGGTGGTCATCTACCAAGTGCTTTAGCGCTTCCATACGCGGGAGCGCACCTTTAACACGCACTTCCATCATGTCGTCGGATAACAAACCACCACCACCGCCGCAACAGAATGTGCTTTCGTGAATGGTGTTGGGTGCCATGTCATGAAAGTGATTGGCCACCGATGTGATGATGCGACGCGGAATAATGAATTGCCCTCCAACCATGTTTCCCATACGTGATGCTCGAGCCACATTGCAAGAGTCATGGAAAGTGATGATTTTGTTATCGTTGGCTTCTTTGTCGAATTGCAAAGCACCGCGTTGAATCAGATCATCCGTCACTTCACAAATGTGCTGCGGGACGGGATAACGTGGATCCAGATAGTCAAAAGGACCAATCAGCGTATTCCAGAAGCTGTATGCCACACGCCACGCATGTCCGCACTCTCCGACCACAATGCGTTTAACGCCCAATTCAAGAGCGGCTTCTTTAACGCGCATCGATATGTTGCGCATTTGTTCATAGTTGCCAATGAACATACCGAAGTTACCGGCTTCCGATGCATGTGAGCTGAGCGTCCAACTGATACCCGCAGCGTGAAACACTTTGGCATAGCCAATCAAACTCTCCACATGCGGTTCGGAGAAAAAATCAGCCGATGGTGTGATGAGCAAAACTTCAGCACCTTTGACATCAAGCGGAAATAAGACATCAACACCTGTTTCGTCTTTGGTATCCTCAGCCAAACCTTCTAAAGTATCGATTAACGCTGGGCCAGGAATGCCTAAATTGTTACCTATGCGATGCACTTTTCCGATAATTTCATTGCTGTATTTTTGCCCCATGCCCACACTGGCCATGATTTCACGTGCGGCCATCGTCACTTCTGCCGTGTCAATTCCATATGGGCAAAATACTGAGCAACGACGGCATTCTGAGCATTGATGGAAATAGGAATACCATTCGTCCAAAACTTCGCGGGTGAGGTCAACTGCACCCACTAATTTAGGGAAATATTTACCAGCAAAAGTAAAGTAACGACGGTAAATTTTCCGCATCAAATCTTGACGCGCAACAGGCATGTTTTTAGGGTCAGCAGTGCCTAAAAAATAATGGCATTTGTCGGAACAAGCGCCACAGTGCACGCAAGTATCCATGTAAACCTGCAGCGAACGGTATTTACCCAGCAACTCACCCATTTTGGCGATGGCTTTTTCTTGCCAATTCTCAACCAGCTCCTCGGGAAAACCCACTGCTTTCTGTATCGGTGCTGGTGCAACAAATGGTTTCAGATGTGATGTTGCACCTGCCTGCACCAATGGAATGACAGGGTAGCTTTTTATCTTAGGAGTTTCAAATGCTGCTGTAGCCATGTATGTGTATTCGCTGTAGAGGATTTGCGTAAATTTGGACTAGCTACGCTTTTCTAATCCAGCAGCCCAAGAACTGATATGCCTTACCTCACGTGCGTTATCCACTTGATTACGTGTTGGGCTAAAGAAAATCCCTGGGGCATGCAGTAACTTGCTAATAGGAAAAATAATCATCAACAATGCTACCAATGTTAAATGCACCAACAATACCGGATCTGCTGGCAATGGTTGTAAATCGAAACGCATGAGACCCAGCATGAATAATTTAACAGCGATGATGTCGGTGTGCGCTACGAATTTCATAGCAAGGCCACTCATACCAATGGCTATTAATAACACCAACATTAAATGATCGGAAGGTGTAGAAATATAACGTACGCGATCAACCAACCAGCGTCTGGCCCACAGACCAAACAGTGCTGCAACCATGGCAAATCCTGCATATATTCCAATTGATTGGATCAATGCAATGGGTAGCCAAACCGGATCTTGGAAATAGCGCAAGTGACGCAGCGTTACCACCAACAAAGCTGCATGAAAAGTCCAACCAAATATCCAAGTCCATAAACTTGACTTGAATAAACTCTCAAAAAATACAATCTCTCTGGCCATGCGCCAACCCACACCCGACTTGGTTAAGGGTGCTGGTGTGGTTGGTATTTTTAATGGCGCAGGTGCTTTCGCATAAGTTCGAATTTTGAGAGCCACCCCAACAACAAGCAAAACAGTGGCAAGATAAAACAAAGCCGCATATATGATGGTCAGCAATGACATTACCAAATCCTGTTCGTATGTTGAGAATGGCTACTTCGCTGACAAATTAAATACAGCCAGTTGGCTTTGGCAAGCCAGCAATCTTACAAGCTTGCTTAGCTGGACCGTATGGAAACAAGTCGTACAAATACTTGCTATTGCCCTTCTCTTCGCCAAACTTTTTGCCAATTGCTTTGGTCAACACACGAACTGCGGGTGCAATTTGAAATTCATTGTAGTACTCACGCAAAAAGTCAACAACTTCCCAGTGGTTGTCAGTCATCTCGACTTTTTCTTCCACCGCCATGTGCAAGGCTGCATCTCTGTCCCATTCAGCCAAGTTCAATAAAAAACCTTCTTCGTCAGTTTCGTAAGTTTTACCGTTAATCTCGAAAGCCATGTGATTCACTCCTGTTAAAAATAATAAAAACCATCTACCAAATTAGCGCAAAGCCACTAGGGCTTAGAGCCAAGAATTTGATGTGCTGTATTGTGCAACCAAATCGACGAAGCCACTGTAATCCACGAGCGTAACGCCTTCAATTGCTTTTGCCGTTACACCGCGCGCATCCATGTCTGGCTGCAAGGCATAAACCTTCAATGTGCTGCAAGCTGAACGTATAGCAGCTTCAGCTGTGCTGCCCTTGGTTGCGGCATAAATGGCATCTTCTATGAGCAACAAACCTTGTCCTGGTTGCGCTAAACGCAAGCAAGTATCCAAGCTGGTCGACTGAAACGGTGATTTATTAACAATATTCAACATATGAATTACTCTTATCTGATCGGTCAGGTTAGAAACTGAGGATAACGTCTTGTGCTGCCATGAGATCACCCATGGCTTTAGCGTCAAGAACTTCAACCGGAACCAAGAGATCACTCTCAGTCAATCCACGTTGTTCCAATGATTGTTTATCTACATAAAGTTTTTCCACATCGTATCCATCAAGTGCGCGGTAACTTGGTGAAAAATTCTTGATACCGATATCTTTGGTTTGTTGGCCTTTAACCAATTCGTAAACACCATCATCGACGAATACCAGACTCACGTCTTGATCAAAAGTCGCTGTAATCAAAACGACTTCCAAGCTTTCAAGTGCATAAATGGTGCCGTAAGGCGCTTTACGATTGACGAACATGAATTTCTTCATTTTGGGACCGGATTGTTGCTCGCTCATATTAGGATTTCTTTCTGAAACAAAAGTCTAGTCGCCAAAGGTAATCAATCGATCAGCCTTAATACCACTGTCTACCAATTGCCCTAAACCAGAAATACGGAATCCTGGTGCCAACACTTCATCTTTGATACCACGTCGCAGCGCGGCAGCAACACAAACCACCAGATCAACCTTATGTTCAGCCGCCATTGCTGACCAACGATTGACAATGTGCCTGTCATCTTGAGGTGGCTCTGTTAAACGTGTCGCATTGTTTACGCCATCATGGTAGAAAAAAACACGTTGTATTTCGTGACCTTTGGCAATAGCCGCCATAGCAAACTGATACGCCGTATCCGTAGCTTGGTGCGTGTAAGGGCCTTCGCTGACGAGTAGTCCAAACTTCATAACTAAATTTCCGAGTTAATGAAAAAATTAAATATTAGAAACGGATATGCGTTGACGCATTCAGACTTGAACGAGAACCGCGCCAGTCATCAATCAAATACTTGGTAAATGGCAGATCGCATTTCTCGAAGAATGCTGGCCAACCAATACGGTCAATCCAATCAGCCATGCGCTCCCATGAACGTGCGTCCTCTTTGTAGGTGTACAAAATTTTCTTAACCATTGCTGAGACTTCTGGCCAACGTGGCGCATTATTGGGCAACCCAGATGCGACCATTTTCATGAAAGTTGGCTTACCGCGTGCATTTGAGTTCTTACCTCCAACCCAAATGGCCAATTTGCTGTGTTCAGGGTCATTGATCTGCATCGGTGGGCATGGAGGATAGCAAGCACCACAGCACATACACTTCGCCTCATCAATTTCTAATGATGGCTTACCGTTCACCATTGCTGGACGAATAGCTGCCACTGGGCAACGCGCCACAACAGTTGGGCGCTCGCACATATTGCCAACTAAATCATGATTGATTTTTGGTGGTTTTGTATGTTGAATAATGATGGCGATGTCTGCTTGGCCACCACAGTTGATCTCGCAGCATGAAGTTGACAAATGAACACGGTTAGGCATTTCTTCTTTAATAAACTCATCGTGCAATTCATCCATCAGCGCCTTTACAGCACCTGAAGCATCTGTACCAGGAATATCGCAGTGCAACCAACCTTGAGTATGTGCAATCGCTGATACAGAATTACCCGTTCCACCAACTGGGAAACCATTTTTAGTCAATTCCTCAACTAACGGCGCCACACGAGATTCCTCGGTAACCATGTATTCAATATTGCTTCGAATAGTGAAGCGGACATGACCATCGGCAAACTTGTCAGCGATGTCACATAATTTACGAATGGTGAACAAATCCATTTGACGTTGCGTGCCAGCACGAACCGACCAAATTTGGTCACCCGAATGTGCTACATGATGCAAAACGCCAGGACGTGGGCGGTCGTGATACTTCCAGTTGCCATAATTTTTGAGCATCGTTGGATGCAGAAATTGCTTATTATCCGGTACACCACTTTCGATGGGGTTGCGCATTGTTGCCATAATATTTTCCTGTGTCAGTCAATTTTGATTGATTAAATAATTGGTGAAGTTATGCGGCCTTACGCGCATTAATTTTCTCAACTTCAGCATCCCAACCGTCAGTACGAACATATGGATTGGTACGAGGTGTCGTCACCATATTTGGATCAATTTCCATCTCAATGCCTTCTAAGAAGTTAATCAAACCAATGCGCTCGATCATCTCGCCAGTACGCTCATGTTCCAGCGCATTTTCAGCAAAGAAATCAATTGCTTTTTGCGCTAATTCGACCAAAGCTACGTAATCTTCTTCTGTTTTCATTGGCATAAATGGAGCAATCACAGTTCCCATCAAATCACCAATTTTCAATGTACGCTTACCACCCATAAGCACCGTAACACCTTTATCTGTACCGGTGGCCAAGGCACCCGTCATGACGTTGATACAGTGCATGCAACGCACACAGTTACCGTTATCAATTTCTAACGATTGCGTGTCATTGATGGCAACACTTGAAATTTTTCCACCTTTTGAAACGGCAGATGTGTCCTTGAGCATGATGGCTTTGGTTGGACAACGGCTTACAACGTCATTCACCAATTCCGTCATACCATGTTTTTCAAACCATTTACGTGCCAATTTTTCGTCTGTGCGCATATTGTCACGCCATGTACCGATAACAGCCATGTCTGCACGCTGAATGGAGTTCATGCAATCATTTGGGCAGCCAGAGAATTTGAATTTGAATTTGTATGGGAGAGCAGGACGGTGCATATCGTCCAAGAATGTATTAAGCACTTGACGATGTGCTTTGCCTTCATCGAAGCAAGACTGTTCACAACGTGCAGCACCGACGCAGGACATGCTGGTACGAACTGCAGGACCCGCACCACCCAAATCGAAACCCAATTCGTTTAATTCATCAAAAGCGCCCTGTACGTTTGCTGTGCTTGCACCTTGAAACATGATGTCGCCAGATTGGCCATGGAATGCAATGAGGCCTGAACCATGTTTTTCCCAAATGTCGCACATCTTGCGAAGCACGTCAGTGTTGTAGTGCATACCGGCTGGTGGTTGAATACGCAAGGTATGAAACTCTTTGGATGCAGGAAACATTTCGGCAACTTCAGAAAAGCGTGGTATTACACCACCGCCATACCCAAACACACCGACTGTACCGCCCTTCCAATAACCCTTGCGAGTTTTGTATGAGTGTTCTAGCTGACCCATCAAATCTGTCATGTAATCGCTGTCTTTTGCCAAGCGCTTCAGACCTGTGACAAAGCTTGGCCATGGACCACTTTCCAACTGATCAAGCATGGGGGTATCGTGTTGTTTTTTACTCATGTTAGTCTCCTTAATTGGATGGTGCGAATCTGGTAGAGGGTACAGTTTAACTCGGTGTCGAATCTTATGTGCGATTATGGGGTGCAACTATCACCCTCGTTGAGTATGGGGCACTACCCATTCGGATTATTCCCTTATATCTATATAGGCAATAACGTGATTCTCATTCTGCTTACGCTAATATGTCAGCTTAAAACAGACTGAGAATTATGTCAGATACGATTACCCCTTTGATGAAAATGACCATCCCTTTGGGCGGACAAGTTATTGAATTACAGCAATTTGACCACGCCTCTGGCGGCATGAGTTTATTGCGCACGCGCATCCGCGAAAAAAGCAGATTCACCGTATTTGAAATCGATCCCGATTCTGCAAAAATTTGGGGCGAAACACTGTTGAGATGGGCTGCCAGTCAGTCCAATGTAAGCTCTCAAAATCAAGCAGATAACGACTTGAAGTAATGGTGCGAACAACTTATCAACCAAACATGGTGGACATTGTTTTCCCGATTGAAGGAACGACAATTTGCAGGCACTATTCGCATGATTTGCAAAATGCTTTGCAAAATGAAATGCCTTGGATATCAGGTGATGAACAATTCAGCATCCACCCCATCAAACTGGTCACCGGCGACACGAATATCACCATACTATCCAGACGCGCACAAATGATTGTTCGCGGACCTCGAGCTCGATGCGATGAAATCAAACAATTGAGTGGCAAAGCGTTGAATTTGTCGGGTCATGTGATACGACTTGGCAAATCGCACGAAAAAGAATTGAATCCGTATTCAACTCTATATGCCTACCATGTGGTTACAGACTATGTCAATGAGTCAGACTTTATGTCGAAAGTATCCGAAGAATTGCAAGTTTTAGGAATCAGCGGTGAACGCGTTTGCGGCAAACGCCATGCACTTGGCCTGTCTACCCAATCTCTCGATACATTCAGTCTAATGGTGCATGGCCTAGCGCCCGAACCATCGTTACGTTTGCAAGAGTTTGGCTTAGGAAAACACAAGCAATTGGGCTGTGGCGTTTTTGTCGCGCACAAATCCGCCGCTGCAGTATGAAAGATCCATTTTTGCAAGTAAGTTATACAGAATATTTTTTTATTGTGTTTGTTTATCATTATTTATAGGAGAGAAAAATGGCATACATCGTTAACGGCATTGAACTAGAAACCGATGCTGAAGGCTACTTATTGGAACCATCTTTTGATGACGAGACAGTGAATGTCATCGCAGCTGCCGAAAACATCACACTCACAGAGGCGCATTGGGAAGTGATCAATTATTTGCGTGATCAGTATCGTGAAGAAGGTGCCACGCCCAATTTCAGAAACATGGTCAAAGGCATGGATGAAATTCGCCCCGGTGTTGACAGTAAATACCTTTACGATTTGTTCCCGATAGGACCAGCCAAACAAGGTCCGAAAGTCGCTGGTTTACCACAACCTAAAGGCAAAGGCGGATATTAACGCTGCCCTCTTGCAGTAACAAATTATGGCACTCAGAATAAAAAGCCAGTGGTATCAAAACGATACTGCTAAAACACCGATACAAACGGCCAGTGCCATGGCGTTTATCACTTGGCGCGTTGCGCAAAACACACTGAAACAGATGCGTTTGGCACAATTTGACATTGACATTGGCGCACAGTACTTTGCATTTACGCGTGAGGTTTTGGTATTTTTAATTCAAGTGCTTGACCGTATGGCGCATGACCGTATGAATAATGATGAACGCTCAGAGTTCATTACCGCATTGGTCATTCGCATAGGTGAAATATTGCAAGAAAACGAAGACACTATGCTGGGGGCACCTGCTACAGGTCAGCCCAGCCATTTTGATGAGTTTATTAATCTGTACAACGAACTGGCTGATCACTATGCTGAATTCGGGCATGATGAAGCAGGTCCAGACTTCAACTTTATTCGCTATTTGGGGCATCGAATTGAAGCCATCATGCCCGCAAAAGATCAGCGCTGGGTCATCGATCAAATGATGGCCACCGAAGTACCTGAAGCGGTTGATATGCTCCAGCGAGGTATGAAGGGCGTCTTGTCTACAGAACCCAGACCAGCGCGACCTGAACGTCCTGCACGCCCTAATCGTTCGGCCCGTCCTTCTAGCGTGAATAGCGAAGATGGCGCTATTCGAGTTCAAAATTCTGCCGATATGACTGCTGCAGAAGATTAAATCGTGATGTCTAAAAACAATCCTTTTGATATCAACAACCAGATCGCTTATGCGAAATGGCGTGATACGAAACTAGAACGTCAACCGCAAAGCCCGGCAGATTTAATTGTGGATGTGAAAGATCCACGCAACTTAAGTGCTGACGAAAAAATTTCATTGTTGAAATTATGCGGTGACACCAATATGGCAATCTATCGCAGCCCAATGACCAGCGAGGATAAGAATATTCCTCGCCTATTGGCATCGCAACTGGGGATGAAGCAATTGGATTGCAACTGGCTGGCTGACGAAGATGGCATATCACCGATCGCAGTTGCCAACACCGTTGAATCGACCACGCTCATAAGTGAAAAAGCACCTCGGCGCGTGATGATTCCATACACGAACCTACCTATTAAATGGCACACTGATGGTTACTACCAACCAACCGCGCGCAACATCAATGGCATGGTGCTGCATTGCGTTCGCCCTGCTCTGTCAGGTGGCGAAACTGCCGTCATAGATCATGACATGGTTTACATCGCCTTGCGAGAAGCCAATCCCAATTGGGTAGCAGCATTCATGGCGAATGATGCCATGACCATACCGGCACGCACCGATGATGATGGGGTGGCACGGGCAGAACAAACAGGTCCTGTTTTTTCAGTAGCGGATCAAACCCGCTCGCTTCACATGCGCTACACCGCGCGTAAGCGCAGCATTGCATGGAAAAATAATCCCGTCACACAAGAAGCAGTGCAATTTCTAGAAAAATTTTTAGCCAGCGACACTCCCTCAATTTTCCGACTCAAACTTGAGCCAGGTATGGGCTTGGTTTGCAACAATGTACTGCACGACAGAACAGGTTTTACAGATGATCCAGACAAGCCCAGATTATTATATCGAGCTCGTTTTCTTGACCGTGTGAGCAAATTTAATGATTAAATATGGCTGCACACGGCATATATATTGCCTATACTGCTATTAAATTTATAGTAAAGAGACCATGTCACATCAATTAAGCGTATGGCGTGCTGCGCAATTGCTAGGCGTAACACGAGGTGTACTACAACAACAAGTTCGCAATGGTGACTTGATGTTGAATGACGGATTTTTATCATCTGACGAATTGTTGCGACTCTACCCGCACGTGCAGTTTGAAGAGTCAGGAATGCTGGAGCGTGTAGTTCAAATTCGCGCTGAATCATTTGGCAAACGCATACGAGAGCGCATTCTGCCAAGTCAAGAAGTGCTGGCACAACGTGTCTTTGCACAAAGCCAAGAACTGGCGGATGTGCGCAAGTTGTTAAAACAATACCATGATCTGGTTATCTCGCTTCAAAAGAACGCCAAGGAAATGGTCATTCAAAACCCCGGCAGTGAGACGATTGCCATTTTAGAAAGCCAAATTAGCCAAGGACTTGGCAAAGTATTAGCAACTGAACCAGTCGATGTACTGGAGATAATGGACGATATGCTCAAAGTCATGACTTGCCAAGTGACAGTTCGCCCCAGTGGCCATGAATTTTTGGTCGAAGGACATTCGACCCTCTTGCAGTCTGGTTTGCAGGCTGGTTTAAAACTAATTTACGGCTGTGGCAACGGCAGTTGCGGCATGTGCAAAGTGCGTGTTATTTCGGGTGAAGTGGTGAAGACCCAGCACTATGATTACCAGTTATCTGAGGCTGAGAAAGCCCAAGGCTATACATTGATGTGCTGTCACACACCCAGAAGCAGCGAATTAAGCATAGAAGTGCTTGAAGTTGAAGGGCCACAAGACATACCTGAACAATTAATCGTTGCACAAGTGCGAAAAATCCAAGAAATCGCACCGAATATCACGCTGCTGCATTTGCAAACGCCACGCACACATCGATTCCGTTTTTTAGCGGGTCAAGCGACAACTTTAAGCCTGGAAATTCCAAACATAGGTTCTGTTCACGCCAGCTATCCAATGGGCAGTTGCCCGTGTGACGATAGAAACTTGCTTTTTTACATTGAAAAATCTGAAAACGAGGCCTTTGCCAAACATTTGTTTGCTGGGGACATCACTGCAGGCTCACAAATATCAGTGCTTGGCCCCACAGGGGATTTTGTCCTTGCAGAAGGCAATAGACCCTTGGTCTTTGCCACTTGCGACAATGGATTTGCCCCCATCAAAAGTTTAATTGAATATGCATTTTCACTGGATGCTGCACCCTCACTGTCATTGTTTTGGTTGGCAACTGAAGTGGGCGGGCATTATTTGAACAACCAATGCAGGGCATGGTCTGAGGCCTTAGATCAGTTTGAATATGACCTCATTACCAATGCCGATACGGTAGAGGGTGCGCGTCAAATTGCTCAAACCATGCGGCAAGATTTGTTTGATATCAATTGTGATTTTTACATTTCCGGACCGGAAACGTTCATCAACACATTGACTCAAGAATTGCGAGATGCAGGCGTTCCAGCCATACAAATTTACAGTCTGATCGTTTAAAAACCGTGAGACATACTCCATATGAATGAAGTTGTAACTACCCAACCACGAAACTTAGACTTGGAGCTTGAAATGCAAGCCCCCAGCTGCGCTGGTGGTGAGTCATTTGCTTTGATGGTGCTTGGCCACAGCATGGCTCCAGAATTTCTAGAAGGCGAGATCATCATCATCGAACCCGACGGTTTGGCCAAAGAGGGCTCATTTGTCTTGGTACATCAAAGGGAGGAATGGACATTTAGGCAGCTGAAACGGGATGAACATGACTCATCGACAACCAGGCCTGCCAAATGGATATTACATGCCTTAAATCCGAATTTCAGCGATGAACCTCTGGACAATTTTTCCGATATCAAAGGTGTCATTATCCAAAAGGCTTTGCCCGGTCGCAGGCGAGCCTCCAAATTTTATGTTTAACCCACTTTCTAGCTAAAAACAATTGCCAGAAAACTCAATCCAAATCCTCCAAATATCATCTCAATGCCCTACTTTATCTACCGCATCAAACCCTTCAATATTTTTGAAAAATTAACTGCTTTTGACACATTCAAAGAAGCTTCTGCACTTGCCAAAGATTTGCGTCTAAAGGAAGACAAGGCATCGTTAGAAAAATTAAAAGTTATTTTTGCTGATGATGAATTGCATGCTGTAGATTTACTCTCACAAGTGCGAGAAGCTGGACCCAAAGGCGACGATTGAACCATTCAAGTGATGGATAACTGATTTGAGTGCACTGATCTATGGATGAAAATGCATACCATGCACACCGCAGCCAAATAAACACCATTCCTTGTGTCTTTAGCAAAGCTATTTTGGCTAACTGCGCGCAATGCGAACTTTCTAACAAGCGCTCATTAGCAGAACGTGAAATGGTGTCATGCAATGCACAAGTCGCGCAAATAAACTGCACCACACTGCATAATTTGTTTCGTGAACGTGCCGCTTTTGCACTGAAAATATCTCCTGCAAATACAGAAATGGCTCACAACAAAGCCATGCAGTTGCAATGCGGTGGCCTGATAGGCTTGCAAACGGTGTTAGAAGTTAAGTCATGCAATGTGCATGCCCTGGTTCAATTAACTTTAGAGAACGAAAAGAGCATGTTGAACCTGCCTTGGCAAGAAATTGTTGCCGCCATCGCCATTTGGAAACCTAGGCAGCGATTCCAAAGCAAACCGAATTAGCCCATAGAACTAGGCAAATAACTCGCGCTGCAAACCATTCAACTGGACTATTCGAGCGTTCAAATTTAACTCGATTCCGCGCCATAGCGACTCACGATTGGTTTGTGAATCCAGATGAGGAAGAATAGCTTCCTCAACAATATGGGAATGATGCACATCCAAGTCGATGTGTTCAATGAACAACTGCAAGTCAGCATCGGTCAAACCAGGAACTGTGCGCAGTCCTTTTAACAACATTGTGTAGTAGGGTGGGATTGGCCACTCCCCTGCTATGCCAGCCACCCCAATGGCAGCCAACCAATCTTGCGATTGCGTGACGCGCATCATGGTATCAATGTAAGCTTGCTGCTCTGGCAAAATTGGCGGATTGTTGATTTGATCTTCAGTCAAGTCCAGAGAGCGCATCAGCTTCCGGTAAATCGCCATATGGGAATTGGCTTGATTTCCGTTTCCGTATTCATCGTACAGAATTTCAGCAAGTACAGACTGTATATTTTCATCAGGCGTGACACCCAAGGCACAAGCTTGGTAAAGGCGTGTGCGTTGAATATGTGGGTAGTACAAAAGCGCAAATTTCTGCGCTTGTTCTCTAGAAAGATTTTTAGTGCTGAACTGCTGTAAAAACGGATGTTTCAGGAAAGGGTGCGAGATTACCCTTTCTTTGATGATTGACAGATATTCGGTGGCACTATTCAAAGCAAACCCCAAAACTCAATTAAACACAACCCGTTGGTTTCGGTAAACCACCATATTTGGTAATCGGCTTCATAGGACCAGTCATCCAGAGTTTGAATACCAACGTTTGATCTTGCTCGATGTATTTAGCAAATTTACGTATCGGTGGCACGCTGCCAAACTCTTCGTAGTATTCACGTGCCTTGATGATTTGAGCCCATTTTTCATCTGACAATTCAAATTCATCTACACGCGCCATTTCGCGCGCAATCTCTTCAGTCCAATCTCCCATATCGGTGAGATACCCATCGCCATCGCGTTCTGGAAGTGTCATATTCATCCTCTATGTCTTACACGTTAAAAATCACCATTCGCTGCTGCTTCCATCATTTCATCCATGATTTTTCGAATACGAATAGACTCTTTCATCAAGTGCTGATCCATGATATTTGGATTGACGCTCAACTGCATCCAACTGATATCCCAGTCTAACGAAAGAATCCAAATATCCTTATTAGCATCCTCTAGCACTGATACACGACACGGTAAAAATGCGATGAGCTCGGGGGCATAGTCAATCACACTGCGTGCCACAGATGAGTCGCAAAAACTCAAAATTTCTACCCTTGGCGATGGCTTGCCAGTATTAGCTTCAATGTCCTTGGACAACAGGGCGACACCGGTGTATTTAAAATTATTTCTGTTAGCAACCAATTTGAGTGATTCAACCGCCTCGTCAAATTTAACGCCTGGTTTCACTTTGTGTTTGGTCACCATCATGGCAACAATCTCACGCACGGAAAGCGGACTTGCAGCCATCATGCTTTGCATCATCATGGTTTTGGCCTCCCTGCTGACGGTGGTTGTCATGGTATTGGCAGGATGATCCTTTTTTGACGGCATGGGAAAGTTCATAGCTGGCATTTGCGGTGACACCATAGTGGCTGCATTATTCACGACTTTATTTGCCGATGTCGCTGTCGCTTTTACTGCAGGTGCAATCACAGGTTCTGCAGCAGATGAGATTGCAGGCAGAAATGCCACAAGAAAAATAGCAACGCATTTATTCATTTTGATTGATGATGACATAACTCGGTTACCCATATAAGTTGAAGGTGATTGTCTGCTTAAAACAAAAAGGTGAATTGCCTCTGTCTAAAAAGCAATCCACCCATTCTGATTTATGTAAAAGTTTGATTATTGAGCTTTAGCAGCAGGTTTTGCTTGAGTCTTAGCAGTTGTTTTTGCAGCTGGTTTAACACTAGCTGCCGCTGTTTTGTTGACACTGTTTGCCGCTTTTACCCCCGCATTGCCCATGCTCATCATGGCGCTCATCATGTTCATCATCAACGTTGGGTTCATCATTTTCATCATGCCATCCATCATTTTTGGATCGGTCATCGCATTCATCATTTGAGTCATGATTTTTGGATCGGCCATCTTCATCATGCTATCAATCATTTTTGGATCGGTCATCATGGTCATCATTTGAGTCATGATTTTTGGATCGGCCATCTTCATGACACTGTCCATCATTTTTGGATCAGTCATCATCGCCATCATCTGATTCATGATTTTGGGGTCAGCCATTTTCATCATGCTGTCCATCATTTTTGGATCAGTCATCATGCCCATCCACTGATTCATCATTTTGGGATCAGCCATTTTCATCATGCTATCCATCATTTTGGGATCAGTAGCCATTTTCATGAAACCGTCCATCATTTTTGGATCTGCCATCTTCATGAATCCATCCATCATTTTTGGATCAGTCATGGTACCCATCCACTGATTCATCATTTTGGGATCAGCCATTTTCATCATGCTGTCCATCATCTTTGGATCAGTTGCCATTTTCATAAAGCCGTCCATCATTTTGGGATCAGCCATTTTCATCATGCTGTCAATCATCTTAGGATCGGTAGCCACCTTCATCATGGCGTTCATATATGGCATTTCAGTTGCCCATTTGGTCATGGCATTCATCAACTGTGGATTCGTGAACATGCCCATCCATTGATTCATGATTTTTGGATCGGCCATCTTCATCATGCTGTCAATCATCTTTGGGTCGGTCATCATAGACATCCATTGATTGATCATTTTTGGATCGGCCATTTTCATCATGCCTTCAATCATCTTGGGATCAGAAAACGAGTTCGCCCATGCTGTTGTTTGTTCAGCGGTTACAGGCATTGCTGGCACAGCCATTTGTGCTTGCGCCAACCCCATCGAACAGGCGATGGTCACTGCAATTGCAGCCATTTTGAAATTAAATTTCGATGTTCTCATTGTGTCTCCTCTTTTTGTAATGAGCGTATAGTGCAAATAGAATTATTTGCTTATATACAAATGTTTATTTGAAAAAAACTTACCTCTGCTGCCACTTCATAGTTAGCGCTGCGCCGGCAATAATACCAGCAACAGCGATAAAAGAACCAATTGCTAAAGTCGAGATGCCAGAGATACCTTGTCCAACGGTACACCCCATGGCTGTAACTCCACCAAAGCCCATCAATACTGCACCCAACAATTGACTTCTCAAATCATCAAATGATGCAAAACCTTCATTCTTCCAACGAAAATTCCCTGTCGAAATTGCATATGCCCAAGACCCTAATGCAATACCAATAGCAGATGCAATACCAAAATTTATTTTTAATGATTTATCGGTCCACAACAACAACATCTCTAAACTAGAAGCTATGGGACCTACGAAACTGAACGATTCTAAAGTACGTGATCCTGTGCCCGAATAACCCACTTCGAGCGTTTCAGGATTCTCACCGAAACCAATATAACCCGTTAAATACCAAGCTGCTACTGCCAAAAGACCGATCAAAATGCCCGAAAAAATGTGCGATCCATTTGCACGGAATTTTTTGTCTTTGAAAATAAAGATTAACAATACTGTCACGATAAGCGCAGTTGTCAGTGCCAATGCTGTTTTTGGATCCAAGCCCACTATTTTCCCCACTACGGATGACAGACCTTGATCCTTCAAACCCATGCTCGCAAAATCCAAACTAACCGGATCTAAATAATTGGTGCGCCATTGACCAAACAGTCCCCTGAGTGTCATGTAAGCAGAAATTCCTACAAACACCAACACAACCAAAGAGCGAAGATTCCCACCACCGACACGAACCAAGTTTTTATTCGCACAACCACCAGCTAAAGTCATGCCAACACCAAAGGTAAGGCCACCCACAATTAATGATAACCATGGCAAAGTGCTGCGTTGGTAAATGGATTTAGATAAATCAATGACGCCAAAATAATAAAGGGCATTGGCGCCAGCGATTGCCACAGCCATGGTCAGCATCCACATGCGCATACGGCCCCAATGCTCCATATTGACGACATCAGAAATGGCGCCCATAGTGCAAAAATTCGATTTATTGGCAATTGCACCAAATATGAAAGCCAAGATAAAGCCGCCAAATACGACCAAATTTGTCGCTGTGAATGTCTCGTTCATAGATAACAAAAAAATTGTTTGGGACAAATTAAATGCACAGCAACGCTGAGCATTGCCATGTTAAGTTTTAGATGAATAAGCAAACGTCTGATTCGCCTGCGAATTTCATAAATGTCGCTGCACCACCATACTCGACATCTTTAATGAAATCGCTGGTCTCAAACTCAAATAAATCAACGGTCATTTGGCATGCGACAAACTTCACATCGGCTTCTAGACAAAGATCGCGAAGCTCTTCCAATGAAGCGACGCCTTTTGATTTCATTTTGTTTTTCATCATCATCGTCGCCATAGACTCCATGCCAGGCAACATTTGAACCATAACTGGCATGGGCACAGGCATGGGCATTGCAGGGTTTGCCAATGGGCTGATTTTGACGCCACCCAAATCTTTTTTCAACAGTGTCAAGCCGTAGAATGTGAAGAAAATTTGCACATCCCAACCCAGTGCCGCAGCTGTAGAAGCCAAAATGAATGGCGGGTAAGCCATATCCAGAGTGCCTTTGGTAGCGATGAGCGCCATTTTCTTAGTAGCCATTTTTGTCTCCCTTATGTTATAGATATGCTTTTGCCAGATTGAACCTGGCCATCCGCTTCAATAATCAGCTTATGCTTTTTTGATAAAGAATACGAATTTGCCAGCTTCTTCACCTTGCTGCAGCAAAGCATGGCCAGTTTGTTCAGCAAAAGCAGCCATATCACAAACAGAGCCTGGGTCCGTCGAAATGACGCGCAAAACTTGACCTGAAGTCATATCTTGCAGCGACTTTTTCGTCTTAACGATTGGTAATGGGCAGGCCAAACCAGATGCGTCAAATTCTTTATTAAATTCCATGAAATACTCCGTAATTAGTGGTGAATGAAACTGATAGTGTAGAGGAAAAGACCGAATACCCCATCGGTACCTTAAGGCTCTAGAGATCGCCCACGATTCTTGTGGAGATGTCTGCCATCGTCTATCACCGCAAAGGGTAATACCCACTTACCCATTAGGGTTACGCGATTGTTTTAATAGCAAAATCAACTCTAACTTGACTGATAACTTACAATGCAAATTGAAAACCAATTTTATATAACAAATATGACTTTACGCGGCGTATTTATTGCCTATAGTGCTATTATATTTATAGCATGTCTTGCTGTTTATTTATGATTGGGTGGATTTCAAATGATCAAAATCTAATCCATCACTTTTGCACGCTAGAACATCCATACGCGAATCGCAAGTGCAACTATTTTCAAATCACATAATCCAAAAGAACTGCCTCAACTAGGGTAAATACTAGGGATTTTGGCGGAGTGTAAATCGTTATATTCGCGTAGACTTATCGCCACGGTTTACGTATACAAGTTGTTATTGCATATCTAAGGAGAAACACATGCAAACTCGTCGCAAGACACTGAAACAAAGCGCAGCATTGG
>CALMEI010000038.1 GCA_937863225.1 uncultured Polaromonas sp.
TGCCGGCGGCGAAATCAAAGGTAAAACCTTGGGCATCGTTGGCCTAGGCGCCATAGGTTCTATGGTGGCCGACATGGCGCTGGCCATGGGCATGAAGGTGGTAGGGTTTGATCCTGCGCTGTCGATTGATGCCGCATGGCGCTTGTCCAGCGACGTGCAACGCATGGAAAATTTGCAGGCGTTGATGGCGCGTTCTGACTACATTTCTTTGCACGTACCTGCTTTGGATGTGACCAAACATTTAATCAACGAGGCCGCACTGGCATTGGTCAAACCGCATGCGGTGCTGTTGAATTTTGCAAGGGAAACGATTGTCGACTCAGCAGCGGTCAAACGCAGTTTAGACGCAGGCAAACTGGGACGTTATGTGTGCGACTTCCCTGAACCCGATTTGCTCAACCACACCGGCGTCATCGCCATGCCGCACATTGGCGCCAGCACCGAAGAGTCCGAAGAAAACTGCGCTGTCATGGCGGCCAACCAATTGATGGATTATTTAGAAAACGGCAACATCACCAACTCGGTTAATTTCCCCGCCATGAGCATGGGCCGTGTGCCAGGTACTCACCGCATCACCTTTTCAAACGACAACGTCTCTGGCGTGTTGGGTCATGTGTTGTCGGTGTTGGCAGACAAAAAAGTCAACGTGCTCGACATGATGAACAAAAGTCGTGGTGACATGGCGTTCAACATCATCGACGTGGAAAGCAAACCAGAAGCCGATGTGCTTGCGGCGATAGCTGCGGTAGAGCACGTCATTCGCGTGCGGGTGATTTGAGTATTTTGAATCAAGACAGCCATGAAACACCGCGTTCAAATTCAAACAGCGGCCACCGCGTTGATGGCCCCCTTGTTGCTCGGGACAACGACACCTGCCAGTAGCCACATGGCCCAAGACTTACCTAACAAAGAAAAATGCTACGGCATTGCCAAGGCTGGCCAAAACGCCTGCGCCAATCTCAGTGCCACACATGATTGCGCGGGGCAATCGACGCAAGACAATGACAAAACAGAATGGGTGTATGTGGCCAAAGGCACGTGTACCAAATTGAAAGGCTTGTCTGAAGTTGACGCTAAAAAGTTGGCGAAGAAAAAATGACGCACAGCCAGAGGGCTAATTCATTCCCACACTGGCTTCAATCACAAAAAAACTGTTTTTGCGGCGTTGCTTTTCGTTGCGGTGCTGGGTGGCTTCGTTGTCAATCAAATCGTAATCAATTTTGGCGGCTTGCACCGCGCGACAGGTCATGTAGTTCTTAGCATCCGGTGAAGACAAGTCGTCCAAATGGTCGTTCAATGTTGCCACCAAGCTGGCGGTGCGCCTAAACAGGTCGGTGCTGGATTTGAAGTTGGTGGGTTTTTCGATCAATAAACTTTTTGCACAGTCTTCCAGACTTTGTGCCTTGCAAAACTCAGGCAATTTGATCAAGTTCAGTTGTTGCGTTTGTATGCCCAAGTCGTAGCCAACTTGCAACAATGCGATCAGCATTTCGCGTTGGTACGACAGCGCGTGTTGGTACAAAGGGGCTTCGCATTCAGGGCAGACGGGTGTGAGCCACGACACCATCCATTCAAACAAAGAGCCGCGCGAATCGCGTTGCAACTTGACCAGCGTTTTGTCTTCAAGTTGAATGTTTTTCATGCGCACCGAGGCTGATTTTGAACATGTCTGTGACTCCCAAGCAAGCAGTAAGTCAGCATCGGTCAGCGTGGGTGTCACACCGCGCGGCATCAAGTCGCCTTTGACTTGGATGCGATTGTTCGCTTCGTCATACGCAAAGCTGACGCGCCGGTAGGCCAAAGGCCAATCCGAAAGCGAACTGGTATTCAATTCCAAAACGGGTCGGCCTGTCACGTTGTTGTGCGTTGCCCAAAAACCAGTGTGGGTGTGTGCTGATAAATAGACCAATGGGTGATCCAATTGCGACATGAGGTTAAACAGCAAAGATCTGGAAGCCAAATTGAGTGAAAGCCAATTGTGGTGACCAGCAAATATCACAATGTCGCCACGCGCTTTGGCCTCATCGACCCATTGGGTAATGGCAAAGATTTGGTCTGGGTGAATTTTTCCCAAATCGCCAGGGCTGTGTCCCAGCAAGGTGTCCATGGCATCGACCGCCAGGCCTGACTGGTTGGTGTCTAACCCAATGATGATGGTGTCTCGCGTGGCGCCTGTGGCACGGGGAAGTTTCAGGCGCTGGGCAATGTAGGAATCGGCATAGAGCTGCCCGTCCACCAATTCAGCGGCAATGCCGGATAAGAAAGCATGGGGGTCGCTGCTGCGCCAACTGATGGATTGCTTGCCATTCGCATGCGGCTTCTCCAATGGCGGTATGACGCGACTGTCCTTGCTGTGCTGTGCGATGTACAAAGCAATAAAGTCACGTTTGGAGATGGCTTCGTTGTTGGTTTTGTAGCGGTTGTCGTTCAAGCCTGTGCCACGCATGCAAGCTTTATTCCAATGGTCCACTTCGGGCATTATTTTGTTTGCCCCATTTTTGCTCAGTATGCCATAGGCATAAATGCCAAACATCAAGCCATCGTGGTTGCCCGGCAAAATCGCACCGGCTTGCAATGCGGCTTGGAAAATTTTGTTCATCCGATCCGCTTCGATGCGACAGGACAGGTCCATCACATCGCCGAGATGTAAAAAAGGTTCTTGTGCATGGTTATGTAAAACCCATTCCATCAATCGGCGCCCGAACAAAGCTTGCTCGGGCGGGCGCTGTGCCACTTCAACATAGGCATCAATCGCGCTGTCATTGTCATGCAATGGGAACCCGGTGGACAAGTGCTCTTGCGTATCACCCAATGTGATGATTGGCGTGGTTAACGCTTGGTAATTTCCAGAAGTTGATGTATCGGGCGGAGGTAGTTGGGTGACGCTTGCGCAACCCGTTAGCAGTGCCGCTGCCAGCCAGATGAATGTTGATTGTTTGAAATAAACCATCTGCGCGTAACCTCAGTACAAATCTTTGGGGAACAGTTTGAAAATAAAATTTTCCAAGCGTTGCATCAAATTACGGGCCGGTTGCTGTGTTAACTCACCAGCTTGACTGCGCCAAGTGAGTTGACCAGGCGCAGTTTGTAAAACCTGCCAACTGTTCAAACCGTTCATGTCTTGCAACATGCGCTCGGCAAGTTTTTCAGACAAAGTTGCACTGTCAATGATGATGCCCATCTCAGAATTCAGGATTTCAGATCGTGGGTCAAGGTTCATCGAGCCAACGAAACTGCGTTGCCGGTCAATCACCATGGCCTTGGCATGCAAGCCAACAAATTCAGCTTGCAAGGGCGCAATTTCTGCCAGCTCACGACGCATTTTGGCATCCGGCCTTAGTTCAAAAAGTTGAGCGCCTGTGGCCAGAATGGGTTCTCGCCATTTTTCATAATGGCTGTTGACTGCGGGCACATCATGTGAGGCCAATGAATTGGTCAAGATTCGAACTTTGACACCGCGTTGCCCAAGGTCTCGCAAATCTGCCATGAAGTTGGCATCTGGGATGATGTAGGCGTTGGTTATCAGCAATTCACTTTTTGCACTGCGCATCAAAGCGCGTATGGCGTCGGGCATGTGGTTTTTGGTAACAGCACTGCGTGATGGCGAATCCGTGTGCACGACACTCTGACCTGGCAACAATAAGGTGTTCAATTCCGAGATGGCCGGTGTCCAGTTTGTTCGGTCAGCCCGTATGGCCCTGAGGCTGGGGTTTTCAATGTTGTGCAACAAAGACAACATCTCGGCTCGAAGTTCCTCCGGATTGGCATTGTCGGTTACCGACTTGGGTATATCTTCTACCCATTCGCTGTTCCAGTAGCGATCAAATACTTGGCTGGCTTGCCGAGCAACTGGGCCTACACCCAGCACGTCCAAATCATGGAAATTAAAATCAGGGTTGAGCCCAAAGTATTCATCACCCAAATTGCGTCCGCCAATGATGCTGGCGCGGTTATCAACCACCATTTGCTTGTTGTGCATGCGGCGATTGAGTCGTTGAAAATCGCTGATCATGCCCAGCCCTCGTCCAATGAATGAACGATCGTGCCAAGGGTTGAAAACCCGTATTTGAATGTTGGGGTGTTTGGCAATATGGCGCAACAGCTGGTCTCGCATTTCGACATGCGTCATATCACGCAGCATGGTGTTCAGGTCATCAAATAAAATCCGCACTTTGACCCCGCGGTGAGCCGCTTGCACCACCCGCGACATCATCAAATGACCCAAAGTATCGCCAAACCAAACGTAATATTGCAAATCAATGCTGTGCTTGGCAGAATCAATCAAAGCCAAACGCCACAACAACGCTTGATCGCTTCTTTCTAAAAGATGAAAACCAGAGTGTGCCGGTCCAAATTGGCCGGTGATTTGGGTCTCAACAGGTTCGAAATGGCTATCTGCTCGCGGCGCTTGGGCTTGTTCTGCAACTGGTCGACGCATCTCGGGCGCAGTAGCACATCCCGAAGTTAAAAAGACAAGCCACATGGCCAACAAAGTGACACAAACACGACGCGAAAATGGTCTAAAAACCATGGATATAAATACGTTGTTCATGACAGGGTCTCGCAAGATTCCTTTGCTGCATGTAATATGATGCCCCAGAGGCAACGCGACGTCAGCTCAGGTGCAGTTTAGCACGCACGAATGACATGAGGCCGATTGAAGAACAGCAATATTGCCAAACCTGAATCTAAAGAAAGATGCACTATGCACGCATGGCTTTGTGAAAACCCCATTGGTATCGATGCCGTGACATGGCAAGAGCTGCCAACACCCGAACCGGCAGAAGGTCAGGTGCGCATTGCCATCAAGGCGGCCAGCTTGAATTTTCCCGATATTTTGATTGTGCAAAACAAGTACCAACACAAACCCGCACTGCCCTTTGTGCCAGGTTCTGAATATGCAGGTGTGATTGAGGCTGTCGGTGCGGGTGTCACGCATTTAAAGGTCGGGCAAAACGTGGCGTGTCTCAGTGGCACTGGCGGGTTTGGCTCCCACACCTTGGCTCCTGCGGCCATGTGCATGCCACTGCCAGCCGGTTTTCCGCATGTCGATGCAGCCGCGTTCATCATGATTTACGCCACATCGCACCATGCGTTGGTTGACCGCGCTGCGCTCAAAGCGGGCGAGACGGTATTGGTCTTGGGCGCAGCGGGTGGTGTGGGCACTGCCGCCATTCAAATCGCCAAAGCCTTGGGGGCGCGGGTGATTGCAGCAGCATCCAGTGACGACAAATGCGCGCTGTGCAAAAGCATTGGCGCGGATGAAACCATTAATTATCAAAACGAAGATTTGCGCGAGCGCATCAAAGCACTCACAGGTGGCAAAGGCCCGGATGTGATTTACGACCCCGTAGGCGGTGCGTACACCGAGCCTGCTTTTCGCAGCATTGCATGGCGTGGCCGCTACTTGGTGGTTGGCTTTGCCGCTGGGCCGATTCCGGCATTGCCATTTAACCTGATGCTGCTCAAAGGGGCATCCGTGGTGGGCGTATTCTGGGGAGACTTTGCCAAAAAAGAGCCCAAAGCCAACGCCGCCATGATGGGCGAGCTGGCCCAGTGGTATGCCCAAGGCCGCATCAAACCCGTGATAGACCGTACCATGCCCATGGCGCAACTCAAAGAAGCCTATGCCCACATGAGCAGCCGCGCGGTGATGGGCAAGCTGGTGATGGTGAACGATTAGTTTGCCCATAGGGCTTGAAAAAGCCACAAAAACCCTTATCATTAGCACTCGCAGCATCTGAGTGCTAACAAAGTTCACCCAGAAGGCTCGTATTGACGTGTGTTGTCACCGATTCGGTTCGACGATGCAGGTAGATTTTTCTCTAACCCATTGTTTTAACTAAGGAAAAACCATGAAACTTCGTCCATTGCACGACCGCGTGATTGTCAAACGCGTAGAAAACGAAACCAAAACAGCATCTGGCATTGTCATTCCTGACAGCGCGGCTGAAAAACCAGATCAAGGTGAAATCTTGGCCGTGGGTCCTGGCAAAAAGGATGACAAGGGCGCTTTGATTGCTTTGAACGTCAAAGTTGGTGACCGTGTTTTGTTTGGCAAATACAGCGGCCAAACGGTCAAGGTTGACGGCGATGAACTCTTGGTCATGAAAGAAGAAGATCTGTTCGCCGTTGTAGAAAAGTAATTAGAAAAGTCATTCGAAACAAAGCGTTGCGCTGTAGTTATCCAGAAATGCTATATATTTAATAGCACTCTAGGCAATTAATACGCCGGCTACAGCCCAATTTTTCATATATTTATCATTAACACATTTTTAGGAGCCTAACATGGCAGCAAAAGACGTAGTATTTGGCGGCGAAGCCCGCGCACGCATGGTAGAGGGTGTCAACATTCTCGCCAACGCCGTAAAAGTAACTTTGGGCCCAAAGGGTCGTAACGTGGTGTTGGAGCGTTCATTCGGCGCCCCAACCGTGACCAAAGACGGTGTGTCCGT
>CALMEI010000039.1 GCA_937863225.1 uncultured Polaromonas sp.
TGCGCTTGAAACTCAAAGCATCGCAACTCGATCACGCCAATGAACAAGCTTTAGAAACCACACGCTTGCTGGCCAAACACCATGCATTTTCGAGAGCAGCTTCGCAGAGCTTGTTGCGCAGTTTGGTGACACGCATGTTGAGCGATGCGCGCGACATACCGCAGCTGCAAACCGTTTGGCGTGGTTTGGATGCGGATGAACGCAAGCAAGCTGATATTGCCATACATGCAGCCAGTTGCTTGACCCAATTGGGTGGCGACGCACAGCAAATCCGCACGTGGTTGCTGCCCGCTTGGGACAAAATGGTCGTTGCCCCCGCCAGTCATGCGCCCACAGGACCAGAGCTAGGCACAGCCAGGCAAGTGACTTTGCTACAAACCATGCAAGCCACTTTGACAGTGATGGACGACAATTGGTTTGCAAAAATAGAGCAAGCACAAATCAACAACCCACGCGATGCACGTTTGCAGTATTTGGCCGGTATGGCTTGCAAAGCACGCAGTTTGTGGGGCAAAGCGCAGCAACTTTTACAACTGGCCGCACCGCGCTTGACGGGGACGGAGAACAAAGCTTTGCAACATCAAGCATGGATCGCATTGGCTGAATTGGCAGAACAGCGTGGTGAGTCCGACATCGCTGCGCAAACATGGAAAAAAGCCGCCCAATTAGGCTAAAGGCATAAAGGCATAAAGGCATAAAGGCATGATGGCCAATTTGCTGGCATGGGTGTTGGGCAGCGCTGTGCAGTTGTGGCAGCCGCGTTTGAATGATGGTCATATTTATATGGCTATTTCGCTTTTATCCGGCGTATTTATTGCCTATAGTGCTATTAAAAATATAGCAAATAAGAGCCAACCATTCAAATATTTGCCACCGCTGCCTACCGGTTTGCTTTTATTGGCGTTGGCAAGTTTGGCGTTTGGTGTCACAGGCTGGCGTGCCAGTGCGTACAGCGCCCAAGCATTGGCGGCTGAACTTGAGGGCAACGACATTCAAGTGACAGGCATCATCGCCGCCATGCCGCAACAAAGTGATGTGGGCTTGCGGTTTCGATTCGCAGTCGAGCAAGCACAAATCGGCACGGATACGCGCACCGACTCAGCCTCAAACATCAGCGCCTCAAGCCGTGCAACGATCACTTTGCCAAAGTTGATTGAGTTGAGTTGGTACAGTGGTGCTTTCAGAACCGATGCCAATGCGACTGCGGCCACATCATCAGCTGCATCCATGTCGATGCCACAGTTTGAGCTGCAAGGAAAACCGCAAACCCTCATGCCGGGCGAACGCTGGCAAATGACGGTGCGACTCAAAGCCATTCATGGCAACAGCAACCCGCATGGATTTGACTACGAACTTTACCAATGGGAACAAGGTGTGCAAGCCACAGGCTATGTGCGAGCGACTGCGAATGATGCAGCACCCATCAAGCTCAGTGACACCTGGCGCTACCGCATTGAAAGGTTAAGAACCCAAGTGCGCGATGCGATTTTTGAACGTTTGGCATTTTCCAAAACAGCTGGCGTGGTGGCCGCTTTGGTAACGGGTGATCAACGGGCGATTGACCGCGCCGACTGGGATATTTTTCGAGCCACTGGTGTGGCGCATTTGATGAGCATTTCAGGTTTGCACATCACCTTGTTTGCGTGGGTGGCGGCCGGTGTGGTGGGCTGGTTGTGGCGGCGTAAAGGATGGTCAAACCGATTGTGTTTGTACTATCCGGCCCCTTCAGCAGGTTTGGTGGGTGGCGTGCTGTTAGCGACCGCGTATGCGGCTTTCAGTGGTTGGGGCGTGCCTGCACAACGCACGATTTTGATGTTGGCAACGGTGAGTTTGCTCAAACTAATGGGTCTTCGGTGGCCGTGGTACGTGGTTTGGACGTTGGCCTGTGCACTGGTGGTGCTGGTTGACCCGTGGGCCTTGTTGCAAGCAGGTTTTTGGTTGAGTTTTGTGGCAGTGGCGGTGCTGTTTGCAACGGATAAACAAAATACCACCCGCTCTGAGCTTGCCGAGGGTATGGATGAAGTGAATGTCAAAAAGTGGCAGTCAGTTCCACCCGAGGGGCGTTTAGCATCTATGAAATTAAAGGCGGTTATTCAAAAATCACTTTCATTGTTGCGCGAACAGTGGATGATCACGGTGGCATTGGCACCATTGACCTTGATGTTGTTTGGGCAAGTTTCACTGGTGGGTTTGCTGGCCAATTTGTTGGCCATTCCTTGGGTGACTTTGGTGGTGACACCTTTGTCACTGCTGGGTGCATTTGTGGCGCCCGTTTGGGATTTGGCGGCGTGGTCAGTGCAGGTTTTGTCAATGGTATTGACGCAGTTGGCTAAATTGCCATTTGCTACATTTTCAGTAGCTGCCGCGCCTTTTTATATATCGGTTCTGGGTATTTTGGGTGGGTTGATGTTGGTGCTGCCTATGTCGCAACAGCATTGGCGTGCATTGGGTTTGTTGCTGCTGTTGCCTGTGTTGATGTGGCAAGCACCCCGACCTGATGCAGGTCATTTTGAACTGTTGGCGGCTGATATTGGTCAAGGCAATGCGGTCGTCATACGCACCCACAATCACACCATGCTTTACGATGCCGGTCCACGCTATTCGGTAGAAAGTGATGCGGGTCATCGCGTTTTGAATCCACTGTTGCGCGCTATGGATGAACGGCTTGACATGGTGATGCTGAGCCACCGCGACAGCGACCACGCAGGCGGAATCAAATCGGTATTAGCCAGTCACCCCACCGCGCAGTTTGTCAGTTCGGTTGAAGCCAACAACGAGCTGCAAAGCATCAAAGCGGTGACACGCTGTGAAGCGGGACAAAAGTGGCAATGGGATGGTGTGGACTTTACTGTGCTGCATCCGAGTCACGATGACTACAATTCGGCACAAAAGCCCAATGCCTTGAGCTGCGTACTTCGTATCAGTAACAACATGACGGGTACCGTTGCAGGCAGCAGTGTTTTACTGACCGGTGACATTGAACAAGCTCAGGAACTTCGTTTGCTGGCGAAAGCGCTTGATGCGCCTCAAAATTTGCAAAGTACGGTGCTTTTAGTCCCGCACCATGGCAGCAAAACATCGTCTAGCACCCCCTTCTTGGATGCCGTGAAACCAGATTTGGCCATTGTGCAAGCTGGTTACCGCAATCGCTTCAAACACCCCGTACCTGAGGTGATGCAGCGTTACCAAGAGCGGCAAATCCGAGTGTTAGACTCACCTCGCTGTGGTGCGTTGCTTTGGACGTCGCTGAACCCCAAAGCCGTGCGGTGTCACCGAACAGAAAACCAACGCTACTGGCACCATCAAATGCCATAAGACCAACCATTTAACCATCCACCCATCCATTCAGTCGCAGTGTCAAAGAATCACTGATTCACTGATTCACTGATTCACTGATTCAAGTGGTTTTGCAAAGCCGATTTTGTCACCAACAACACTTGGTCCCAGCCTGCTGCGGTCTCTAGCCATTCAACCGCCAAATCAGGAAAGGCCATTTCAAAATACGCGCGTTCATTGCCAATTTCTAAAACGATGATGGCATGTTCGCTCATGTGTTTGCTGGCACCCGCAAAAAAAGAGCGAATAAAGTCCATGCCATCCAAGCCACCGGCCAAGGCCAAGTCAGGTTCAGCCAAATACTCAGCGGGCAAAACTTTCATACTTTGGCTGTTGACATAAGGTGGGTTGCACAAAATCAGGTCAAACACTTGCCCATGCAATGATTGCCAGCAATTGGATTCAATGAAGGTGATGCGATTTTCTAAATGGTGTTTGGCAACGTTGATGTGTGCCACCGCCAATGCATCGCTAGATAGATCTGCGCCAGTGACCCGGGTTTCTGGGTAGGTCATGGCAGCAAGCACCGCCAAACTGCCATTACCTGTGCACATGTCCAGAATCTGTTGCGTATGCGGTCCCAACCATGCATCAAAACTGCCGTCTGCCAACAGTTGTGCAATGTGACTGCGCGGCACGATGGCGCGTTCGTCAATATAAAAGGGGACGCCTTGCAGCCACGCTTCTTGTGTTAGATATGCGGCGGGTTTTCGAGTTGTGATACGCGTTTCAAAAAGTGCAGCAAGTTTGTGAGCATCTGCCAAGGATACAGGCTGAGTTGCTGTTAATTCAGGAGAAAAATCGATGGCACTGAGCTCAGTGTCCAATGGCAATCCCAATTGCCACAGTACCAGCCAGGCGGCCTCGTCAAAGGCGGTTAAAGTGCCGTGTCCGAACGACACATTGGCTTTGGTGAGTAACTTTTCGCCCGCTTCAATGGCTTCTTTTACCGTTAAATTGTGCGCCCAACTGGTTGGCTCAGAACGTGTTGTGTTCATGCGTTGGTTTGCAATTTGGCTTCTAAATTTTCGAGTATGCGGCGGTAAATGTTTTTCAATGGTTCGATATCTGCAACAACAATGTGCTCGTCAATTTTGTGAATGCTGGCGTTGGGTGGGCCGCATTCAATCACTTCGGGGCAGATTTTGGCGATGAACCGTCCATCTGAAGTCCCGCCAGTGGTCGATAGCTGAGTCTCTAATCCAGTTTCGGCACGAATGGCCGTTTGTACCGCCGTCATCAAGTCACCCGGTTGCGTCAAGAAGGGCAAGCCACCCACAGTCCAAGCAATGTCAAAGTCTTGACCCTCGCGCAAACCGCATGTTTGCAACACGCCCAACAAGCGCGTTTGCAAAGATTCTGGTGTTGATTCGGTTGAGAATCGAAAATTAAAATCGATCACTGCGTGGCCAGGAATCACATTGCTTGCACCAGTTCCACTGTGGATGTTGCTGATTTGCCAAGTTGTAGGTGGAAAATAGGCATTGCCTTTGTCCCATTCAATGCCAACCAATTGCGCCAGAGCCGGTGCCAGTTTGTGTATCGGGTTATCCGCTAGGTGTGGGTAGGCAATATGGCCTTGCACGCCGTGAACGGTGAGCTTACCGCTCATGGTTCCACGTCGGCCATTTTTTACCATGTCACCCGTGCGCTCAACCGAGGTCGGTTCACCCACAATGCAGTAGTTCAATTTTTCGCCACGTTGCTTGAGATTTTCACAAACCACCACCGTGCCGTCTACGGAAGGGCCTTCTTCATCACTGGTGATTAAAAAAGACAACGACAGTGCAGGATTTGGCTTCGTTTTCAAGAATTCTTCAACCGCAACGACAAATGCGGCAATGGATGTTTTCATGTCGCTGGCACCTCGTCCAAACAACTTGCCATCTCGGTGAGTGGGAACAAAAGGGTTGCTGGTCCATTTGTCCAGTGGTCCAGTTGGCACCACATCCGTGTGTCCTGCAAATGTCAGCATTTTTGTGGCCTGCGGTGACGCATTACCCATGCGCTTTGCCCAGAGATTGATGACACGAAAATCGGCTGGGCCGCTTTCGATGGTTTCACACACAAAGCCAAGTGGGATAAGGCGTTCAGCAATGAGTTTTTGACATTCGCAGTCCAACGGCGTCACAGATGGACGAGAAATGAGTTGTTCAGCTAGGTGCAGTGCGCTTGGCATGTGACAAATGGGCTTGTGAAAATAAAAAATTTAATTGAATTTAATATCGGTGAACGATGGTGCTTCGTATTCGTCCTTGGGTTCATGCAAGACAGGTGGTTTGCTGCCGCCCGTGCCAGTATTGTCCAAACGCCAAATTAAATTGGTAGGCGAGTCGGCATGGGCCAGGCCTTCTTCGCGTGTGATCACGCCGGCATGAATCAAGCGCGCAATGTCCTCTTCGAATGTCTGTGAACCTTCTGTCATGGATTTTTCAACCGCCTCTTTGACGCCAGCAAAATCCGCTTTCGCAATCATATCGGCGACCAATTTGGTGTTCAACAAAATCTCGGTTGCAGGCACACGAACGCCATCTTTGGTACGCAGCAATCGCTGCGAAATAATGGCTTTGAGGGTGGTTGCCAAGTCGCCCATCATGCTGGGTCTGACTTCGACAGGGAAGAAGCTCAAGATGCGGTTCAATGCATGGTGGCTGTTGTTGGCATGCAATGTGGCAACACACAAGTGGCCAGTTTGCGCATAGCCCAGGGCTGCTGACATGGTTTCTCTGTCGCGAATCTCGCCGATAAAAAACACATCGGGTGCTTGACGCAGACCATTGCGCAAGGCTGTTTGCAGTGACACCGTGTCGATGCCCACTTCGCGTTGATTGACAACTGACTTTTTCGAGGTGAAATAATATTCAATGGGGTCTTCCACCGTCAAGATATGCCCTGCCATGAGTTGATTGCGATGGTCTAACATGGCGGCTAAAGTTGTACTTTTACCAGAGCCTGTAGGCCCCACCATCAAAATCAGACCTAATTTTTCCAGAATCAAGCTGGACAATATGGGAGGCAGATTTAAACTGTCAATGGCGGGTATTTTCAGTGCAATGTAGCGTATGACCACTGCGTAAGTATCGCGCTGACGCATGGCGCTGATGCGAAATATGCCCAAATCTTCAATCGTTAAAGCCGTATTGAGCTCGCCAGTTTCTTTCAGCTCTTCCATCTGGGCGCTGCTGATGATTTCGCCCAATAAATTGATGGGCGTGTTGGCCGCCAGCACTTGGTTATTCAGTGGCACACTCAGGCCGTTGATTTTGATCAGCGCTGTTGAGTGTGGTGACAAAAAAACATCAGATGCTTTTTTTTGAACCATCAATTGCAGGATGCTGATCATTGCGCTCATAGTTAACCTAACTTAGTTGGTGTGACAATGTTGGGGTGTCGATGGTTATTGAGAATATTTCGCTGGTAGACTGTTTTTAGTCGCGCAACAAGTCGTTGATGCTGGTTTTTGAGCGGGTTTGTGCATCCACTTTCTTAACTATCACCGCGCAATACAAGCTGTATTTTCCACCCGCTTTGGGTAAATTACCACTCACAACCACCGAGCCACTGGGTACGCGTCCATAACTGACGGTGTCAAGTTCGCGATCATAAATGGGTGTGCTTTGTCCGATATAAACACCCATTCCTAAAACAGAATTTTCTTCCACAATCACACCTTCAACCACCTCTGAACGTGCGCCAATAAAGCAGTTGTCTTCAATGATGGTTGGGTTGGCTTGCATGGGCTCTAACACACCGCCAATGCCAACGCCACCCGACAAATGCACGTTTTTACCAATTTGCGCGCATGAACCCACGGCTGCCCAAGTGTCAACCATGGTGCCTTCATCCACATAGGCTCCAATGTTGACAAAGCTGGGCATCAAAATAGCGCCCTTGGCAATGAAGCTGCCACGTCGTGCCACCGCAGGCGGCACCACGCGCACACCCGTGGCTTTGAGTTCGTCCTCGGTCAAATGTGCGAATTTGGTCGCCACTTTGTCGTAATAATTCAAGTCGCCCGACTTCATGACAAAGTTGTCTTTCAGTTTGAAGCTCAATAGCACCGCTTTCTTAATCCATTGGTGAACAGTCCATTGCCCAATTCCCTGACGTGTAGCGACGCGCAATTGGCCGTTGTTAAGTTGTGCAATGACTTGATCAATGGCGGCAAATAATTCCGAAGACGCATTGGCCATGTTGATATTGGCGCGATTTTCCCAAGCGGTGTCAATGATGGTTTGGAGCTGTTGTGTCATGTTTGAAAAGAAAGAAAATTAGAAAGAAATTAAACAAAAGAAATTAAACAATAGAAAAATGGTTCAAAAAACTAAGAAGCAGTGCGCACCTTGCCACCAACTTTGCCAAATGAACTGCACATCACATTACAGCGATTTCACAAATGTCACGATGCGTTGTGCAGCCTCAAGGCATTCGGCACTCTTTGCCACCAAAGCCATGCGGATAAATTGCTCACCCGGATTGACCCCTTGTGACTCACGTGCCAAATAACTGCCAGGTAAAACCGTTACATTGTATTGCGCCAACAATGCTGCTGCGAACTCTGTGTCGCTTAAACGTAATTTTGCGGGTATTTTTGCCCACAAGTAAAACCCAGCATCGGGTAATGAAACATCCAAAACCTCGGCCAAAATGGGTGTCACATGCATGAATTTATCTCTGTACATGGCGCGGTTTGCTACGACGTGGGCTTCGTCATTCCATGCGGCAATACTGGCAGCTTGCACCACCGGGCTCATGGCACTGCCGTGATAAGTGCGGTATAAAGCAAACATTTTCATGATATCGGCATCACCGGCTACAAATCCACTTCGCATACCTGGCACATTGCTGCGTTTCGAAAGACTGGTGAATGAAACGATATTTTTAAAATCCTTTCGCCCCAATTTGGCCGCTGCTTCTAAACCACCCAAAGGTGGGGGTACATCATCACGGAAGTAAATTTCGCTGTAGCACTCGTCACTGGCAATCACAAATCCGTATTGGTCAGAAAGATCAAACAAAACTTTCCATTCCGATAAGGGCATGACTGCTCCAGCTGGATTGCCAGGCGAGCAGACAAAAATCATTTGTGTTCGTTGCCAAACACTTTGAGGCACGCTTTGCCAATCCACACCAAAATTGCGCGATGGGTCGCTGTTGGCGTAATAAGGTTCTGCTCCAGAGAGCAATGCTGCGCCTTCGTAGATTTGGTAAAAAGGATTGGGGCAAAGCACAATGGGCGGCAGAGAAACGCCATTCACCACAGACGTTTTTTGAGGGTTCACAATCACCTGTGTGAAAGCAAATAAAGCTTCACGAGAACCATTGATTGGCAAAACTTGCGAGGCTGGATTCACGTGGATGCCATAGCGCCTATGTAACCAAGCAGTGAATGTCTCACGAAGCTGAGGCTCCCCTAAAGTGGCCGGGTAGCTGGCCAGACCAACCAGAGAGCTGGTCAGGGCTGTTTTGATGAATTCTGGCGTTGCGTGCTTGGGCTCGCCAATGCCCAAACTGATGGGTTTGAAAGCTGGGTTGGGGGTGACAGATTGAAAGAGTTGTTTCAATCGTTCAAAAGGATAGGGCTGTAATTTGGCAAGCAATGGGTTCATAGTCTCTGATTATCCTGCCAACTCAGGGCGATTCTTCATTTTGCACCAAGCTGGGTCAGGTAAAATCAAGTAAATACAGGGAATCACACAGGGAATTCAGTGCGCCTTTCATCTATCAAACTTTCAGGGTTCAAATCTTTTGCTGAGCCCACGACATTTCACTTACCGGGTCAATTGGTCGGGGTGGTCGGCCCTAACGGTTGTGGCAAATCCAACATCATGGATGCTGTGCGCTGGGTGTTGGGCGAAAGTCGGGCATCCGAACTGCGTGGTGAATCCATGCAAGACGTTATTTTCAATGGCACCACATCGCGTAAACCGTCCAGCCGTTCCAGTGTAGAGCTGGTTTTTGAGAATAGCGACCACCGTGCGGGTGGTCAGTGGAGCCAATTTCCCGAAATTGCGGTGAAACGTGTTTTGACACGCGATGGCAATTCCAGTTATTACATCAACAACCAAGCGGTGCGCCGTCGCGATGTGCAAGATGTGTTTTTGGGTACGGGATTAGGACCGCGTGCATATGCCATCATCGGCCAAGGCACCATCAGCCGCATCATTGAATCCAAACCAGAAGAATTGCGCTTGTTTTTGGAAGAAGCGGCTGGTGTATCAAAGTACAAAGAACGTCGCCGAGAAACCGAAAACCGCCTATCAGACACACGTGAAAATTTAACGCGTGTAGACGACATTTTGCGCGAGTTGAACACCAATCTTGATAAACTGGAAAAGCAAGCTGAGGTCGCGCAAAAGTACAACAAATTGCAAGCGGACGTGACGCTCAAGCAACATCAGCTTTGGTTTTTGAAGCGCACTGAAAGCGAAGCAGAGCAGACGAAAATCAAAGCCGAAACCTTGCAAGCTGGCAATTTGTTGGAAAGCCGCGTGGCCGATTTGCGCCACATTGAAGCCGATTTGGAGACGATACGCCAGGCGCATTACGCGGCTGGCGATCAGGTGAATCAATCACAAGGCCGTTTGTATGAAGCCAGCAGCGAAGTGGGTCGATTAGAAGCAGAGATTCGCTTCGTTGTTGAAGGGCGAACCCGTGTCGAGCAGCGCATCGCAGCTTTGAAGGCGCAATCGGTTGACTGGGCAGATCGCAAAGCCAAGGCTGAACAAGAAAGCCAAAGTTTATCCGCACAAAGTGTTGAGGCCAACGACAAGGAAAGTTTGCTTAGCACGCAAGTGCAAGAGCAAGTCAGCCAACTGCCAGCATTGGAAGAGGCTTGGCGACTAGCGCAAACCAAGGCAAACGATCAGCGCAACAGCGTGAACCAGGTGCAACAACAAATTCAGCTCCTAGCTGCTGAACAACGCAATATTGAAGACCAATCGCGTCAGTTCAACACCCGATTGGAGCGTTTGACAAGCGACCAAAATGCCTTGTCCGCTCCGGATGAGCAGCGTTTGTTGAATTTACAGAGTCAGCTCAGCTTGGCGCAAGGCGCACAAAAGGACATCGAAGCACGCTTGCTTGACGCACAAGAAAGTGTGCCTCAATTGGATGAAGCCAGGCGCGCGCAACAGCAGTTTGTCAATACCGAATCGCGTCGACACGCTGAATTAGCGGCGCGTTTGGATGCTCTGAAAACTTTGCAAGACAAAGTCAAAACAGATGGCAAATTGAAACCCTGGCTGAACAAACATGGCCTCGACAATCTCGCTGGTTTGTGGAGCAAAATCCATATCGAAAAAGGTTGGGAAAGTGCCTTAGAAAGCGCATTACGCGAACGTTTGAATGCGATTGAAATATCGCGTTTGGACATGGTGCGTGGTTTTTTGGGTGCGGCCGGAACCGATGCACCACCAGCTAAATTGACCTTTTACAGCACACCTCAGGCAGGATTGCCTGCTGGTACTACCGCATTACCCAAACTGGTAGATTTGATGCGATTGAACGAAGCGGGACAAAAAGCATTGTTTACTGATTGGTTGCAAGGCTGCTACACCGCTTCAAGTTTTGATGAAGCTTTGACTCAACGTTCCAAGCTCAATGGGGGCGAGGTGATCTACGTGAAAACTGGGCACGCGGTGTCTGCATACAGCGTCAGTTTTTATGCGGCAGATTCAGAGCAAGCCGGTATGCTGGCACGGGCACAAGAAATAGAAAGTTTAGAAAAACAACTGCGCGCTCAAATTTTAATTGTGGAAGAAGCCAGATCCGCATCGGTGCGTGCAGAAGCTGCCTACAGTGAAGCCAGTAACCGTTTGAATGCGATGCGACGCGAAGTGGCAGAAGGACAAACTCGCAGCCATGCCCTGCAAGTGGATGTGCTGCGCTTGAACCAACAAGCGGAGCAAACCCGTGCACGCAGTGACCAAATTGGCGCTGACATTGCAGAAATTAAAACTCAGCTTGAAAGTTTGCAAACACGGCGCGTGAAAGCTGAATCATCGTTTGAAGCGTTGGACATGCAACTGGCCGATACGCAAGAACGGCACGCCCAATTGGGTGATCATGTGATTGCAGCGGAAGCCAAATTAAACCAATGCCGAGAAGCGCAGCGCAATTTGGAACGCGCAGCCCAAGAGGCCACGTTTGCCAAACGCACACTGCTGGCGAGACTGGAAGAATTGCAACGTGGTATCGCCACTGCACAGCAACAAGCATTGACCTTGGCCAATGAAGAACAAATCGCCGCCGATGAATTGAGTCGTTTGAGTTCGGTGGCGGCACAAACAGGCTTGCAAACTGCGTTGGCAACCAAATTAGAGCGCGAAACCAGCTTGGCAGCCACACGCAGCCAGTATGACGATCTCACCTCCAAACTGCGCGCCACTGACGAGCGCCGTTTGCAACAAGAGCGAGATTTAGAGCCGATGCGGCAACGCTTGACTGAATTGGCATTGAAAGAGCAGGCTGCGCGCTTGGGATTAGAACAATACACGCAGTTGTTGCAGGATGCACAAGCCGATATGTCAGCTGTGGCTGCATCAATCACCGAAGGCAATGTTCGATTGAGTGGATTGCAATCCGACATTGATCGATTTAACCGCGAAGTGGCGGCGTTGGGTGCGGTCAATCTTGCGGCATTGGAGGAACTGACCGCGGCGCGTGAACGCAAACAATTTTTAGACGCGCAAACCGCTGATCTGCAAGAGGCGATCACGACGCTGGAAGATGCGATCAAGAAAATAGATTCTGAAACCCGCGATTTGCTGTCTGGCACATTCAATACCGTGAACCAGCATTTTGGCAAAATGTTCCCCGAATTGTTCGGTGGTGGCAATGCCAAATTGGTCATAACAGGTGACGAGATTTTGGATTCAGGCGTGCAAGTGGTGGCGCAGCCGCCGGGTAAAAAGAATCAAACCATCCATTTGTTGTCAGGCGGTGAAAAAGCGCTCACGGCCATCGCTTTGGTGTTCGCGATTTTCCAACTCAATCCAGCACCATTTTGTTTGCTCGATGAGGTGGACGCACCACTGGATGACGCGAACACCGAGCGCTATTCCAAATTAGTGAAATCGATGAGCAAAGAAACTCAGTTTTTGTTCATCAGTCATAACAAAATAGCCATGGAAATGGCCGAGCAATTGATTGGCGTGACAATGCAAGAACAAGGCGTTTCACGCATTGTGGCTGTTGATATGGAAGCCGCTGTGACATTGGCAGAATTGGCTTAATTGCGAGCGATGGTTGGTATCGCTTCAGAAAATGTATTGAAAATATGAACAGTTTATTGATTGCATTGAGCATTGCAGGCGGCGTGGTTTTGGCAGGTGTGGTTGCACATGGTGCATGGCAGGCTCGCAAAGCGACACCCAAAATGGCAGAACCTGAGGAGTTAAACACCAACCAGGATGCGATTTCACCAAGCCGTGACGGCTTGCCAGTTTTGCAAGACGTCACGAATGTCGGAGATGAACGTCATATTGAACCCAGCTTTGATCCAGATGCATTTCACAGCGATTTGCGAGTGCCGTTTGAGTTCACAACGAACTACGACAAAAAAGCCAGTCTGGACCCATTGATTGATGTCATCACGGCCATTGCTTTGGATGAAAGCGTCTCCGGCGATGCCGTGTTAGCCGCGCTTCCTGTCACCCGGCGCGTGGGCAGCAAACCTTTTGCGGTTGAAGGTCTGCGTGAGGCAACAGAGCAATGGGAAGTGCCGCAAAATGGGATAAGGTACAGTGCATTGCAAGCGGGCGTGCAACTGGCCAACCGCACGGGTGCTTTAAACGAAATTGAATATTCGGAATTTGTCATCAAGGTACAGGCGTTTGCTGACCAAGTTGGGGGCACACCAACTTTTCCAGAAATGCGCGATGAAGTGGCTCGTGCACGTGAATTAGACATATTCGCCAGCAACCATGATGCGCATTTGCGCTTCACCATCTATGCAGTGGGTGCTGCATGGAGTACTGGCTATGTGTCACAGCAAGCCGCACGTTTGGGGTTTGTAGCCGGTGCACTGCCTGGCCGCATGGTGTTGCCAGATCAAGCCCCTAATCAAGCTCCCATCTTGTCTTTGTCTTTTGATTCACAAGCCGCCATGTCTGATGAAGAAGGTCCGCCGACTGCAATCGGTGAAGTCTCTTTGAGTTTGGATGTGACCCATGTCGCTCAAGAAGAACATGCATTCTCACGCATGCGCGATTGCGCCAGAAGTTTGGCTGACCGCATGGAGGGTGTGATTTGCGATGACCACGGAAACCAAGTATCCGAAGCCGCACTAGACCGCATCGCAGCCGATTTGGAGCAACTTTACGCAACTTTAGAACAACGCGATCTGAGCGCAGGCTCGCTGCTTGCTAGGCGTTTGTTTTCTTGAAATAGAATTCGACTACTTTCAAACATCAGGTTTGCTATAAATATAATAGCAATGCAGGCAATAAATACACCGGCTATAGCCTAATTTCTTATATATTATTGCATGGGTGATAATCTCAGTTTATGAATGACCAGGCGATAAAAGTCAATTGGCAAAGCAACACAGCGGCAGGATTGCTGGCGCGTGTAGATGCATTGCATCAGCTCTTGCACCACCATGCACACCAATACTATGTGTTGGATGCGCCAACGTTGCCAGATGCTGAATACGACAAGCTGTTTCAAGAGTTGCAAGCGATAGAAGAAGCGCATCCCAGTTTAAAGCGTGCCGATTCTCCCACGCAGCGTGTGGGTGGCCAACCATTGGCGCAGTTCAGTACAGTCAAACATGCGGTGCCAATGCTGAGCATACGCACTGAAACCGACACCGAAGCCACAGGCGCACAGGCCTTTGATACGCGCATTCGCAAAGAACTGGGGCTCAGCATTGATGATGCGCCTGTTGACTATGTCACAGAATTAAAGTTTGATGGCTTGGCCATGAGTTTGCGATACGAACAAGGGGTGCTGATTCAAGCAGCCACACGCGGCGACGGCGAGCAGGGGGAAGATGTCACACACAACATCCGTACCATCGGCCAAATACCGCTCAAACTCAATCAAGATGTGCCAGCAATCTTGGAAGTCCGCGGCGAGGTTTACATGCGTCGAGATGATTTTGAGATGCTCAACGAACGCCAGCGTGAAAAAATTGCCGCCGGACAAAAGAGTGAAAAAACCTTTGTGAATCCGCGCAATGCGGCAGCAGGTGCTGTGCGTCAGCTGGACCCGACAATTGCAGCGCAACGGCCTTTGAGTTTTTTTGCCTATGGAGTGGGTGAGGTCAGTGGCAGCAATAATGCGCTGCAACCCGAGACACTTTGGACCACTCACTACGAATTGTTGCAAACCTTGAAAAAATGGGGTTTTCCAGTTGCAGCGCAAATAAGTACTGCCAAAGGTGCTATTGAATTGGTAGCATACCATCAGCATATTGCCAAACTACGCGATAGCTTACCCTTTGACATTGATGGTGTGGTTTACAAAGTGAACCGCTTGGATTTGCAACAACAGCTCGGTTTTGTCAGTCGTGAGCCGCGCTGGGCTGTGGCTCATAAATACCCAGCACAAGAACAATTGACAACCGTATTGGCCATTGAAGTGCAAGTTGGGCGCACAGGCAAGCTCACGCCAGTCGCCAAATTGGCACCCGTATTTGTGGGTGGTGTCACAGTGACCAATGCCACTTTGCACAACGAGGACGAAGCGCGTCGCAAAGACGTGCGCGTGGGTGACACTGTGATCGTTCGCCGTGCTGGTGATGTGATACCAGAGGTGGTGTCTGTGCTTTTAGAAAAGCGATTGAATGAAGCTGCTATCTTCACCATGCCACATGCATGCCCCGTCTGCGACAGCGTGGCCGTGCGCGAAGAGGGTGAAGCTGATTACCGATGCACAGGTGGGCTGTTTTGCAGCGCTCAACGCAAGCAAGCTATTACTCATTTCGCGCAGCGAACTGCCATGAATATTGATGGTCTTGGTACAGAAATTGTTGATGCATTAGTTGATCAAGGAAAAGTGAAAAGTCCAGCAGATCTTTACAAACTTTCACCAAGTGATTTGCTTGGTATGCGTTTGGCAGGAGGAAGTACTCTTCAAACTCTGTCGGTAGACAAGCTATTACATTCAATATCTAAAACTAAAACCCCCGCTCTTGATAGATTTATTTTCGGACTTGGGATTCATCACGTTGGCGCAAATACGGCTAAATCTCTTGCATCATTTTTCGGAAGTTTTGAAAATTTAAGAAAAACATCGCATTGGACAGTTTGCTTGATTCAAGATGTAGGAATAGAAGTTGCTACATCGATTCGTAATTTTTTTGTTGAGCCACATAACAGTTCAGTTTTAAACGAGTTAGAAAATTTGGGAGTTACACCGAAAAAAGCTTCTCCAACAGCAGCAAATGATGTGACTTTTGAAAAATTACTGCTCACTGTAAAAATGGTAGATATTTCTACTTCGCCTAAAAAAGAAGCCTTTCTATTTGGGATTGGTGATGTCCCAATTAAAGGTATTGCTGAAAAGTTAGGAAACCCAACTGAATTGTTAAATCCTAAGGTAACTCTGAGCAGTTCAGAACTTAACGCTCAAATTAAATTTTCTAGTTTGTTATCTTCTGGTGATTGGCATCAAACTATAAATGAGTTGGAATCTTTAGGTATAAATTGGCAAGGATCTTCAACGAAAATGGAAAGCAAGCCAATTAGTGAAAAACTTAAACGTATTTTGTTATCAAAGAGTGACTTTACAGACCAGCAGATCAGCCAAATGTCAGATGCTGAAGGATGGGCTTGGGTATATGCTCAACATTCATTAAATGCGCGTCAAATAAAAGGGCCAGAAGTTTGTTTTACGGGCTTTGGTGTTACGGAGCGACAAGATCTTGAAGCGCGTGCTTTAGCAAGCGGTCTACATGTCGTTACGTCGGTAACTAAAGGTTTAATGCTATTAGTTGCTGGTGCTAACGCCGGTCCGGCAAAACTTGAAAAAGCTAGAGTTGGTGGAATTTCTGTAATTGACCATATCGAATTCAATCACTTTCTTGATACTGGTGAAATACCAAATAAAGCTTTATGACAGTGCGAGAGATACTTAAGATGGGCGATCCACGACTGTTACGGGTGGCGCAGCCTGTGACAGAGTTTGATTCCGATGCTTTGCATCAACTGATCAGTGACATGTTGGACACCATGCGAGCGGCTAATGGTGCAGGTTTGGCGGCACCGCAAATTGGTGTGGACTTGCAAGTTGTTATTTTTGGCACAAACGCCATCAATCCCCGCTATCCCGATGCGCCGATTGTGCCGCAAACTGTGTTGGTTAATCCTGTGATAGCTGTGATAGACGGTACCTTGGAAACGGGGTGGGAGGGTTGCTTGTCGGTACCCGGCTTACGCGGCGCGGTGCCTCGCTTCAGAAGCATACAGTACACGGGGTTTGATCAATACGGTGATCCAATCACCCGCGTGGCTGATGGCTTTCATGCACGTGTCGTTCAACATGAATGTGACCATCTGATTGGAAAACTCTACCCCATGCGCATGAGCGATTTTTCACAATTTGGGTATACCGAAGTGCTGTTTCCAGATTTGATGGATGACGATGATTAACTTTTGAATCAGACCACCAGCCATGTATCAATCGGATATGGCTTCTAGCAGTGCCGTTTCAATTTCAATTTGTGCTTTGTTGTGTTGTAACGACGCGCCGGTGATCAGGAAGGTGTCCTCGACGCGCTCGCCTAAGGTGGTAATTTTGGCGAGTTGCAAATCGAGTTTGTATTGTGCCAACACCAAAGCGATGCGGTAAAGCAAGCCTGCGCGGTCGCTGGCAGAGATGTTGAGTAACCAACGCTGCGCTTTTTCATCAGGTGTGAGTTCAACTCGTGGCGTAATGGGAAAGCTCTTGACACGGCGTGAAACTCGGCCACGCGATGGTGCGGTTAACTCGTCCTGTGCTTCAATCGTGCGCGCCAAGGCAAATTCAAGCATGCTGGACAGTTCTTGATAATGCTCTGGCAAACTGGCGGTGACAACTTGGAAAGTGTCTATCGCACAACCATCGAATGTGGTGTGTATTTTTGCATCCAAAATACTGAAGCCCGCATGGTCAAAATAGCCACAAATGCGAGCAAATAAATCGGTTTGATCAGGCGTATACACCACCACCTGCAATCCTTCCCCAACAGGTGATGTGCGCGCACGAACCACGAGCTTGTTTTGGCCCACATGGCGCGATAACTGGCGCGTATGCCAAGCGATGGTTTCTGCATCGTGCCGCATAAAGTAGCTCACGTCCAAGGTGTCCCACAGGACTTTATGGCTTTCGAAAGGTTGTGCGTGCAGTGCCAAATTGACCAATGCATCGTCTTTGCGACTTTGCACCAACGCATCGACATCGGGCGTGCGTCCTCCCAGCGCTTTGAGCGTGCTTTTGTAAGCATCTTCAAACAGTCTGCCTTTCCAAGCGTTCCACACTTTCGGCGATGTGCCACGAATGTCTGCAACGGTGAGCAAGTACAAAGCCGTTAATTGACGTTCATTGCCGACGCGCTTGGCAAAGGCGTTAACCACACTGGGGTCACTCATGTCTTGCTTTTGGGCAATTTGGCTCATGGTGAGGTGTTCGGCCACCAAAAACTCTATCAGCTTGGCATCTGCCTTGCCAACACCATGTTGTTTGCAAAAGGCACGCACTTCCAGTCGTCCCAATGCCGAATGGTCACCACCGCGGCCCTTGGCAATATCGTGAAACAGTGCAGCCGTGTACAAAATCCATGGTTTGTCCCAACCGGCAGCCAGTTGTGAACAAAGTGGGTATTCATGCGCATGTTCAGGAATAAAAAAACGCCGCATGTTGCGCAACACCATCAAAATGTGCTGGTCAACGGTATAGACATGAAACAAATCATGCTGCATCTGCCCCACAATTTTGCGAAACACCCACAGGTAGCGACCCAGCACCGATGTTTGGTTCATCAATCGCATGGCATGCGTCAAACCTTCAGGTTGTTGCAAGATCGCCATGAAAGTGGCGCGATTCACAGGGTCTTTGCGAAACGCGGTGTTCATCACTTCGCGTGTGTTGTACAAGGCGCGCAATGTGCGAGCCGACAATCCTTTGATGCCCAATGTGGTTTGGTACAACAAAAATGTTTGCAAAATCGCATGTGGGTTTTGCGTGTACACCTCATCGTGCAGCACTTCCAACATGCCCGCTTTTTCACCAAAACAGTCGTTGATCGGTCTTATGGCTTGCGTAGTGGGGTTCAGGCGTGCTTCAATGTTGAGCATTAAAATTTGATTCAACTGTGTCACCGCTTTAGCGGCCCAATAGTAGCGGCGCATCAGTTGTTCGCTGGCTCTGTTGTGTGATTTGGTGCTATTGGTTTTGTAGTTAAAAGATTCTGCTAAAACAGACTGCAAATCAAATACCAAGCGATCTTCGCGTCGCTGTGCCAAGCTGTGCAATCGGGCACGAATTAAATTCAAAATCGCTTCATTGCTACGGATTTGTTTCACTTCAAAAGGTGTGGCCAATCCATTTTTTGCCAAATCGTCCCAACTGCTACCCAAATTTGCCGCATTGGAAACCCATAAAATGATTTGCAAATCTCGCAATCCGCCAGGTGACTCTTTGCAATTGGGTTCAAGGGAATAGGGTGTATTTTCAAATTTTTGGTGCCGTTGCCGCATTTCTAACGTTTTAGCAACGAAGAAAGCTTTAGGGTCTAGGTTGGCTCTGAAAGCATCTGTAAATGTGTTGTACAGCCGTTTGTTACCAATAATCAAGCGTGATTCCAATAAGCTGGTTTGCACCGTCACATCGGCTGCCGCTTGGGCCACACATTCGGTCACATTGCGCACCGATGAGCCAATTTCTAATCCACAGTCCCAGCAGCTGCTGATGAATGATTCAATTTTCTGTTTCAGTCGTGCGTCGGTTTCGGGTTTGGCATGCTCAGGTAGCAGCAACAACACATCAATGTCTGAATGGGGGAACAACTGCGCCCTGCCAAAACCACCCACCGCCAACAATGCAAAATCTGCTGGCATTTGGGCGTTGCGCCACAACACCATGAGTGTCTCATCGGCAAGCTTTGAAAGCTTGCGCAAATTGGCCGCGATGCGTCGGGTGGAAGCGGCATTGACCAACAGCGCCTTGCCTATGGATTCCTTGTCATTTCGAAAATTGATGCGCAAATTGGCATCGGGCCGGCTTATTTGTTGCATAGTTTGCTATCAATAGTATAGCAAATAATCAGGCCAAGTGGGTGTCTACAAATGCCGGCACGGCAGGTGTGCCCGCTGATACGGTGAGTACTTCATAGCCAGTGTTTGTGACCACGATGGTGTGCTCCCATTGTGCTGAAAGCGAGCGATCCTTGGTGACGATAGACCAACCGTCTCTTTCAGAACCTTCTTTGATGTCTTTTTTGCCTGCGTTGATCATGGGTTCAATGGTGAAGACCATGCCCGCTTGCAACTCCAGTCCAGTACCTGCTTTGCCGTAATGCAGCACTTGCGGATCTTCATGAAAGCCTTGTCCAATGCCATGCCCACAAAATTCGCGTACCACGCTGAAGTGATGCCCTTCGGCAAATTTTTGTATCGCTGCACCAATGTCGCCCAACCGTGCGCCAGGCTTGACTTGTTGAATGCCTTTCCACATGGCTTCATAGGTGATATGGCACAAACGCTTGGCTGCAATTGAACATTCACCCACCAAAAACATGCGGCTGCTGTCGCCATGCCATCCGTCTTTAATGACCGTGACATCCACGTTCACGATGTCGCCGTTTTTCAATACTTTGTCACTGGGGATGCCATGGCACACTTGGTGATTGACTGAGGTACAAATCGACTTGGGGTAAGGTACATCGCCGCCAGCGGTGTAGTTCAATGGAGCGGGTATGGCGTTTTGGACATTGACCATGTAATCGTGCGCCAGCTTGTCGATTTCATTGGTGGTGATGCCAGGCTTGATGAAAGGGGCCAAGTAATCCAACACCTCAGATGTCAACCTGCCAGCGATGCGCATGGCGGCGATATCTTGCTCGGTTTTAATGGTGATATTTTTATTCGTAGTCATGGGGGGTAATTATCGCACCGCCCCCTGATACTTGAAGATGAGTTCTAGAAAATCACGATTTGAAAAATGGGATTTAACCTATCGACTTGTCGTATTCTGACGGCTTTGCGGGTGTACGACGGGGTGGGGGCGTCACAGTCAATTGCATTTTGATTTGGCTGGGTGTTGCGCTCAACGTGGTTTGAGTGGGTTTTAAATCAACAAATTGCGCCGCATGCCAAACTTTGACGGTGACGGCACCATCTGGCAAGTCATTAAAAACAGCATTCCCACTGGCATCGGTCTTGGTGGCCCAAGGTGTGTCGCTCACCACAATGTGTCCAACCATAGAGCCATGTATATGGCAACCCAGCAGCACCACGCCAGGCTTGTCTAAACTCACCACACTTGATTTGGCCGAGCTGAACAAGGACTTGCCTGCCAGCCGCAATGCAAAACCGTTCTCATCGTTCTTGCCAAATTGTGCCGCCCCGGCTGCAGATCCACGTACATGGTGGTCCCAAGGGTCATTATTGGTGAATGTGATTTTGCTTCCTGGCTGCACCACGGTCACAGCGGGTAAAAATTGCATGTTGGTTTGTGTAATGGTGGATGCTTTGGGCAGTGAACTTTTAGCAGTTGTTGCACTGGTGGTACTGATGAACACCACCGCATCGGGTGTGGCTTTGCCATCTTTGTCAACCACATTCACGGTCAATGCTGCGGCCAAACTCAAGGTTGTTGCTGGCACGAAAACAGCCAGGAACGCCATATTTTTAATCGCGCTTTTCAGTTGGCGTTTACTGGGGCTTAAGAAATCGCATGTTGACATGGCATGACCTCGCTCTTAGATTGGTGAATGTGATTGAACCCAAGTATCCACTGCTTGCAATACTTGCGCAAGGGAATCGGGTGCATCACAGGCGATGATGTGCCGCTGTGGCATAGAACGCAGCCACGTGAGTTGTCGCTTGCACAGTTGGCGAGTGGCAGCGATGCCTTTGTCACGCAGGCTCTGCAATGTTGCTGCATCCAAAATGCCATCATTCACGCTGTCCAAGGCCTCCCACATTTGACGATAGCCTACGCATCGAATAGCAGGCGTGGTGACAGTTAAACCTGTTCGGACTCTCAAACGCCGAACTTCGGCCTCAAACCCACCTGCCAGCATCGCATCAAATCGTTGAGCAATGCGCTCATGTAGCCAAGATCGTTGCTGCGGCTCTAAACTAATGGTCAGCGGATTTTGTTGGAGTTTTATAGCTGTAGTCGGCGTATTTATTGCCTGAGATGCTATAAAATCAGTAGCAATTCGTTTGCCATGAAAAGCAGACAGAGGCTTGCTTGTGATGCGATACACCTCTAATGCGCGCTGTATTCGTTGGGCATCTGTGGGCTGCAAACGTGCTGCACTGATGGGGTCTACCATGGCCAGTTGTCGGTGCATGGCAGGCCACCCGACAGCAGCGGCTTCGCGCTCTAATGCGGCGCGGATGGCTGGGTTTGCTGCGGGCATGTCATCCAAACCCTCCCATAGCGCTTTGAAGTACAACATCGTTCCGCCCACCAATACGGGCAAGTGTCCGCGTGCGGTGATGCTGTGGATGAGCGCCGTAGCGTCTTTCGCAAATTCGGCTGCGCTGTACGCTTGTAGTGGGTCTCGTATATCGATTAAGTGGTGTGGCACAGCCCCCAATTCAGCGGCTGTTGGCTTGGCAGTGCCGATATCCATGCCTCGATACACCAAAGCCGAATCGACACTGATGATTTCAACGGGGATTTTTGCTTGCAAATGGGTTGCGATCGCCAATGCGGCCGCTGTTTTTCCTGATGCGGTAGGCCCAGCCAGTGCAATGTAGCGGGGTAAAAGGGGGGGTAAAGGGCTTTGTTCAGTGTTTGCCATACTTTTGCACCGCCGTCCATGCCACCAGTGCGACGCAAATGCTCCAAAACACCACACTGGTCACCATCGGTTGCGCATCTCCATGGCTGTGCAAGCTGGGGTTGGTGCTGAGCCATGCGCCAGTCACAAAAGCCACTACCATCATCAAAAATCCATTCATGGCCGATGCGGCACCTGCTGCATGTGGAAATGGCCCTACAGCACCTGATTGACCACAAGGTTGGTGAATGCCATGTCCAATGGCGATAAGGTAAAACGGCAATGCGATGGCCCAAGGAGATTGCACCCCAAGCCAAGCCAGCACTGCCATAGCCAAGCCACCCGCGAGCGAGATACCACCAGCAATGGCTAAGGTTTGTGTGATGCCCACACGAACTAGCAAGCGCCGGCATAAAAAAGTACCACCAATGTAATGCGCTGACATACCCAACATTAACAGTCCGTATGCAGTTGAGGACATCCCAAAACCTTTGATAAATACGAAAGAGGAAGTTGCTAAAAATGTAAACAAGATGCCATAGGACGCGAATGACAATGCGTTATAGGTTAAAAACACGGGGTTCGTCAAAATTGCCAACCAAGTGCGCAGCAAGGTGTTGACTCGCAAGGCGTTTGGGTTTTTGTGCGCCAAACTTTCGCGAAAATGTACCAGTACCATCCATAGAGTTACAGCGCCAAATACCGCCAGTGCCATCAAGGCTGCTGTGGTGTTCCATAAACTAACCAACCAACCGCCTATGGGCGCGCTGAGGCAAGCTATCACGCCCAAACCACTCAAGCCCTTGGACATCACCTTGGCGCCGTCTACAGGTTCGTATAAGTCACGTACCAGTGCACGCCCACACATCACCACCGCGCCCATGGCCAAACCTTGCACAATGCGCCAGTAGATCAACGACGTTATCGTTCCTGCAAACGCGCTACCTAACGATGCCAATACGTACGCGGTTAACCCAGCTATCAATATGGGTTTGCGCCCAATGCGGTCGGACAATGGCCCCCACACCAATTGCGACGCGCCAAATGCCAGCAACAGCGCAGACAAGGTGTATTGCGCCTGCGCCATGTTGGCTTGAAGGTTGTGTGCCAGAGCAGGAAGAGCCGGCAAATACAAATCCGTCGTAACAGGCTGTATGCCCATAAACAGGGCCAGTAGAAATACAACAGTAGCGGGAGACATGTTTTGTGGCGTGTGCATAGCCCTAAGCCTATCAGAAGTTAATATACATCAAACTTTTTAATCAGTAGTTATATCAAACATCATTACAAATACCATATTCACTCCGTATGACGAAGTAGAATCTTCGTTATGCTGAGCTACATACTCAAACGTCTCTTGCTCATGATCCCGACCTTGTTTGGGGTTTTATTGCTTACATTCATTGTTATTCAATTTGTACCTGGTGGACCTGTTGAGCAATACCTAGCCGAGGCTAAAGCCAGCTCAGGTGCGGGCGGTGAATCCATTTACCGAGGAGGCAAGGGTGTCGATGAAAAGCGTCTGGCAGAAATTAAAGCACTCTATGGGTTCGATAAACCGGCACCTGAACGGTTTTGGTTAATGATCAAATCCTATCTCAGCTTTGATTTAGGCAAGAGTTTTTTCCAACACAAACCAGTATGGGATTTGGTGAAAGAAAAATTACCTGTTTCAATCAGTCTGGGATTGTGGACATTTTTTATCAGTTACTTGATTTCAATCCCATTGGGCATTGCCAAAGCGGTTCGTGCGGGTTCACGATTTGATTTTTTCACAACTCTGATTGTTTTGATTGGTTATGCAATTCCAGGATTTGTCTTGGGCGTGGCATTGTTGGTGGTTTTTGGTGGGCAATTGCAATGGTTTCCATTGCGAGGTTTGACTTCTGCAAATTGGGATACATTGAGTGTGGGTGCAAAGATTGCTGACTATTTGTGGCACATTGTTTTACCCGTTACGGCCATGGTGTTGGGTAGTTTTGCTGTCACCACCATGCTCACTAAAAATGCTTTCTTAGAAGAAATTCGTAAACACTATGTCACCACAGCGCGCGCCAAAGGGTTATCTGAAAAACAAGTTTTGTATAAACATATTTTTCGCAATGCTTTGATACCCATCGTGACTGGATTTCCTGCGGCTTTCATCGGCGCATTTTTCACTGGTTCGCTGTTGATAGAAACTTTGTTTTCGTTGGATGGATTGGGTTTACTCAGTTATGAAAGCGTTATCCGCCGAGATTACCCTGTGGTGTTGGGCACGCTGTATTTGTTTACCCTGATTGGTCTGGTCACGAAGTTGATCAGTGATATGATGTACGTATGGGTGGATCCACGTGTCAAGTTTGAATAATTCACCAAGTCGCCGAGCGTGGCAGCGTTTTAAACGCAATCGTTTAGGTTTTTATAGCTTTGTGGTGTTTGGTGCGCTGGTGCTTTTGAGCTTGTTTGCGGAGGTTTTGTCGAACGACAAGCCACTGATCGTGTATTACAAACAGAGTTATTACTTTCCAATGTTGAAAGATTTCCCCGAAACATTTTTCGGTGGTGATTTTCAAACGTCTACAGATTATTTAGACCCGTTGATACAGCAAAAATTATCAACAGATGGCAACTGGGCGGTATTCCCACCCAATCACTATGGTGCGCAAACGCTGAATTATTTTGCCAGTACGCCCAACCCATCAGCGCCGTCGGCCGAAAACTGGTTAGGCACGGATGACAAAGGTCGAGATTTATTGGCGCAGCTTTTGTACGGTTTTCGTGTGAGCGTTTTGTTTGCTTTGGCGCTCACCTTGGTGGGCACAATTTTGGGAGTTGTCACGGGTGCGATACAAGGTTTCTATGGTGGTAAAACCGATTTGGCTTTTCAGCGCTTCATTGAAATATGGGGTGCCATGCCAGAGTTATATTTGCTCATCATTTTCAGTGCGGTGTTTTCACCGAGTTTGGCCTTGCTGCTAATTTTGCTCAGTCTGTTTGGCTGGATGGGCTTGTCAGACTATGTTCGGGCAGAATTTTTGCGTAACCGTCAAATGGATTATGTGCGATCGGCGCGCGCTTTAGGTGTAAGCAATTGGCACATTATCAAACGTCATGTTTTACCCAACAGCATGACTCCTGTTGTCACATTTTTACCATTTCGAATGAGCGGTGCGATTTTGGCACTGACCTCTTTAGACTTTTTAGGTTTGGGTGTGCCGCCTGGGACGCCAAGCTTGGGTGAATTATTGGCACAGGGCAAGAACAACATAGATGCATGGTGGATTTCTCTGTCAACTTTTGGCGTGTTGGTCATTACTTTGATGTTGCTGACATTCATGGGTGATGCATTACGTGATGCATTGGATCCACGAAAAATTGAAAAATGAACTTACTTGAAGTCCAAAATTTGACGGTTTCCTTTGGCGATAAGCCTGTGGTTCATGGCATCAACTTCGCGGTGAAAGCCGGTGAGCGTGTGGCATTGGTGGGTGAGTCTGGCTCGGGTAAAACGGTCACGGCGTTGAGTTTGCTGCGTTTGGCACTGAATGCGCAATTGAGCGGTTCAGCACTGTTCAGAAGTCAACAAACCATCGACTTGCTTCAAGTGCCTGAACAGCAAATGCGCGACATGCGTGGGCGCGACATTGCCATGATATTTCAAGAGCCCATGACGGCTTTGAATCCACTCTTCACCATCGGCAATCAAATCGCTGAAGTTTTATTGCAAAAACAGGCTGTATCCAGCGTAGATATTGCCAATACAGCTATAAAATTAATAGCATCAACAGGCATTAATGATCCTGAACGCTGTGCCAAATCGTATCCACACCAATTAAGCGGTGGTCAACGCCAACGTGCCATGATTGCCATGGCCTTGGCCTGTCAACCCAAATTGCTTTTGGCGGACGAGCCCACCACCGCACTGGACGTTAGTCTGCGATTGCAGATTTTGGAGCTGTTATCGGACCTGCAAAAGCAAAACGGTATGGCGGTTGTGTTGATCACACACGATTTGAACTTGGTGCGCAAATTTGCCGATCGCATCATTGTGATGGAAGGCGGTCACATCGTTGAGCAAGGCACTGTCAGTGATGTCTTTACCAACCCACAACACACCTATACCCGTAAATTGTTGGACAGCAAGCCCGTACGTGATGTGGTTGAAAGTTCAAAAGTTATCAATCAGCAGGACAAACACACAACCATTGCACAGCAGCCCAGCATGCAAGCCAGAGATGTGCGTGTCAGCTACCCCACTGCCTTGGCGGGCTTCAAAGGGTGGTTTACAAAAGGTGAATATGTGGCTGTCAAGCATGCAAATTTTGAATTGATGCCAGGGCAAACACTGGGAGTGATTGGTGAGTCTGGTTCTGGCAAAACGACATTGGCATTGGCAGCCTCGGGTTTGCAATCCTTTGACGGACTCTTGCAAATCAATGAACAACAATGGGGACAAGGTAAAGTACAGGACAGAGGTTTACGCAAAGTGGTGCAAGTGGTTTTTCAAGACCCGTTTTCCTCACTTTCACCACGCATGACCATTGCTGAATTGGTGGGCGAGGGTTTGCTTGTTCATTCGCCTGAATTCAATCAAATGCAAAGGCAAACCAAAGTACTGCAAGCGCTGCTGGAGGTGGGTTTGACTGAGGCACAGTTTCCCAATTTGTTGTCGCGTTATCCGCATGAATTTTCAGGGGGTCAGCGTCAGCGCATTGCCATAGCCCGTGCATTGATAGTCGAGCCGCAGATTTTGGTACTTGATGAGCCCACCAGTGCATTGGATGTGACGATTCAAAAGCAAGTGTTACAGCTGCTGCAACGATTGCAACGTGAACGCGGTTTAAGTTATTTGCTCATTACGCACGATATTGATGTCATTCGCGCCATGGCGCACCACGTGCTGGTGATGAGGCACGGTGAAATAGTTGAATCGGGCAGTATTGAACAAATTCTGCAACAACCCAAAAATGACTACACAGCCTTGCTGGTCAATCATTAAAAGTTCACATAGGTATTTGCTTGATTTTGTGTTTAAATACTTTGTCGAATACGCTTAACCCTTTACTTCAGGAGAATCATATGTCAGTAGCAAAAGTCATTGAAGTCACGTCAACCAGCAAAAAAAGTTTTGAAGACGCTATCAATGTTGGCATCGCCCGCGCTTCAGAAACAGTCTCTGGCATTCAGGGCGCTTGGGTACAAGACCAAAAAGTTGTGGTGTCAAACGGTAAGGTGACTAAATACCGCGTGAGCATGAAATTGACATTCTTACTGGCTGCGGCCGCGAAGAAAAAAAGCAAATAAATGACATCTGCATAGACCATGAAAAACGGGCGATATTTCAGCCCGTTTTTTTATGCCTATTCAGCGATGAAAACACATTCAATCCAGCAATGACAAATCGCGCACAGCGCCTTTGTCGGCGGACATCACCAATTTGGCATAGGCTTTGAGTGCTGCGGACACCTTGCGCGGACGAGCTTGTGCAGGCCTCCAGCCTTTGGCATTTTGCTCAGTTCGGCGCTTCGCCAGCTCTTCATCCGACACCAACACATTGATGCTGCGGTTTTTGATGTCGATACGAATGCGGTCGCCGTGGCGCACCAAGCCAATTGCACCACCAGCGGCTGCTTCAGGAGACGCATGGCCAATGGACAAGCCAGATGTGCCGCCAGAGAATCGGCCATCCGTCAACAAAGCACATGCTTTACCCAATCCCTTTGATTTGATATAAGAAGTGGGGTACAGCATCTCTTGCATGCCGGGCCCACCTTTGGGTCCTTCATAGCGCACAATCACCACGTCACCAGCTTTAACTTTGTCAGCCAAAATTTCGGCCACCGCTTCGTCCTGCGATTCGGTCACATAGGCCGGACCTTCAAACACCATCAGTGCATCGTCCACGCCTGCTGTTTTGACGACGCAACCATCCAATGCGATGTTGCCGTACAGTACAGCCAAACCACCTTCTTGTGAAAAAGCATGCGCGCCAGATCGAATGCAGCCGGCTGCACGGTCAGTGTCCAAACTTGGCCAACGTGCCGCTTGGCTGAATGCCACTTGGGTGGGAATCCCGCCTGGACCTGCTTGGTAAAATTTTTGCACATCCGAGTTGGGTTTGCGGGCAATGTCCCACTGATCCAAAGCGTTTTTCATGGTTTTGCTGTAAACCGTGGGAACATCGGTGTGCAATTTGCCGGCGCGGTCCAGTTCACCCAAAATACCCATGATGCCGCCAGCGCGGTGCACATCTTCAATGTGGTATTTATCGGTGTTGGGTGCGACTTTGCACAACTGCGGCACAGCGCGTGAAAGGCGGTCAATGTCTTTGAGCGTGAAGTCAATTTCAGCTTCTTGCGCAATGGCCAAAATGTGCAAAATGGTATTGGTTGACCCCCCCATGGCGATGTCCAACGTGATAGCGTTTTCAAAAGCCCTCATGCCCATTGAGCGTGGCAACACGGTCTCATCATTGTGCTCGTAATAGCGTTTGCACAAGTCAACGGCCAATCGGCCCGCACGTAAAAACAATTGTTCACGGTCAGCATGGGTTGCCAACACCGTGCCATTGCCTGGCAGTGACAAGCCCAAAGCTTCGGTCAAACAGTTCATTGAATTGGCAGTGAACATGCCAGAGCATGAGCCGCAAGTGGGGCAGGCAGAGCGTTCCACCTCGGCCAAATCGGCATCACTGACCTTGCTGTCCGCCGCCATCACCATGGCGTCAATCAAATCCATTTTTTTGAATTCAATGGTTTGGGTTTTGGGATTGAGCAAGCGCGTCTTCCCAGCTTCCATAGGACCGCCTGAAACAAACACGCAAGGGATATTTAAACGCATGGCTGCCATTAACATACCCGGCGTGATTTTGTCGCAGTTGGAAATGCACACCAATGCATCTGCACAATGCGCATTCACCATGTACTCAACTGAATCGGCAATGATGTCGCGGCTGGGCAGTGAATACAGCATGCCGTCATGACCCATGGCAATGCCGTCGTCTACCGCGATGGTGTTGAACTCTTTGGCTACGCCGCCTGCCGCTTCGATCTCACGCGCCACCAGTTGACCTAAATCTTTCAGGTGCACATGACCCGGAACAAACTGTGTGAATGAATTGGCAATGGCGATGATGGGTTTGTCAAAATCGCCGTCCTTCATGCCAGTGGCACGCCACAATGAACGCGCACCCGCCATATTGCGGCCAGCGGTGGAGGTTTTGGAACGGTATGCAGGCATGATGTGGTCTTCTGGTTAAGAGATTGGGATATGTTGAGAACGGTTTTTGAACGATCTGATTTTATCGCAAGGCGGAAAATACAGAAAAAAACGGGCAATAAAACACGAGCAATAAAAAACGGGCGCATCAAGCGCCCGTCGGTAGTTGAGCCAGCAAGCTTGTTACTTGGCTCTCGTATGCTTGGCGATCAAGCTCTTGGCTGTTTCCAACAATTTTTTGCCGTCGTAACCGCGTTTGTTCATATCGGCTACCCATTCGTCGTCGATCAAACTGGATTTATTTTTAAACTCTTGGGCTTCCGCAGCGCTCACTGTGAAGATGTTGTTACCACGGTCGGCGGTGGCTTTGCGGCCTGGGATATCGCCTTCTTGCTGGACTTTGCCTAAGAATGCAGATGTGGCCATGCCAGTGTTGTTGTCAATGATTTTTTTCAAATCTGCTGGTAGCGCATCGTACTTGGCTTTGTTCATCGACATGACAAAAGTCGTGGTGTAAAGCGCGCCGCCAGCGGGGTCAAACTCAGCGTGGTATTTAGAGAGTTCATGCACTTTGACAGCGGTCACCACTTCCCATGGAATCACCGCGCCTTGAATAGTGCCTTTGGACAAAGCATCTGGAATACCAGGCAAAGGCATGCCTACAGGTGTCGCTCCCAACGATGCCAACAATTTGGTGGCTTGGCGTGTCGGTGCACGCAGTTTCAGGCCTTTGACGTCGTTCACAGAGCGCACAGGTTTTTCCACGGTGTGGATCACACCCGGGCCATGCACATGCAGTGCCAACACGTGCACGTCTTTGAATTCATCAGCCGCCATGGTTTGAACGTATTCCCAAAGTGCTTTGGACGTCGCTTCAGCATTGGTCATCATGAATGGCAATTCAAACACTTCGACGCGTGGAAAACGCCCAGCCGTATTACCTGGCAATGTCCAAGTGATATCGGCCACGCCATCTTTGGCTTGGTCGTACAACTGCACCGGTGTGCCGCCCAATTGCATGGCAGGATAGGCTTCAAACTTAATGCGACCGCCAGACTCCTTTTCAACCTTGGCCATCCATGCTTTGTGCATGTTTAACCAAACGTTGGATTGTGGTGCCATGAAGGTATGAAACTTCAGTGTGACCGCCGCAGGTTGTGCCAGAGCTGACAGGGCCGGTGTCGTCAGAGCTGCTGCGGCTGCACCTGTTTTCAGCAATTCACGGCGACGAATGGTTTTTTGTTGCATGTTGAATGTCTCCTAAAAAAAGTCGAGAAAAGAAATCGAGAAAATATGAAATGACAGTGCGAATATAACGACCAAAGCACCAATCAGACTACAGTGAAAGCCCTAGGTTTGGTGTTTATTTAGGGGACAGCAGACTAGGGCTATCCCTTACTTGATGAACTGCAAAATCCACAGCGAAACGCTGGGGAAAAACAGCAAGAGCAAGGTGCGCAAGGTGTCGCTGATGAGGAAAGGCAACACACCTTTGTAACTTTCAGAGATGGGTACGTCTTTGGCAAGACTGTTGACCACATAAACATTCAAACCGACCGGTGGTGCCAACAGACCAAAGCCTACAGTCATCAACACCATGATGCCAAACCAAATGGCGGTGAGTTCTTTGCTCATGCCAAAGTCCAAGCCCATGATCATGGGGAAGAAAATCGGAATGGTCAGCAAAATCATGGACAACTCGTCCATCACAGCGCCCAAGACCACGTAGAACAACAAAATGGCACTCACCACCATCAAGGGTGATAAGCCCCAACCGTTGACCACGCTTGCCAATTGGGCGGGAACTTGCGTCAGCGACAAGGCTGAATTCATCAAATCAGCCCCCAAGAAAATCATGAAAATCATGGCTGAACTTTCAGCCGTGGCATAAAAGCAGTGCTTGAATTTTTGCGCCGTCATTTCGCGCTTGAGCATGGCCGCAACAAATGTCGCCGCTGCACCCACTGCAGCGCCTTCCGTGGGGGTGAAAAAACCACCATAAATACCACCAAACACAATGAAAAAAACCAATGTGATGGGAATGATTGCCAGCACAGCTGCCATGCTCAACTTCGGCGCATCGTCTTCTACCAATGGTGCTTGTCCCGGCACAACGCGCACATAGATGGCAATGGCCACCATATAGCCCAACATGGCGATGAGGCCTGGAACCATGGCAGCAGCGAATAATTTGGCAATGTTTTGTTCCGCCAATATCGCATAAATCACCAAAGGCACAGAGGGTGGAATCAAAATGCCCAAAGTACCGCCCGCTGCCAATGTGCCCGTAGCCAAGCGACCCGAATAGCCATGTCGCTTCATCTCAGGTAATGCCACCGACGTGATGGTGGCGGCAGTCGCCACCGATGAGCCACAAATTGATCCAAATGCAGCCGAGGCCAACACCGCTGCCATCGCCAAACCGCCGCGAAAACGCCCCATCACGATACTGGCAATGTTGAACAAGGCTTTGGAGATGCCGCCTTGCGTAGCGAAATTGCCCATCAAAATAAACAGAGGAATCACAGACAAGTCGTAGCTGGCAAAACGCGCAAAAGCTTGTGTGTTTAAAAAATTGGACAGCGGCAACCAACCCGCTTGCATCACATAGCCCACCACACCGGCCACAAACATGGCTGCTGCAATGGGGACACGCACCGCCATCAATACCAGCATGATGGCAAAAATAATCAGAGCAAGCATCAAAGGGGTCATGAGCATGCTCCCGTGTCGGTGACGCCAGCGCCAATTTCGTGGGCGTGGTCTTCGGGTGTGTGTGTCACACCCAAAACAGCTTGCATCAATGCAATAAGCGCTGTTAACACCAGTGGCGGTACCATGGCGCTGTAGGCAATCCATTCAGGAAAACCCAACATCATGGTGCCCGAATTGGTGTTAAAGGCATTCAAGCCACCCAGCACCGTGCGCCATGCCATCAACGCCATCATGATGCAAACAACCAAAGCGCCAAATCGATCCAACTGGTCTTGCATTTTGCTACTGGCGTTGGTGGTGAAAAAATCAACAATGATGTTGCCACGCTTGACTTGGCACCACGGCAAAAAAAGGGCAATGGCCGCGCCAGCTGCCACACCGGTGAGCTCAAAATCACCGGCAATGGTCCATCCCGTGGTGTTGCGACCCGCCAAGCTGACGCAGGTCATCAGGGTGATCACGGTGAGCAAAATGCCCGCCAAAATGGCACACAATTTGGCTAAACCAGTGAGTGTGTTGTTGAATGGATGCATGCAAGTCCTTGTTAATGAATTACCTAAAATGCTATAAATTTAATAGCAATCTAGGCAATAAATACGCCGGCTACAGCCTAATTTATTATAAATTTAAGCAACAACTTGAACCGCAATATCAGTCAGACCATCCACATGCCCATGCATGGTATCGCCCACTGCCACGGCTGCTACACCAGCAGGTGTGCCAGTGTAAATCAAATCGCCCGCTTGCAACTCCCATGCATTCGAAATGTGTGCAATGATTTCAGACACGTTCCAAATCAGTTTAGAAATGGTGCTGCGTTGGCGGTCTTTGCCTGCAACTTGCACGTAAATTTCAGCATTGTCCAAGTCACCGACCTGTGCAGCAGGTGTGATGGGGCCAATGGGGGAGGCGTGGTCAAACGATTTGCCGATGCACCAAGGACGCCCTAATTTTTTTTGCTCGGTTTGCAAATCACGACGCGTCATGTCCAAGCCCACGGCATAGCCATAGATGTGGTTTTTGGCATCGGCAACGGAGATGTTCTTGCCACCTTTGCCAATGCACACCACCAGTTCGATTTCATGTTGGAAGTCTTTGGTGAGAGGTGGGTACGGTACTGTGGCCGTCACGCCAGCATTGACAACGACAACCGTATTGGCAGGCTTGATGAAGAAGAAAGGTGGTTCGCGACCTGTGAATCCCATCTCTTGTGCGTGCTCAACATAATTGCGTCCGACGCAATAAATGCGTTGAACTGGAAAGCGAGCATCGGTGCCTAAAACTGGAACAGATACTTGAGGCGCTGCAGGAATTACATAGTTTGTCATGGTGATAGATTCTCTCAGTTTAAAACGATACAAGTGGTGGCGAATTGGATATTACCCTAAACAATTCCCCACGTTCCATCCGTACAGCCATTCCATCGCGTCATAAAAACGCTCAGGCGTGCGCCCTTTCCAAAGCGAATTGCGCACCAAGCGCTCAACCCCTTTGGCATGGTAAATGCGTCCCATCTCGCGGCTGGACAGGACAATGCGTGCCGTGCGTGTGATGCGGGCATGTTGGTATTGGTCAAACGCTTTGGCAAAATCATTTTGATTGACACGCAAAGCTTCACCCAAGGTCACTGCATCTTCTATCGCCATGCAAGCACCTTGTGCCATGTATTGTGTGGTCGGGTGAGCGGCATCGCCCAGTAAGGTGACACGCCCGAATGACCATTGGCCAATGGGTTCACGGTCCGCTGTTGCCCAGCGTTTCCATTGTTTGGGCAAATCAATCAATTGCCGCGCTTTGGGGCAGATGCCTTGGAAATAACTTTGCACTTCTTCACGACTACCCTCGGTCACGCCCCAATCTTCTTGGTTACGGCTATGGAAGGTGACGACCACGTTGTACTGTTCACCACCCCGCAAAGGGTAGTGCACCAAATGGCAGTTAGGCCCCACCCAAATGCTGGCGGCGTTCCATTGCAAATCTTTGGGGAAATCTTTTTTGTCGATCACTGAACGGTACACCACATGGCCGGTCACCCGTGGCGGGTCATTCACATACTTGGCACGCACAACGGAGCGCACGCCATCCGCACCAATCAAAGCCACACCGCGGTGTGCATTGCCATGTTGGTCATAGATGGTCACGCCTGCATCGTCTTGTTCCACGCGTTCGATACGGGTCGATGTGACAAACTCGACCTGACCTGTTTCTTGCGCACCTTCTAACAAGGACAAATGCACATCCACACGGTGAATCACCGCATACGGGTTGCCAAAGCGCTGGCGAAAGGCTTCGCCGGTTGGTATGCGCCCCACCAGCGTTTCGTCCAGCGCATCATGCATCACCATTTCATCGGTATACACCGCGCGTGCACGTGCTTTTTCACCCACACCCAAAGCATCAAAGGCGTGAAAAGCATTGGGACCGAGCTGTATCCCTGCACCAATTTCGCCAATCTCTGGGGCTTGTTCAAATACTTTGACGCTGAAACCTTGTCGCACCAATGCCAATGCGGCTGCCAATCCGCCAATGCCGCCACCAGCGATGAGTACGGACTGGTTGTTATTGGTAGCTGTTGTCATGTGCGCACCTCATAAACGCCGAGTTTCTTTTGCAAAGGGGCATCGTCTGCGATGAAGATGAACGATGCTTGGTTGGCCTGTGTGTTACGTAAAATGATGGGTGTGTAGCCTGGAATGCAACAGGTATCGGCCACTGCCAAAGTGAATGTTGCTGTGTCACAGCTGACTTGCATGCCCCCTTCAATGGCATGGAAAACCATGGCGGTCGAGCGTGCGGGCAGTTTCAAGGTTTCGCCGGCACGCAGCATCAATGCTGAAAAGCCCAGTATTTTTTGGCAATCTGCACCGGTCTCTGGGTTCACGTAAGCCACTTGTACGGCGTCGATATCGGGCTGTGCTTTGGCCAATGCCTCTAATGCGGCACGCACAGCCACCCATGGGTAGCGCAACATGGGAAATGCTTTGCCACTGCGATTGAACATGGGTGATGGCGTGACGCCGCCCTGCTGGTAGGCACGTTCGGCTTCTGTCGATGTCAAGTTTTGGCGCTTGCCTTCTTGCACGTACGAGGTTTCCATGTAGTAGATCATGGGTAAATCCAGCACATCCAGCCATACCACGGGTTTGTCACCATCGTGACCGTGCTCATGCCACAGGCCTGTGGGAGTCAAAATCAAATCACCCCGTTGCATGGGGCATTTTTCGCCATCTACGGTGGTGTAGGCACCTTCGCCCTCGACCACCATGCGCACGGCATTGGGGGTGTGGCGGTGCGCTGGTGCCCATTCGCCTGGCATCAGCAACTGCATGCCCAAATAAATGGTGGAACTGGCTTGCATTTTTTCCAACCCGTGGCCTGGGTTGGCCAACACCAGCACGCGGCGTTCGGCTTTTTCCATGGGGGTGAGTTCGCCCGCTTGCAACAGCAAAGGGCGCAAGCCTTGGTAGGGCCAGCAGGTCGCTTGGGTGCGCAATGCGGGTTTGTTGGGGGGCAGTACTGCACGCAAACTGGGCCACAGCGGAACCAAGTTTTGCGCCGTTAAATCTCGTCGATAGGTCTCGGGTAAATCTTCTAAACGTCCAAGTTCTTGCATGGGTGTCTCCTGTTGCGAAAGTGTGAGCACAATGCTGACTGGGGCGAATCTTAGAAATGATTGACTATTCGGTAAATACTGTCATTTGAATAATAATTATTCGATAATCGAATACTTGTATACTTTGTCGATACTTTATTCATAATTTCCTACTCAAGCGACCCATGAAATCCATAGACACCCGATTGCTGCAAGTGTTTGACGAAATTCATAAAACCAAGAGCGTGAGCAGCGCCGCACAGGCTTTGGGTTTGCCACAGCCCGCCGTCAGCATTGCGCTGTCCAAGTTGCGCCAGCATTTTGGCAACCCTTTGTTTGTGCGCACCACAAGTGGCATGGTGCCAACGCCTCTGGGTACCGAGCTCATCGTGCCCGTGCGCACGGCCTTGAACGCGATCAGCACTGTGATTGACTTCAGCACCGATTTTGAACCCGCCACCGCCCAGCGCGTGTTCAAACTTGCCATGACCGACATCAGCCAGTTGATTCTCCTGCCCAAGCTGTGGGAAAGACTGCGTTTAACTGCGCCTGGGCTGGGCATTGATGTGTTCCCCTTGTCCAGCGAGACGCCCCAGATGCTGGAAAGTGGAGCTGTTGATTTGGCGCTGGGTTATGTGCCTGAACTAGAGGCGGGCTTTTACCAACAGCGTTTGTTCAAGCAGCATTTTGTCTGCATGGTCAGCAAAAATCACCCCCGCATACAAGGCAAACTCACGCTGAAACAGTATTTGCAAGAAGACCATGCTGCCATCGTTTCATCGGGCGCAGCACCCAAAATCATTGATGAAACGCTCCATGCGATGGGAAAAGAACGCCGCATTGCCTTGCGCATTCCCCATTTTTTGGGCGCGTCGTTTGTGGTGGAACTGACCGATTTGCTCATCACCATCCCACAGCGTTTGGCCGAGGTGTTGCAAGGTCGCGGGGCCTATGTCATCTACCCAGCGCCTTTTGCCATACCAACGTATGAGGTGAAGCAACATTGGCATGAACGTTACCACCACGACGCGGCATCGCGCTGGTTGCGGGGAGTGATTGCAGATTTGCTGACGGATACTGAAACAAGAGGGTTAAAGGGTTAAAGGGTTAAAGGGTTAAAGGGTTAAAGGGTTAAAGGGTTAAAGGGTTGAGGATTAAGGATTAAACGTGTTGGGTTACAGTTGAATCAACATTCGCACGGCTGTAAGATATTTGAAGCAATGTCGACTGATGTTGATTAACAACCACTCCTTCGTCGAAGTTACAACAGAAAGGCCTCATCATGAAAAGACGTCAATTGCTGCAAAATTTTCCGCTCGCACTCTCAGCGTTGGGCTTTTTTCGCATGGCGCAAGCGCAAAGCCCAGTCCAGCTCATCAAAGACAAAGCAGAGTGGAAAAAACTGTTGTCACCCAACGCTTATTTGGTCTTGTTTGAACATGGCACAGAACGCGCTGGCACCAGTGCGCTGAATGCAGAAAAGCGTCCCGGTACATTTGTCTGCGCGGCTTGCAATTTGCCCCTGTTTGACGCGGCACACAAATATGAAAGTGGCACCGGTTGGCCCAGTTTTTTTCAACCTTTGCCAAACGCATTGGGCACATCCACCGATTACAAATTGTTTTACCCACGCACCGAGTACCACTGTGTGCGCTGTGGCGGCCATCAAGGTCATATTTTCAATGATGGCCCTAAGCCAACGGGTAAACGCTATTGCAACAACGGCGTGGCCTTGGCGTTTGTCCCGCAAGGACAAGCCTTGCCTGCGCTCAGAACTTAATTGTGTGATTGCTTTAAAAAGATTTTTTAAAAGAATTGATTAAAAGGATTTATATGTCGTTGCTATTTTTCAAACGCATGGCCAACGTACTGGCTGCAAGCGCGGTGTATGGGTTGGCGGCGTTGGCATTGTCGCCAGCCTGGTCACAAACCAATGCACAAACCTCAACAGCCAACAAAGCCAGCGCCATCTTTGCTGGCGGGTGCTTTTGGTGCATCGAGAAAGATTTTGAAAAACTGCAAGGTGTGATTGAAGTGGAATCGGGTTACACCGCAGGCAAAACAGCTAAACCCACTTACGAGCAAGTGAGCAGCGGGCGAACTGGTCACACCGAAGCCGTTCGCGTTTATTACGACCCGTCCAAAGTGAGCTACGCGCAGTTGGTGGAGTATTTTTGGCGGCACATTGACCCTACCGTCAAAGATCAGCAGTTTTGCGATGTGGGCAACCAATACCGCAGTGGCATCTATTGGCAAAACCCAGAAGAGAGAAAAGCGGTTGAAACCAGCTTAGAGCAACTGAAAAAGAGTGGCCGATTCCAGCAAATCCACACCGAAATTGCCCCCGCCAGCACGTTTTGGTTGGCCGAAGACTACCACCAAGACTACTACAAGAAAAACCCTGTGCGCTACAACTACTACCGCAAAAGCTGTGGCCGCGATGCGCGTGTCGAGCAGTTGTGGGGTAAATAACAGGTGGCGAGTGATGCGTCCTGAGTGCTATAAATAACATAGCACTATAGGCAATCAGTACGCCGGCTAGAGGCCAATTTGATGCATAAAATAATTTAGAGCAGCTTAGGCTGATTTGGTCAGCAACTCGTAGTGTTCAACATTCGGTGCGCCTGCAAAAAAGGGGCCCACAATGGCGCGCCACTCGGCGAAAGCAGGAGATTGTCTGAAACCAATGGTGTGGTCTTCCAAAGTGTCCCAAAATATTTGCAACAGGTAGCGGTCGGGGCTTTCGATGCCTTTGTTCACTTTGTAACCCTGAAAGCCTTTGGCTTTGGCAATCACGGTAGCAAGACCGCGTTCAATGGCTTCGTCAAAGGCAGCTTGTTGACCAGGGTGAATGCGGATGTCGGCGAGTTCTAAAATCATGGTGTGTTCGGTTTTATTGATACGGGTAGGCTATTATCCCTAATCTCACAACACCATTGCACACCATTGTTTTTAGACTGTGATTCAACTATTTTCGCCATGAAACTCTACAACTATTTTCGATCTTCTGCCTCATTTCGGGTGCGCATTGCGCTTAATTTGAAAGGCTTGTCTTTTGAATACATCCCTGTACATTTGGCCAAAGGGGAGCATAAAAAATCTGAATTCACCCGCATTGCCGACGAGGGCTTGGTTCCCATGCTGCAAACCGGTGGTGAATCGCTGTCGCAATCGATGGCCATCATGGAATATTTGGATGAGACGCATCCCACGCCTGCCATCATGCCTGCGGATGCGCTGGGGCGTGCCAAAGTGCGGGCACTGTCGCAAACCATCGCGTGCGAAATTCACCCATTGAATAATTTGCGTATATTGAAATACTTGGTGAACGATCTCAAAGTGAGTGAAGAGGACAAAAACACGTGGTACGCACAATGGACGCGCACGGGTTTGGAAGCATTTGAGAAGCAATTGACAACGCTAGCCAAAGCGCGTGCTGCCAACAATTTACCCAAGTCCGTCTACTGCTATGGCGTCACACCCACCATGGCCGACTGCTGCTTGGTGCCGCAAATTTTTAATGCCAAGCGTTTTAAAGTGAATTTGGATGGCTTGCCATTGACCATGGCAGCCCATGAAGCTTGCATGAAGCTGGATGCGTTCATCCAAGCCCAACCTTCAAATTGCCCCGATTTTGAACCCTGATTGGCTCACACCCCGCTGGCCAGCACCCGCCCATGTCAAAGCCGTGTTCACAACACGGCATGGTGGTGCCAGCGTTGTGCCTTTGCTGAGGCCCTATGACAAATATGACAGAGATGGCAGATATGACAGCTTTAATTTGGGTGATCATGTGGGCGACCAAGCAGAGCAGGTGGCGCGCAATCGCCAACAGTTGGCACAGACCCTTGGTGCAAAACCTGTTTATTTGAAGCAAGTGCATGGCACCGATGTGGTGAACTTGGATGCCCACACGCCCGATGGCACGGTGGCCGATGCCTGCATCACCCAGGGCAGTAACGTGGCTTGCACCATCATGGTGGCAGACTGCTTGCCTGTGCTGTTCACCAATTTGGACGGCACGTTTGTCGCCGCTGCGCACGCCGGTTGGCGTGGCTTGGCGGCGGGGGTGTTGCAGCGAACCATTGAGCGCATTTATATGAAAAATCAGGCTGTATCCGGCGTAAATAATGCCTATAGTGCTATGAATATAATAGCATGGTTGGGCCCCTGCATTGGCAAAAATGCGTTTGAAGTGGGTGACGATGTTAAAACGGCATTCACCCGCCAAACGCCTTCGGCTGAAGCCTATTTTGTAGCGTTGCACGATGGCAAATGGTTGGCAGACTTGGCGGGTTTGGCGCGCATGCAGTTGCAACAATGGGGCATTCCATTGGCCAATCTATACGGTCACGATGGTTCTGATGCGTGGTGCACGGTGACGCAATCCCAGCGTTTTTATTCGCACCGACGCGATGCGGCAACATTGGGTGGCAGCGGACGCATGGCGGCTTGTGTTTGGCTGGATGGACATGAAAGCCCTGATCAAAATGCGAAAATAGCCAGATGATTCTTGAATCCAATGTTCAACTGAAGGCTTACAACACCTTTCACATCGACGCTTCAGCGCACCAGCTGATACGCATTGCCAACGACGACGATGTGCAGCAGTTGCTGCACGCACCAGAATTGCGCCAACAAAAGAAATTCATTTTAGGTGGCGGCAGCAATATCGTGATTCAAGGCGACATTGAGGCGCTGGTGCTGAAGATGGAAATCAAAGGCATTGCGCTCATCAAGGAGACCGATAAACATTGGATCATTGAATCGGGTGCAGGGGAATTGTGGCATGACCTGGTGACCTGGACGGTGCAACATGGCCATGCTGGTTTGGAAAACATGGCACTCATTCCTGGTACCGTGGGTGCGGCACCCGTGCAAAACATAGGCGCTTATGGTTTGGAATTGCAAGACCGCTTTTGGGAATTGGATGCGGTCAATTTAAGCACCGGGGATTCCTGCACCATGAACGCAGCGCAATGCGAATTTGCCTACCGGGATTCGATCTTCAAAAAAAATGCGGGCAAAGAATCAAAGCAATGGCTGATCACCAAAGTCCGCTTCGCTTTACCCAAAGCGTGGCGACCAATGCTGGGTTACGCCGATATTGAAAAAAAATTACACGCCCATTGCCATCAATATGGCTTAGAGGCAGCTAAATACACACCCACAGCGCTACAGATTTATGAGTGGGTATGCGACATCCGAAGGCATAAATTGCCCGACCCAACGGTCATTGGCAATGCTGGCAGTTTTTTTAAAAATCCGGTTGTATCAGCCGCGCAATGTCACGCCATTTTGCAACGTGAACCCCACGCAGTGCATTACAAACTGGACGACGGCAAGTTCAAATTGGCAGCCGGTTGGCTAGTCGAAGCGTGTGGCTGGAAGGGCAAAAACAGGGGGCAAGCGGCTGTGTACGACAAACAAGCTTTGGTGCTGGTGAATTTGGGTGGTGCCAGCGGTGAAGAGATCATGAGCTTGTCCAAAGCCATTCAAACCAGCGTGTTGGAGCGCTTTGGCGTGTGTTTAGAACCTGAACCTGTGCTGGTATAGTCATTGATAAATAGATTGATTCATAGATTGTTTAACAACGCATGCCAAACCTTCAACAAGAAATTTTGATCAACTGGTCGCCCCAAGAGACACGTGTGGCCGTGGTGGAGAACAGTGCGGTGCAAGAGTTGCACATTGAGCGCAGCTTGGAAATGGGTTTGGTGGGGAATGTGTATTTGGGCAAGGTGTCGCGCGTGCTGCCGGGCATGCAATCGGCTTTTATCGACATTGGTTTAGAGCGAGCCGCGTTTTTACATGTGGCGGATTTGCTCAGCAGCATCAACGCACGGCATGCTGAACCAGACGGCACCATTAAAAATGGCGACGCACCGATTGCATTGGCACCCATTGAAAAGCAAGTGTTTGAAGGGCAAACCTTGTTGGTGCAGGTCATCAAAGACCCGATCGGCACCAAAGGTGCTCGCTTGACCACACAAATCAGTTTGTCGGGTCGTTTGCTGGTGTTTTTGCCGCAAGACAATCACATTGGTGTGTCGCAAAAAATTCCGTTTGAACAACGCAAACAATTGCGAGAACGTTTGCAAGATTTGGCCAATGCAGCAGCACAACTGGATAACCCCGGTCACATCGCAAAGGGTTTGGTGGGTGGCTATATATTGCGCACCAATGCCGAAGAAGCCAGCGACGCAGAGTTGTCTGAAGACATTCGCTACTTGCGCAAAACTTGGGCGCGCATTCAAGATGCCAGCAAGCGTCTACCGGTCAAATCATTGCTACACCAAGACCTGAGTTTGTTGCAACGGGTGATGCGTGACATGGTCAGCGACAACACACAGTCCATCAAAATTGATTCCAAATTGCAGTTCGACAAACTGTTGGCATTTTCAAACGAATACATGCCTGCAGCTGCGCAAAAGCTGCAACACTACAAGGGCGAGCGCCCAATTTTTGACTTGTTCAACATCGATGACGAAATCATCAAAGCACTTGGTTCAAGAGTGGAATTGAAGTCGGGTGGCTATCTGATAGTGGATCAAACCGAAGCCATGACCACCATCGATGTCAACACCGGTGCGTATGTGGGCGCACGCAATTTTGATGAAACCATTTACAAAACAAATCTAGAAGCAGCGGGTGCGATTGCGCGGCAATTGCGTTTGCGCAATTTAGGGGGCATTGTCATTTTGGATTTCATCGACATGACACGTCCTGAACACCGCGCCGCTGTATTGGACGAGTTTAGAAAGCACCTCAGCCGTGACCGTGTGAAAACCAGTTGCAGTGACTTTTCAGCCTTGGGCTTGGTTGAAATGACCCGCAAGCGCACACGCGAATCGCTGGCGCGCTTGCTGTGCGAGCCGTGTGTCGTGTGTGCCGGCAAAGGCATTGTCAAAACGCCGCGCAGTGTGGTTTACGATATTTTCAGAGAGATTTTGCGCGAGGCCAGACAATTCAGTCCACGTGAATTTCGCATCATCGCTGCGCCCAAAGTGATTGATTTGTTTTTAGACGAAGAAAGCCAACACTTGGCGGAATTGAGTGACTTCATCGGCAAGCCAATTTCATTGCAAAGCGAAAGCTCGGCCGGGCAAGAGCAATACGATGTGGTCTTGATGTAAAGCCGCAGCAAACCAAACCATGCAACTGCAAGACATTCTGTACACCCAAGGCTTTGGCACGCGACGTGTGTGTGCGGGCTTGATTCAGCAAGGCTTGGTCAAGGTGTACCGAGCTGCTGAAGCAGAAGTTGTCACAGATGTGACGACCGAGGTTGAAACCAACGGTCTGCGTTTTCAAGTGCAAGGTGTAGCTTGGGAATACCATGCGTTGGCGTACATCGTGTTCAATAAACCAGCTGGCACTGAATGTTCACAAAAGCCGTCGGTGCATCCCAGCATTTACACCTTGCTGCCTTCGCCCTTGCGTTTGCGGCCACAAAAAAGTGCCATTCAAGGGGTGCAAGCGGTGGGCAGGCTGGACCAAGACACCACGGGTTTGCTGTTGTTGAGCGACGATGGGCAATTCATACACCGCATGAGCTCACCTAAAAAGCACATTGCCAAGGTCTATGAAGTCACCTGCAAACACCCATTGGATGAACAGCAAGTGCAAAAACTACTGACGGGTGTGGTGCTGGATGATGACCCCAAACCCGTCAAAGCCGCTGCTGCGGTGCGTGTTGCAGACCACCATTTGCAATTGACTTTAACCGAGGGCAAGTACCACCAAGTCAAACGCATGTTGGCGGCGGTGGGCAATCGGGTAGAGGGTTTGCACCGCTCCAAAATTGGCAATTTTGCATTGCCTGCAGATTTATTACCGGGTCAATGGCGCTGGCTCTCAACATTGGAACTAGAGCAAGTGCAACTTAAGGCTTAATCGCAGGTAGTTACAATCTAGGGTTACTACTAAGATTGGCTATTTTGTGAATTGTTTGACTCGATATTTCCCCACTGTGAAAGTTTTCTCTTCTTTCTATTCTTTCTCTGCTTGGCTGATCGGCTTCAGCATGGTGTTAAGCAATGTGATGCCACTGGCTGCCCATGCCCAAGAGGCGAATAAAGCGCTTGCGCCATTGGCATCGCCCATTTTTGTGTTGAATTCATTGGATGCCACCATCAGCATGATAGATCCCAAAACATGGACAGAAACCAAGCGCATTCCCACTGGTAAAGAGCCACACCATTTGTACCTCACGCCCGACAACAAATCGTTCATCGTTGCCAACGCGTTTGGTGATTCGTTGACCTTCATTGACCCTAAAACCGGTGACATCCAACGCACGGTGCGCAATATATTAGACCCCTACCATTTGCGGTTTTCGCCCGACATGAAATGGTTTGTGACGGCAGCCAATCGCTTGAACCATGTGGACATTTACCGTTGGGATGGTCAAGATTTGACCTTGGCCAAACGGATTCCCACCAGCAAAACCCCCAGCCATCTGTGGATAGACAGCAAAAGCACGGTGGTTTACGCTTCGATGCAAGACAGCAATGAATTGATCGCCATCGATTTAGCGACACAAACCATCAAATGGCGCACATCGACAGGGGCCACGCCAGCAGATGTGTTTTTGTTGGCGGACGACAAAACATTGCTGGTGGGTTTAACCGGTGCTGACAGTGTGCAAGTGTTTGATGTCTCAGGAGTCGCACCCAAAGTGATCAAGCATATCAAGACCGGCAACGGTGCCCACGCTTTTCGTGCCTTTGGCGATAAACGCCATGTGTTGGCCAGCAACCGTGTGGCCAACACCATCAGCAAAATCGACACGCAAACTTTGGAAGTGGTTGGCAGTTTTCCAGGGCCAGGTGGACCCGATGACATGGAAGTATCGGCCGATGGCAAACTGTTGCTGGTGGCATCACGATGGATCAAAAAGCTGACGGTGGTCGATATAGCCACGCAAAAAATCATCAAACAAATCCCAGTCGGTCGTTCACCGCACGGCGTGTGGACTTTGGACCATGCGCCACGTTAAAGTCATTTGTAAACCGCTATTTGCTATATTCTTTATAGCACTTCAGGCAATATATACGCCGGCTACAGCTCAAAAAAGCACTATAAAATCGCCCCAAACAGATGCGCAAGCAGGGACTTGCACCAAACCACTGTACTTGACATTTGATACCGGGCACATGGACGTAGCACCTCTCATCGCTGAGGTTTTGAACAAGCACCAAGTTAAAGTCACTTTTTTTGCAGCCAACGAAAAAACCAAATTGGGCGACGGCAGCTTAAGCCAATATTGGGCACCGTGGTGGAAAGCCAGAGCCGCAGAAGGTCATGAGTTTGCATCGCACACTTTTGATCATGTGTACTGGCGCGGTGATGTGCCACGCACTGCCAGCGATGACACGCCGCAATTTCGCATCAAGCCCAGCGCAGGCGCGTTGGCGGGGCGCGAGTTCACTTATGATGCCAAAAAATACTGCGCGCAAATTGATATGGCGTCTGAACGTCTGCAAGAAATAACGGGCAAAAAACCGCTGCCTTTGTTTCGTGCACCGGGCGGCAAAACCTCAGCTGCACTGTTGGCAATCGCAAAATCATGTGGCTATAACCATGTGGCTTGGTCGCCAGCTGGATTTTTAGGCGATGAACTCTCAAGCCAAGCGTACCCCAATCAAATGCTGTTGAACCAAGCCCTGAAAAATATCAAATCGGGAGACATCTTGCTGGCCCATCTCGGGATTTGGTCGCGCCAAGACCCTTGGGCACCGGCGGTGTTAGAGCCATTGGTTGTGGGGTTGAAGGAAAGGGGTTTTTGCTTTCAAACCCTGCGAGATCATCCAGCCTTCAAGGCTTGGATAGAACAATCGAAATTGACTTGGCCACGTTAATTGACGCGATCATGGATACATTGTTGAACACTTTAGAAGATCTGTTTTCAGCCGCACAATCTTGGCTGTATGAAGCCGTGTTTCAACCCATTGCTTTTAACTTAGGGCTGGGTGGATTTTTAATGGAAGCCTTCAATGGCACAGCTTGGTTTCTGGTGGGCTTGCTACAAATCATGGTGATGCTGATTTTTATCAAACCGCTTGAACTGTGGCGACCAGCACAAAGCGTGATAGATAAAGCGGCTGTTCGTGTTGACGTGCTGTACACGCTCTTACACCGACTGGGGCTTTTCAAACTGTTGATGTTTTTATCGTTAGAGCCGCTCTTTGATGACGTGATTGGCGTGTTGCGGGTTTGGGGTGTAGGCACCTTTCACCTTGACCAAATTTGGCCGGGTGTGACTGATACGCCAATGGTGAGTTTCATTATTTATTTGGTGGCTTTTGATTTGGTGAATTATTGGATTCACCGTGGTCAGCACCAGTTCAATTGGTGGTGGAATTTGCATGCGGTGCACCATTCGCAACGACACATGACAATGTGGACCGATAACCGCAATCATCTGATTGACAGTGTGTTGGTTGACTTCATTTTGGTGTTTGCATCGTTGGCGATTGGTGTCGCACCCAGCCAGTTCATTTTGATTGTGGCTGTGACACAGCTGAGCGAGAGTTTTCAGCATGCCAACGTCAAATTGTGGTTTGGTCAAATCGGCGAACGCCTATGGATCAGCCCGCGCTTTCACCGTTTGCACCACAGTATTGGCATTGGGCATGAAACAATCATTTGGGAAAAACAATTTCCCGCAGAGCCGTCCACAGTTCTTGGGGGGCACAACTTCGGGGTGTTGCTGCCTTGGTGGGACATGCTGTTTGGTACAGCCAATTTTGAATTACGTTACGAACCCACGGGTATACGTGATCAAGTGGAATCTGGGCGTGATTATGGCGATGGCTTTTGGGCGCAACAAATTCAGGGTGTCAAACGACTATTGGGGCGAGCCTGAGTCGTTTATTGCTTTGCGCCTGCTTTGCTAGCTTCTTGTTGTGTGATTTTCAATGCCTCTGTATCAGCAGCCTGCGTTGGCCAGCCACTCAAATGCTTTTGCGTGATGGAAGATAAGGCTGTAATCCATGCTGAGTTATCGTTTAAGCAGGGGATGTAGTGAAAATATTGACCGCCCGAACGGGTGAAGGCATGACGCGCTTCGATGTTGATTTCTTCCAGTGTTTCTAAGCCATCGCAGTTAAAGCCAGGGCAAATCACATCGACGCGTTTGACACCAGCTTTGCCCAAATCTACCAGCGTAGGCTCCGTATAAGGCTGCAACCACTTGGCTCGACCAAGGCGAGATTGGAACGTCACTTTGTAGTGCAAAGGTGCCAGTTGCAAAGCCTCACCCAGCAAGCGCGCGGTTTTCATGCATTCGCAAAAGTAAGGGTCACCCAGGGTGCGGCTCCTCTCGGTGATGCCATGAAAACTCATGACCAACTGGTCACCTTGTTCAAAATTGGGCTGGCCGTTGACCTGCCAGTATTGACGCACACTGTGTTCTAAAGCGCTGATGTAGCTTGCATCGTCATGGTAATGGTTCACAAATCGCAGTTCAGGTATGTGGCGAATCTGGCTTGCCCAGTTGTAAACAGCATCCAGCACACTGGCAGTGGTGGTGGCTGAATACTGTGGATAGGCTGACAAAATCAACACACGACTCACGCCATCGGCTTTCAATTTGTCAAGCTGTTCGGGTATGGATGTGCTGCCATAGCGCATGGCGTGTCGCACAGTAACGCGGTGCCCAGCCTCACCCAGCCAACCTTCTAACAGCACGGCTTGCTTTTGAGTCCAATAGCGCAGAGGTGAGCCTTGTGACATCCAAATCGAAGCGTATTTGGCAGCTGATTTTCGGGGTCTGAAAGGCAAAATGAATGCATTCAGAATCAGCCACCAAATGGTTTTTGGAATTTCAACGACGCGTTGGTCGCTTAGAAACTCGCGCAAAAATCGCCGCACAGCGCTGGTGGTGGGCGCATCGGGTGTGCCCAAGTTGCACAGTAAAACAGCGGTGCCGGCTTTGTTGACGGGTGGTTTGCCGTGGGTAAAAGGTGGTTCGGGCTGAAAGGGCATTTTGAAAGAAAGTTAAATACCCAACATCAATTTCAAATTCTGTACAGCCGCGCCCGAAGCGCCTTTGCCCAAATTGTCATATTTCGCGGTCAGCACGGCTTGCCCAAGCGCATCATTGCCATAGACACTCAAATCAATGCGATTGGTGTTGTTCAAAGACGTTGGTTCAAGTCGACCTTTTTCATCTGCGTCAACCACGCGCACCCACTCACACCCTGCATAGCGTGACTTCAATGCATTTTCTAACTGCTTGCAGCTGCTCACACCCTTGAGTAAATCAAAGTGAACTGCGATATGGTCAATCATGCCAGTGTGAAAGTTGGCGACCGCTGGCACAAAAATCGGGCGGCGTGTTAAACCTGTGTATTTCTGAAATTCAGGTACATGTTTATGGGTCAAGTTCAGACCATACACTTCCAATGGTGGAGCCGTTTTAGCAACTTCATAGGCTTCAATCAATTGCCGTCCGCCACCTGAATAACCAGAGAAACCTTGCATCACAACAGGGTAGTCGTTTGGCATGAGGCCAGCATCGATCAATGGACGCAATAACAAAATGCCACCCGTAGGGAAGCAACCTGGGTTAGAGACAAATTGCGCCGTTTGGATGGCTTTGGTTTGTTCTTTGGATAATTCAGGAATGCCGTAGACCCAGCCCGTTGCCACACGATGGGCTGAAGAGGCATCAATCACACGGGGCTGCTGTTCTTTGGGTAATGATTTGATCATGGCGACCGATTCCAAAGCGGCATCATCGTGCAAACACAGCACAACCAAATCAGCTTGAACCATGAGATCGCGTTTGGCGGCAGGGTCTTTGCGCAGCTCGGGCGCAATGCTGAGCATGATGACCTCGGGCATGGTTAATAAGCGCTCACGAATTTGTAAGCCTGTGGTTCCCGCTTCGCCGTCAATAAATACCTTAAACATGGACCATCCTCATCGTTGTTTGCTGATTGTTCAGTCATTCATCAAAAAAAATATGCAATTCGTAAGGTAATTGTTATATTTGTGCATTGCAGCATATTACAATTCGATTCGTCAATTTTAAAGCCTCTCAGTTGCGACCTGACGTTTTTGACTTCAGATCCAGGTGCGAGTTCTGTCATTTTCCACTATTTAAGAGCGCCCTATGAAAATTCACGAGTACCAAGGCAAGGAAATCTTGCGTCAATTCGGCATTCCTGTGCCACGTGGCATTCCCGCATTCACTGTGCAAGAAGCTGTAGAGGCGGCACAAAAATTAGGCGGTCCGGTTTGGGTGGTTAAAGCACAAATTCATGCAGGTGGCCGTGGCAAAGGTGGCGGTGTGAAAGTGGCAAAATCAATTGATGATGTCAAAGCCCGCGCAACTGATATTTTGGGAATGCAATTGGTGACCCACCAAACGGGTGCCGAAGGACAAAAAGTTCGCCGCTTGTACATTGAAGACGGTGCAGACATCAAAAAAGAATACTACGTATCGATCGTGACTGACCGTGCGAGCCAAAAGGTGGCGTTCATTGCATCCAGCGAAGGTGGCATGGACATTGAAGAAGTGGCACACAGCACACCCGAAAAAATCATCACAGACTTGATTGATCCTTTGACCGGTTTAGGACAAGCACAAGCTGTCAAAATTGCCAAAGCCATCGGCTTGGAAGGCAATTCAGTGGATCAAGCCGCAGATGTTTTTCAAAAGCTCTACAAGTGCTATATGGATACCGATGCATCTTTGGTGGAAATCAACCCACTGAACTGCGACAGCAAAGGCAACATCATGGCCTTGGATTCCAAGTTTAATTTTGATTCCAATGCCTTATTCCGTCACCCAGAAATTGTGGCTTTGCGCGATTTGGATGAAGAAGATCCTGCCGAAGTTGAAGCTTCCAAATTTGATTTGGCATACATCAGCTTGGACGGCAACATCGGTTGCTTGGTCAACGGTGCAGGTTTGGCAATGGCAACCATGGACACCATTAAGTTGTATGGCGCAGAGCCTGCCAACTTCTTGGATGTGGGCGGCGGTGCGACACCAGAGAAAGTGACAGAAGCTTTCAAAATCATGCTGAAAAACCCAAAGGTTAAAGCCATCATGGTCAATATCTTCGGCGGCATTATGAAATGCGACACGATCGCAACCGGTGTGATCACTGCATGCAAAGCGACCAATTTGAACGTGCCTTTGGTGGTGCGCATGAAAGGCACCAATGAAGAGTTGGGCAAACAAATGTTGAAGGATTCGGGTCTCCCCATCATCAGCGCAGACAGCATGGCCGAAGCAGCCGAAAAAGTAGTCGCAGCTTTGAAATAAGCACGGTATCCCATACTCCAATTAACGCAGCAGCAGTTAGGAAACTTTCATCATGTCTATTTACATTAATAAAAACACACGCGTTATTACCCAAGGTATCACGGGTAAAACGGGCCAATTTCACACTGAAAAATGCCAAGAATATGCCAATGGAAAAGAATGTTTTGTGGCCGGTGTGAACCCGAAAAAAGCGGGTGAATCGATATTCAATATTCCAATTTATGCATCAGTTAAAGAGGCTGCCAAGGAAACGGGAGCAACTGTGTCAGTTATCTATGTTCCACCAGCAGGCGCTGCAGCTGCTATTTGGGAGGCCGTTGAAGCCGATTTAGATTTGGCCATTTGCATCACTGAAGGCATACCCGTTCGTGACATGCTTGAAGTACGCAATCGCATGAAAATGAAGGAGGCGGCTGGCGGTAAAAAAACTTTGTTGCTTGGACCAAATTGCCCGGGTTTGATCACGCCTGATGAAATCAAAATTGGCATCATGCCAGGTCATATTCACCGTAAAGGTCGCATTGGCGTGGTCAGCCGTTCTGGTACTTTGACTTACGAGGCAGTTGCGCAGTTAACTGAAATTGGTTTGGGCCAATCCAGTGCCGTTGGTATTGGAGGTGACCCTATCAATGGTTTGAAGCACATCGATGTGATGAAAGCGTTCAATGACGATCCTGATACCGATGCCGTCATCATGATTGGTGAAATTGGCGGCCCAGATGAAGCAGAAGCTGCCATGTGGTGCAAAGCCAATATGAAAAAGCCCGTTGTTGGCTTTATCGCAGGTGTAACTGCACCCGCAGGCAAACGCATGGGTCATGCCGGTGCATTGATTTCTGGCGGCGCAGATACAGCCGATGCGAAATTGGCGATTATGGAAGAGTGCGGCTTCACCATTACACGTAACCCCTCAGAAATGGCCAAGTTATTGAAAGCTTTGCTTTGATTTGTTGGTTGTCCAGATAGATTAAACTAGCACACATTTAAAAAATTGAGGTGACTATGTTATTTGGTTTGGATATATCTTCAGCCGCATTTTGGAGCGCATTTGGTTCCATCATGTTGGCCAACATTGTGCTATCAGGTGACAATGCCGTGGTGATTGCCATGGCAGCGCGAACTCTGCAGCCAGAACAACAGAAAAAGGCCATTTTCTGGGGCAGTGCTGCGGCCATTGTGATGCGCATTGTGCTCACCATTGTTGCGATTCAATTGCTAACTCTGCCTTTTCTGAAGATTCTTGGCGCAATTTTGTTGGTTTACATTGGCGTTGATTTGCTCAAAGGTGGTGGCGATGATGAAGGCCACGGCAAAGAAATCAACGGTATGGCAGCTGCCATACGGACTATTTTGGTTGCAGATTTGGTCATGAGTCTGGACAATGTTTTGGCTGTCGCTGCAGCTGCCAAAGGGAACATACCATTGTTGATTTTGGGTTTGCTGGTCAGCATTCCTTTGATCGTGTTTGGCGCTACTTTGTTGACCAAGGTAATGGAGCGGTACCCAATCATCATCACCATTGGCGCTGCATTACTGGGCTTCCTCGCTGGCGAGATGTTGTTGACCGACCCAGCGATGACGCAGCATTTTGGAAAAATCAGTGAGCAAAATGTGTTGTTTGCAGGAATCTTAGGTGCTGTATTGGTTGTGATTTTGGGAACTTGGCTGCAGAAACGTTCAAAAAATCAGGACAAATAGGTTACCATCCTTACAAATTTATATGAGCAGATTGGTCTTAGACCATTTCGAGACAAACGTGTAAGGTGGATATGGCAAAACTTATTGTGACATTGGATGACAACCTGATCAATGTCGTTTCAATTGATAAAAATCGCATGACTTTGGGCAGACGCCCATACAACGATGTCATGGTCGATAATTTGGCTGTCAGTGGCGAGCATGCTGCCATTCAGGCAATTGGTTCAGAGTTTTACGTCGAAGATTTGAACAGTACCAATGGTACTTACATCAATGGCAAAAAAGTTAAACGCCAAATTTTGCAAACGGGTGACCAAATTGAGCTTGGTAAATACATTCTCAAATACATCAATGAAGCAACTGAAACCAAAGATGCTGCTTCGCATTCAAATGGACAAAACATTGATACCAATGTGCAAGACAGCAGCGTCGAGGACACGCTGTATCAGTTTGAAAAAACCCGTTTTGCTGAAGTGTACGTTGCGGTCAAAGTTGTATCTGGGCCCGCAATTGGAAAAGAAATTCCACTTGTCAAAGTGGTGACAACCATTGGCAAACCTGGCGAAGCGGTCATTGCCATTACCAAGCGGCCCAAAAATTATGTGGTCGCACACGTGGAAGGGGTAATGCAACCGACCTTGAATGGTGTGCCATTTGGTATTGATGCTGTGACACTTAAAAACGGAGACTTGTTTGAACTGGCTGGAACAGCCATGGAGTTCATAGAAGCTTCATGAAGTACTTGGCGAAGTACAAGTTCAGAATTCTTGTATCGCTATTGCCACTCTTGTTTGCACTGGGTCATGTTAGTGGTTTGTTGCCATGGACCTTAGTGCATAGACTAGACAATATCATTTACGATGCACGTTTGCGTTTGACAATGCCTCAAACGTTTGATGATCGCATCGTCATTGTTGACATTGATGAAAAAAGTTTGTCTGCTATTGGTCAATGGCCTTGGAGTAGAAACAAACTCAGCGACATCACTAAGGAGCTGTTTGCGCGACAACATATTAAAACGTTAGGTTTTGATATGGTGTTTGCTGAGGCTGATAACAGCTCTGGACTTGCGGCGTTAAATCAATTGGGGCGTACAACACTGCGTAATGATGCAGGTTTCCAAACTCAGTTACCACGTTTGAATGAATCGCAAGATTACGACGCTTTGTTTGCCGAATCCTTGTATCAACGCAACGTGGTATTGGGTTACTATTTCACCAGCGATAGGCAACAACACACCAGTGGAAAGCTGCCCAAGCCAGTACTCGTCGAAGCCCCATCGCAAAGGCATGATTCACATATCACGCAATGGAATGGTTATGGTGCAAGTATTGATGCCATCACACGTGCAGTCTCCGCGGCTGGCTTCTTCAATGCGATAGCAGATTCTGATGGCATCGTCCGTGCTACACCCTTGTTGGCGAATTTTGAAAATCAATATTACGAGTCATTTGCTTTGGCACTGTTTCGAGCTTACAAGGGACTTCCCTATAGCAGTATTAAATTTAAAAGTGATAAAACAATAGCTGCCTTGCAATTCCAACTCAACGGTAAATTACAGTCGATACACGTTGACGAAAAACTGTCTGTTTTGATCCCTTTTCGAGGATTTGGCGGCGCAACTGGAGGATCATATCGGTACATATCTGCCAGTGATATCTGGTTCAAAAAGTTGAATGAGGATGAACTGAAAGACAAAATCGTGTTGATCGGTTCGACGGCACCCGGATTGCAAGACTTGCGTACAACGCCAGTGGGTGAAGCTTACCCTGGTGTCGAAACACATGCCAATATTTTGTCCAGCATGCTGGATGGACATTCAATTTACCGACCTGACTATGCCTTGGGTTATGAATTGTTGATGATGCTCATTGTGAGTGTCCTGCTTGCTTTGGTCCTGCCATCACTCAGTGTCGCTTCTGCCATGGCAGTGGGTATGGGTATTTTGCTGGGCGTTGTGGCTTTGAATACAAGTTTATTTTTATGGCAAGAAATGGTTTTACCTCTGGCGACAACTTTGTTGACTGGGTTTGCGGTGTATACCTTGAGTATGAGTGCCGACCACCTTCTTCGCAGCCGCGCCATGCTGGCATTGAAAAAATTATTTGGCAGTTATGTACCACCACACTTGGTCGAACAAATGGAGAGTCATTTTGACAATTACGCCATGCAGGCGAAAAATGTAGAAATGACGGTTTTGTTTTGCGACATGAGAGGCTTTACTCAAATTGCCGAGAATTTATTACCCAGCGATGTACAAGCCATGTTGAACAGGGTATTTACACATTTAAGTCGTGTCATCATGAAGCACGGAGGCACAATAGACAAATACATGGGTGACTGTGTCATGGCATTTTGGGGGGCACCCACACAAACTCAAAGCCATGCCCATCAAGCAGTACTCACCGCCATCGATATGATTGATGTGCTTGCAGACATTAACCAAGTGCAACAAAAACTTGGATTGCCAGATATACAGGTTGGGATAGGCATTAACACCGGCATGATGTGTGTTGGCGACATGGGGTCAGATATTCGACGCAGTTACACAGCCGTTGGAGATGCCGTTAATCTGGCAGCAAGATTGCAAGAGTTAAGTAAAACTTATTCTGTCGCAATTTTGGTCAGTGCCAGCACAATGAGTCAAGCGAGTACATTTGTTTGGCAAGAAGTCGATCAAGTACGGGTGCATGGTAAAACGCAAGTCTTATCGATATTCACACCGATGCGGCGACCTGTCACACAGAATGAAGCAATAGATTCACAGCACAATACAAACAATGTGATTCAAAAGTATGACGATAATGAACCAGTGAAATGGCAAATGGCTTTGCAAGCCTATCGATTACAGCAATGGGACGCAAGTACTCAGTATTTAAAGGAACTAATTGCCATAAACCCGTCAAATATGATGTACCCTTTTTACCTTAGACGCATCGCTTTGTTAAGATTGCAATCACTTGATGCGTCTTGGGATGGCACCAGCGACTTTTCGTAAGCTTAAACGATATCCTTCCTTGATGTTGTCAGTGCTTTCAATTAACCGTTTAATATTCAGTCGAACAAAGTTCTAAACCTATGGCAAGCACAGCAAGTACAAAAAAAACGGGTCCTCGCACCCCCAGCAAATATGATGGGTTGGTACATGCAGGTGCCATTGGCATGTCAGATTTGCAAGTCTGCATCGACAAGCGTGGTGATACAGATGGCACGATTGAACAGCTGCTGATAGACCAATACAACGTTACACCAGCTCAAATTGGCCAAGCCTTGGGTTTGTTTTACGGTGTTCCATATGAACCGTTCAGCAAAGCACGCTTCAATACCGACAAGCTGCATGGCGCGTTGAAACGGGATTTCTTGTCTGAGCAAGGCTGGATACCTTTAGAAGAAACGTTTGATGGCCTATTGGTCATGTGCCTGGATCCTGAGAAAGTGCGCTCCACCTATGTGGTGCAGCACATGTTTCCGCGTGAAACACAGTTTAAATATGTGATTACCTCACACTCTGAATTCAACCAAACCTTGGATTTGATTTTTGGTGCAGCCGATGGTGAGGGTGGCAATTTAGATGACCTGTTGGCCAATATGAGCCGACCCATGGTGGAGGAGGGCGAAGAAGACACCTATGTTCCCAACGCCATGTCTGAAAACGAGGTGGTTAAATTTGTCAATAAAGTCATTTTGGAGGCTTATCACAAAAAAGCCTCTGACATCCACATCGAACCCGGTTTAGGCAAAGCCAATGTGGGTGTGCGCCTGCGCATTGACGGCAGTTTAGTGCCCTACATTGATGCGCCTCGTCATTTGCGCCAGGCCATAGTGGCGCGTATCAAAATCATGTCTGATTTGGATATTTCTGAAACCCGCCGTCCGCAAGACGGGAAAATTGTTTTCAAAAAATTTGGTCCTGTCGACATTGAGTTGCGTGTCGCTACCTTGCCTTCGGCGGGTGGTTTAGAAGACGTTGTGATGCGTATCTTGGCCGGTGGCGAACCTATTCCTTTGTCCAGTTTAGGTTTAACACCGCACAACATGGCACGCTTAGAGAGCGTGATACACAAACCCTATGGCTTGTTTTATGTATGCGGTCCGACTGGCTCTGGTAAAACCACCACATTGCATTCCATCTTGGCGCAATTGAACCGCACCGATACCAAAATTTGGACCGCAGAAGACCCGATTGAAATTACCCAAAAAGGGCTCCGCCAGGTGCAGGTGAATAAAAAGGCTGGCATTGATTTTGCCATGCTGATGCGCTCGTTTTTACGTGCTGACCCTGACATCATCATGGTGGGTGAATCGCGCGATCATGAAACCGTCTCTATGGGTATTGAAGCTTCCCTCACTGGGCATTTGGTATTCTCCACATTGCACACCAACTCGGCCCCCGAATCGGTCACCCGCTTGCTGGACATGGGCATGGACCCATTTAACTTTGCCGATGCGCTATTGGGTATTTTGGCGCAGCGTTTGGCCAAAAGATTGTGCAGCTGTAAAGAAGCCTATTCACCCGCAGGCCCAGAACTGACTGCATTTGTCAGCGAATACGCTGAAGAGTTGCGCAACACGGACGCTTGGCAAGACAATCCGCAAGGCGAGGCCAAAAAACTCTACCAAGGCTGGGTAGAAAACTACGGTGAAAACGGCCGTTTAACCTTTTACAAACCTGTCGGCTGTAGCAAATGCGGTAAGACGGGTTACAAAGGCCGTTTGGGTTTACACGAGTTGATGCTGGCTGACGAGTCGACCAAAAAACTCATCCAAGAACGCGCCCGCGTCGTCAAAATCTTCACCAATGCGGTTGCAGGCGGTATGCACACGCTGAAGATGGACGGTATGATAAAAGTATTACAAGGTCTCACCGACATGAAACAAGTGCGTGCAGTTTGCATTAAATAACCGCCAGTGTGCACATTCGGTACGGTTTTAATTGTTTCAAAATAGCATTAAAGTGTAAAAAAGTGTCTACATTTCAAAACATTACGCGGTAAAAATGAGACATATTACTCTAAAGACGAAAAATCTCCGATTTTCGTCAGCAGAAAAATTAAAAACACGTTACATTAACACAACTGGGAAGCCAGTAGCGTTGCAAAAAGCGTAGCAGATTGTGGCGATTTTCCTTGACTTTCAACAACTTAACTTTCTTTTTTTAACACAGGAGCTTTCGAATGAAACAAATCAAACGTAACCTACAAAAAGGTTTTACCTTAATCGAATTGATGATCGTCGTGGCGATCATCGGTATCTTGGCAGCGATTGCGATTCCTCAGTACGCTAACTACACAGCACGTGCTAATGGTGCAAGTGCAGTTTCTTCACTATCTGCAGCAAAAACTCAAGTGGCAATTAACATCGCTGAAAACGTCTCAAATGCTGCTGCACCAGGTTTGTGTTTGAATGTTGCTGTTCCTGGATGTTCATTTGCTACAGGTCGTTTACAAGCTACAGTTAACAATGTAACCGCACAGTTGTTGCCTGGTGCAGTTGCGAATGGCGTTCTCCCATGGACATGTACCGTTTGGAACAATGCTACTGCTGCTGGTGATCCAGATCCATCAAGCTCAACTTGCGCTAAAGCTGCTGCTGCAATTGCTGCACCTTAATTTTTGATTTAATTCAAATTAAAAAAACCTCCTTCGGGAGGTTTTTTTATTTCGAGTTGGCGAATCCGATAATTTCGCCCTTATCGTTAAGCACACCAAACCATGCTTCCTGCGCTAAAACATACGTAAAGTGCAAATTCTGTAGATCAACCCCTGCTTCTTTCGCAATCGCTTCCATTTCGCTCCGTTTCTGCGGCATCAGCTTCAAAATGGTTGATATGGAGCTGCTGTTTTGGAAAGCTTTCGCGCCATCGTAGGGCAAATACAACTCTGGCAATTGTGCTTTGCCAGTGTGGTTGCCCAGCTTCAATGTCATATCAATCGACGCTTGTTCCTGCGGCAATACATCGCGCATGGTCACTTTGAGTGGACCGCTGAACAACCGGGGTTGCATTTCGGCGGGGAGTTTTTGTAGGCCATCGGTATCAATGCCCACCCTTGAAACCACATGAAAACGGTTGCTTTCGTTCACCAAATAAATCGGTCTGGCCAACCACACATTCCACACGCCATACGCCAAAGCCGCCAGTTGAATCAAGACGACCAGAGAAAGGTCTGTGAGCAATTCTTTTTTGGGTTTATGGGGAGAAAAGAGAATGGCTGTTAGCAGCGGACCACAAATGATGTCCACCGCAATAACCAAAATGAACAAGTCTTTGCCACCGGCTAATTCACGAAACGGATAAGGGTACCAAACCAAAAATACCAGCGCAGCAATTAAAGCCGCCACTGCTAAGCTGGTACCGAAATGGATGGAAAAGGCTTTGAAGGCGGTGCGTATTCTGCTGCTGTTCATGGTGGTCAAGGTGTACGTATAGTTGGAATGGTTAATATTTGATTTTAGCAAAGTGATGGCAGGTAAGTAGGTTAGATATGTTTGGTAAATGCTATATTATTAATAGCACTATAGGCAATAAATACGCCGCATAGAGGCCAATTTTTCATATATTTTACCCACAATAGGTGCCACCACTGCCGCATTTAGCGCAGTGGGCACAGTTAGCGCTGCGTGGTTCGGTAAGGTTTGAACCAGTCTAAACCCATGCTGGTGGCACTGGTCGGGCCCAAATTTTGGCCTTGCAGTTGTGGCTTGTATTCGCAGCCTATCCAGCCTTCATACCCCATGCTGTCGAGGAAATCAAACACGGCGGCGTAGTTGATATCGCCGGATTGAACATGGTTAATTTGGGGTTCGTGTCGATGGGGGCTGCTGGCAATTTGGATGTGGGCTATGTTGCCACTGGGCAAGTATTGGCGCAGCACATCGTTGACATGGCCTTCCATGCGCTGGCAGTGGTACAAATCCATTTGCACTTTGACGTTTGAGGCGCCGATTTCGGCCAACAGCGCATGCGCTTGCGCTTGGTGGGTGAGAAAGTAGCCCGGCATGTCAAACGTGTTGATGGGTTCAATGGTGATGGTTACACCGCTGTTGCGGCTTGCTGTTAATTTGCTGGCTGTCTTGGCATTTGTGACGTAGGTTTGATGCGCATTTTGTATGGAAACACCGTTGGGTACGATGCCAGCCATCAGGTGCAGGCGCGCGCTTCCGAGTGCGTCGGCATAGCGCAGGGCCAAGTCCAATCCTTCTGCAAATTCTGCTTCGCGTCCGGTTTGGCAGGCTATGCCACGTTCGCCTTTTGTCCAAGCATGTTCTATGCTTTTGGCATCAACACCGCCGGGTGGCAGATTAAACAGCACCTGTTGCAGGTCATTGGCTTTTAAGCGTGCAGCAATGTCGTGCGCTGGGTAAGCGTAGGGAAACAAAAATTCAACGGCTTTGAAACCATCTTTGGCCGCTGCTTCAAATCGGTCTAAAAAAGGCAGCTCAGTGTACAAAAAGCTCAAATTTGCGGCGAACTTTGGCATGCATCAAACTTGCTTAAATTTGTTTTAACTTCGTTAAAGCCGCTTGCAATGTCTCGTCCTTTTTGGCATAGCAAAAGCGCACAATTTTTTGTTCAAAACCATCACCATAAAATGCCGATAGGGGAATGGCGGCGACGCCAATTTCGGTGGTGAGCCATTTGCAAAACTCGGCTTCTGACAGCTGGTTGCCTTGTTCAATATCAGAGATATCGACGCATTGAAAGTAACTGCCCGTATTGGGCAAGAGTTTGAATTTGGTTGCTTGCAATCCAGCTCGAAACAAATCGCGCTTGCGCTGGTAAAACGCTGGCAAGTTCAAGTAGTGGGAGGCATCGGCCATGTAGCTCGTTAAACCAACTTGCATGGGGGTGTTGACGGTGAACACATTGAACTGATGCACTTTGCGAAACTCGGCTGTCATTTCAGCGGGTGCCGCCACAAAGCCGACTTTCCAACCCGTGACATGGTAAGTTTTACCAAAGCTGGAAACGATGAAGGCACGGTTGGCCAAAGCGGGGTAACGTGCCACGCTCTCGTGCTGCTGCCCGTCATAGACCATGTGCTCATACACCTCGTCGCTGATCAGCAAGATGTTGGTCGGTGCCAGCAAATCTTGCAGTGCCAACATGTCTGCTTGGGTCCATATGGTGGCGCTGGGGTTGTGCGGTGTGTTGATGATGATGGCCCGTGTTTTGGAGTTGATGGCGCTTTTGATTTTGTCAAAATCTGGCTTGAACGTGCCGGGTGTCAAAGGTACACGCACCACCACGCCGCCTGCCAGTTCAATGTTGGGCACATAGCTGTCGTAGCAAGGTTCCAGCACAATGACTTCGTCACCCGCTTGCACCACTGCGAGGATAGCCGTGATGATGGCTTGTGTGGCACCAGCCGTCACGGTGATTTCGGTATTGGGATCGTAACTTTTGCCATGCAGTGCTTGCATTTTGTTGGCAATGGTTTGGCGCAATTGCGGCATACCTGGCATGGGCGGATATTGGTTGTGACCCGCTTGCATGGCGGCCGTCACCGCGTTGATCAATTGTGGGTCGCATTCAAAATCAGGAAAACCTTGACCTAAATTAACCGCTTTGTGCTCAGCCGCTAATGCGGACATGACAGAAAAAATGGTGGTGCCTACATTGGGCAGTTTGCTACATATCATAGTCATCGTTTTCCCCTGTGGCTTTGCCATTCATGGCGCTCACTATCGCGGCTTTAGAGAGGCGCTCACTCAACAGCTCGGCAAAAGTGTAAACAAAATTGCGCAAATAGCCACTGCGTTTGAAGGCCACGCGTGTGACATTTTTGCCGAACAAGTGACCCGCATTCACCACGGCTAAATCTTGGTTGGATTCGCCAGACGAATTGCCATCAGCTTGCACCGCCATTTCGGCCACGATTCCAATACCCAAGCCTGTGCGAACATAAGTTTTGATCACGTCGGAGTCTATCGCTTCCAGCGCGATACGTGGATGAAGATTTTTACTTTCAAACGCACGGTCAATTTTGGTACGACCCGTGTATGAAGGGTGATAGGTGATGATCGGTTCTTGCGCTAAATCATCCAACCGGATGTTGGGTTTTTTAGCCAATGGGTGGTCTTTGGGCATGACCAAAACGTGTTGCCACTCATAGCAGGGCAGGGTGACCAATTGGTCGTACTGCGACAGTGATTCCGTAGCGATGCCCATATCGGCCACATCATCGATCAACATCTGTGCCACTTGCTCGGGCGAACCTTGGTGCAAGCTGATGTTGACTTTGGGGTAAGCGATGCGCAGATCAGATATGGGTTTGGGCAGTACATAGCGGGCTTGTGTGTGGGTGGTGGCAATGGACAACGTGCCGCTGTCTTCTTTGCTGAATTGTTCGCCAATGCGTTTCAAATTACCTAACTCGCGCATGATCACTTCGACACTGTTGATGACATGGTGGCCAGGTTCTGTGATGCGCTTCAAGCGTTTACCGTGGCGTGCAAATATTTCAATGCCCAGTTCTTCTTCGAGCTCAATGATGGCTTTGGAAACACCAGGCTGTGATGTGTGCAGGGCTTTGGCTGCTTCCGTGAGATTGAGGTTGCGTTTAACAGCTTCTTGGACGAAACGGAACTGATGCAGGTTCATTGTTTTTTCTCATAACGAATTGCGACTAAAGAATCGATTCATTATGCCGCAATCACACGTGGTTTATGGAGAAATACGTTAACTTTCGCCGAGCGCAACATCTGCCAACAAATCCAAAACGGCTGGGTTTTCGCCTACAGCAGCTTGTACGTTGAATGTCACTTGGGGGTGGTTTTGCTTCAGTTCTGCCATGATGACGGGCAAATCTTCACGTGCATGTCTGCCTACGCCTAAAAACATGGGTACAACTTTGATGTGTGAAATACCTTGCTGTGCCAGCTGTGCCGCACAGCTTGGCAAGCTGGGTTCGGTCAATTCAAGAAACGCGCAAGCGATGGTAGAGCCAGTTTCACGTACGCGTAACCGTTCAGCAACGGCTTGAATGGGCAAATGCCACAATGGGTCACGCGACCCGTGACCGAAGAGGATGATAGCTTGTGTCATGTGATGCAAAGAAGTGAATATGTTTGAAAGCCAGCGTTTGTTCAACGTCTGTAAATTAAAAATCCAAAAGCACCCAAAGAGAACAAGGAATAAACCAAACTCGGCGCTGCAGCGGTCAAAAGTGGGTTCCATGCATTTTGGTTGCCAAAGTATTCAAACATATTGTTCAAAACAAAGAAGCTGATACCAATCAATACCCCTACAAACACATAGGCTGTGATGCCTCCGGAGCGGAAATGCAAATACGCAAATGGCAAGGCCAGCACCAACATCACCAAGCAACTTAAGGGGTAAAACACTTTTTTCCAGAATTGAATTTCATACATTTGCGAATTTTGCTTGTTCGACTCTAAATGTCGTATGTATTGGAACAAATCAACCGTGCCCATGCGGTCGGGTTTGAGCAATGCGGTGGTGACCATGCCTGCATGGATGGTGGTTGGCCAGCGCAGCGCATCCATGATGACGGTTTTAATGACAAGCGGTTTCTCTGCGTTTTCAGTTTTTTCGACAACCGCGGAAAATTCACGGCGCTTTACGTCCAATAAATTCCAACTTCCGTCCTCACCAAAGGTCGCCTGTTGGGCTGTGGTTAAAGACAACACCGTACCTTTGTGGTCAAATTCAAACAATCGCACACCCCGCATTTGGCCATCGGCCGACATGGCAGATACGTTGACTGCGAAAGCACTTTTGTCTTGTTTTTCTTTGAGCCAAGCCCCTGTTTGCCCGATCGAAATTTGCCCCATATAGCGTGCCTTAAGCAGCTGCGCTGTGCGATCTGCCAGTGGCGTGATGTAGTCGCCGACCACAAAGGTAAATGCAATAAACAATGCACCCAGACCAACCAATAATTTCAGTGCCAGACCAGGTCCTAAACCGCTGGTGCGCAAAATGGTGAATTCCGAGCTTTGTGCAAACCGTGCCATGACCAATACGCCACCTATGAGAACTGTGATGGGCAGCAGTTCGTACAAGTGGTTGGGCATCAGCAGCAACACATACAGCAAAGCATGTTGTACCTGGTAACTGCCAAAACTTGAACCATTGAATGATTTGCCAATGTGGCTGAGTTCGTCGACAAAGTCAAAGAAGAAAAACAAGGCCAAAAATCCCAAAGCAACCAATGCCACCGAAATGATGGTTTCTTTGTAAATCAAACGACGTATGGTGTTCATACGGTCACCTCGGTACTATTGCGCTTGCTTGTTCGCATGCGCAACCACGACCGCAATGACCAATTGTTGTGCCGCTTGGTTAACCACAATGCACCCACAGCCAACGCGCCGCCATGCAAAACGATGAGCAAGCCCCAAAACGAATAGTTCCCCGAGGCGATCCAGCTTTGGCTCAGGTTAATCAAGTTGTAATAAAACGCAAACGCCAGTAAAGCAAATAGAAAACTGCCATTGCGGCTGCTGCGTCCGTTGCCACTGGATATGGCGATGCCCAAAATAATGAAGTTGATCGCACAAAAAGCCAAGCCCAAACGCCAAGCAAGTTCCCCTAAATTATTCGGTGTGGGCGTGGTGACCAAGTCCATACTGCTTTTGGTTTTAGATGGCCCACCTTCAAATGGGTTGATATTGACGGATTTAACCAAGCTGGCATACGAAGAAAAACTGCTCACCTTGGTTTGACCAGAGGCGATGTTGGTTTCAATCCGTTTGCCGTCTTTCAGTATCAAATACTGTTTGCCATCACGCATTTCAAATTGACCAGAGCGCGCTGTTGTCACAGACTCTTTGCCTTCGGTCACTTCGGATATGAAAATATTGCTGCTGCCCAATACCTGTCCCTGCACACCGGTCTGTGGTTTGACCTGTTTGATGGACGTGTCTTTGTCAATAAAGAAGACACGGTTGCCCTTGGCTGACTCTTGAAACGTACCTGGTGCAATGCGCTCCAAATCACTGCGTTGCTCAAACTGGATGCGCAGGTTTTGGGTTTGTTCATTCGTCCATGGCCACACAAACAGTGCCAAAACGGCAATCACCACACACACCGGCCATGAAAAGCTCACCAGAGGTCGCAGCAAGCTGGTCAATCCGCGACCACTGCCAAACCAAATCACCATCTCGCTGTCGCGGTACATGCGCGACAAAGTGGCCACAATGGCGATGAACAGACACAAAGCCAAAATGGTGGGTAAATGTCCTAAAACAAAATAGCCCATCACCAACAAAACTTCAGCAGGGTTGACACGTCCGCGATTGGCTAAAAAGAGAACCCGTATCAGCATCATGGTCATCACCACAGTGATTAAAACCACCAAGCTGGCACCAAAAGTACGGCTGAGTTCTTTTTTAACGGAGGAATGGAATAACATTGAGGCTATTTTACGGAAATAAGACCGTAAATAATTTGACCTTTAATTCGTTTTTGAAATCAACCTTTGAAACCACAAGAAACTACCATGGAACTGAAACTGATCGCCCAAGATTTGGCCCATACCAGCAAAACCAACTGCGATGCATTGGTGGTGTTGGTCCCAGAAGCATTCAAACCTAACCCAGTTAAGAATCAAGCCTCAACACGCAAACCACCAGCACTTGCCGAGGTGCAGGATTTGATTGCACAAGCCATGCGCGCTGGTGATTTTGAGGCCAAGTTGGGTAATACATTGCACATTTACCGCCACGCACTCACCCAAGCCACGCATGTGTTGTTGGTCGGTGTGGGTGATGGTTCCGCCAAAAGCATCAAAGTAGCGGTATCGGCGGCCGTCGCTAGATTGAAATCAAATGGCTCTAAAAAGTTGGTCATCGATTTAAGCTTGATTGATGGCGCGGATGGCATCAAAGCACAAGCCGCCTTTCTTGCGGCAGCCGACGCCAGCTATGTCTATACCACTACCAAACCAAAGGCTGATGCGCGCAAATTCTCACACATCACGGTTGCGGTGCAAAAAAATGCCTTGAGTGCTACAGAATTAACCGCAACTCAGGCATATATGACGCAGGCTATAGCCGGAATTGAGTATGCAAAAGAGTGGGGCAATCGGCCTGCTAACCATGCCACACCGACCTTGTTGGGCAAAGCAGCGCAAAGCTTAGACAAATACAAAAACGTCAAAGTTGATGTGTTGGGTTTGAAAGAGGTCAGCAAATTGGGTATGGGTTCATTCATGTCAGTGGCACAAGGTTCTGACCAGCCCTTGCGTTTTATCGTCTTGAAATTCAGCGGTGCGGCTAAGACGGATGCGCCAACGGTACTGGTGGGCAAAGGCATCACGTTTGATACTGGCGGTATCTCACTGAAGCCGGGTGCCGAGATGGATGAGATGAAATTTGACATGTGCGGCGCCGCCAGCGTATTGGGCACATTTCGCGCATTGGCGGGCCTGCAACCGAAAATCAACGTGGTGGGCTTGATACCCGCTTGCGAAAACATGCCCAGTGGCAAAGCCGTCAAACCAGGTGATGTGGTTACCAGCATGAGTGGGCAAACCATAGAGAACTTGAATACCGATGCTGAAGGTCGTTTGGTTTTATGCGATGCCTTGACTTACGCTGAGCGCTTCAAACCGAAAGCGGTGATTGACATTGCCACCCTCACTGGTGCGTGTGTCATAGCGCTGGGCAATCTGCGCAGCGGCATGTTCAGCAGTGACGAAGCTTTGGCACAATCGTTGTTAGACGCCGGCGAGCAAAGTGGTGATCTGTGCTGGCGCATGCCTTTGGATGAGGACTATGCCGAAGGTTTGAAATCTAACTTCGCCGACATGGCCAACGTCGCTGGGCGGGCTGGCGGCTCGATCACCGCGGCCAAGTTTTTGCAAAAATTCACAGCCAAATACCCATGGGCCCATTTGGACATCGCAGGCACTGCGTGGAAAAGTGGCACAGCCAAAGGGGCGACAGGTCGGCCCGTGCTTTTGTTACTACAGCATTTGTTGAATGGAAGCACCACTGCGAAACAAACTGCGTGGACAACCAAGTTAAAAACGAAAGCCATCTAATCAGCAACAGTTTATTTTGCGGAGATACAGGGCAAGACAAGGGGTAAACCCTTAGTTGAAAACCGATGTGGTTTGCAAATCGTGTTTCATTTTTTTTCTTGCGACTTGTATGCCACTTTATGAACAACTGCGTTAAATCAGCGGATAGGCAGAAATTGAAATAAAGTAATCAACTGGTATTAACGCTAGTTGTTTTGCTCACTTTTTGCTGTATTCTTTAGCCCGTTGAGGTTTAGTGAGATTCACTGGCTTCTCAACTATTTTTTTGTTTTTGTTTTTTTAACTGGAGTTTTTATGCAATTCAAATTGAAAATGATTGTTGCCGCATCTGTGGCCGTGGCATCTGGCTTGGCTTTCTCTCAAGAAGTCATCAAATTGGGCCACGTGGGTCCAACTTCAGGTGGCATTGCTCACTTGGGCAAAGACAACGAAAACGGCGCTAAGTTAGCGGTTGAAGAATTGAACGCCAAGGGCGTGAAAATCGGCGGCAAAGCTGTTAAGTTTGAACTCTTGACAGAAGACGACGCTGGCGATCCAAAGCAAGGTACAGCTGTTGCGCAAAAATTGGCTGACCAAAAAGTCAAAGGCGTGGTGGGTCACTTGAATTCAGGTACTTCTATTCCTGCTTCTAAAATTTACAGCGACGCTGGCATTCCACAAATTTCTCCATCTGCAACCAACCCAAAATACACACGCCAAGGTTTTAAAACAACTTTCCGCGTGGTAGCTGACGACGTGCATTTGGGCGGCACTTTGGGCCGTTATGCTGTTTCTACATTGAAAGGCAAATCCATCGCTGTGATCGACGACCGTACCGCATACGGCCAAGGTGTGGCTGATGAGTTCAAGAAAGCCGTTGTTGCTGCAAAAGGCAAAGTGGTTGGACATGAGTACACCAACGACAAAGCGACTGACTTCATGGCTATTTTGACCAACCTCAAAGCCAAGAAACCTGATGTGGTGTTCTTCGGTGGTATGGACGCTGTTGCAGGTCCTATGTTGCGCCAAATGAAATCTTTGGGCATCAACGCCAAGTTCATGGGTGGTGACGGTATCTGCTCTGCTGAATTGGCCAAATTGGCTGGTGACGCGATGTCTGACGACCAAGTCTATTGCGCTGAAGCCGGTGGTGTGGAAGGCAAGCAAAAAGCTGGCATGGACGCATTCAAAGCCAAGTTCAAAGCCAAGTTCAATGCTGACGTGCAAATCTATGCACCCTACGTGTATGACTCTGTCAACGTGATGGTTGCAGCGATGGAAAAAGCAGGTTCTGCCGAGCCAGCAAAATACCTCCCAGTGTTGGCAAAAACCACCAACTTCCAAGGTGTGACTGGTCCTATCACATTTGATGCCAAAGGCGACATCAAAAACGGTGCTTTGACTCTCAAAACATACCGTGGCGGCAAGCCAGTTGAATTGGCTGTTATTCGTTAATACGACATACATCAGTCATTCATTGACCTGATAAAAAAAGCCACCTTCGGGTGGCTTTTTTAATGGTGCAAGCCATCCGTCTATCTGCCGTTAAACTAAAGGCTGTGACACTCTTTAAATCCGCCTCCATCATCACTGCTTTCACGCTGCTTTCGCGCATCACGGGTTTGGTGCGCGAGCAGTTGATGGCGACACTGTTTGGCGCCAGCAGCATGACAGATGCCTTCAATGTGGCGTTCAGGTTGCCGAATATGTTTCGCCGTTTGTTTGCCGAAGGTGCGTTCAGCCAAGCCTTTGTTCCCGTGCTGGGTCAAAGCAAAGTTAACGATGGCGATACGGCAACACACCAGTTGGTCAGCCGCGTCGCCACGGTTTTATTCTGCGTGCTGGTGCTGACCTGCATCATCGGTGTTGTGGCTGCACCAGTGTTGGTGTGGATCATGGCCAGTGGCTTGCAACAAGACCCACGCGGATTTGAAGCCGGCGTGTTGATGGCACGTTGGATGTTCCCCTACATTGGTTTCATGTCACTGGTGGCGTTGGGGGCAGGGGTTCTCAACACGTATAAAAAATTCGCCGTGCCTGCCTTCACGCCAGTGCTGTTGAATGTGTGCATGATCAGCGCTGCATGGTTGGGGGCACCATGGTTTAAAAGCCTGGGCATTGAACCTATTTACGCCATGGCGGCAGGCGTCATGTTGGGTGGACTGTTGCAATTGGCCATGCAACTCTATGCACTGTCAAAAATCGGCATGTCCCCTGAATTGAATTTCAGCGCGTCTGGCATACGCAGCGCTTGGGCTGACGCTGGCGTGCGCCGTGTCGCCACTTTGATGTTGCCGGCATTATTGGGCGTCAGCGTGGCACACATTTCGGCCATCATCAATTTGCAAATCGCATCGCACTTGCAAGCGGGCAGCATTTCATGGATGGGTTATGCCGAACGCTTCATGGAATTTCCCACCGCACTCTTGGGCGTCGCCTTGGGCGTGGTGTTGACACCGCGTTTGGTGGCAGCCAAAGCCAGCAATGATGCCGCCGAATATTCCGCCATGATCGACTGGGGCTTGCGCTTGGTGGTGTTGCTGGCCGTACCCTGTACGGTGGCGCTGCTGTTGTTTGCCAAACCATTGGTCGCCACTTTGTACCATTACGGCGTGTTTTCCAATCACGACGTGAATCAAGTCACCACACCTTTGATGGGTTATGCCGTGGGCTTGATCGGTTTGATTGCCATCAAAATTCTGGCACCAGGTTTCTACGCCAGCCAAGACATGAAAACGCCTGTCAAAATTGCCATTGCGGTTTTGATCATCACCCAGTTGTTGAACCTTGTGTTGGTACCCATCTTCGCCCATGCTGGCCTGGCTCTGTCCATTGGTTTGGGTGCATTGATCAACGCGCTGTGGTTGTTAATTGGTTTAATCCGTCGCGGCAGTTACCAACCTGTTGGCGGTTGGGGCAAGTTCATCTCCCAAGTGCTGTTTGCCAGTGCACTGCTTGCAGGATTTTTGTGGTTTGCCAACCAGCACTTCGATTGGACTGGCTTGCGCAGCGATATTTGGATGCGAATTGTGCTTCTATCCGGCGTCATTACTGCCTCGATTGCTATTTATTTTGTAGCAATCGTGGCGACCGGTGTGAATCTGAAAGCGTTGTTGAAACGTCAGTGATGTTGACCAAAAACCTACTTTGACCAACCGCCCCAATTGAGCGAGGGCGGTGAAGGTTCCCAAGGTGTCACGGGGTAGTGAACCAATTGTGGGTAGAGGCGGCTCCAAATAACCGCCACGCCAATTAAGCAGGTCACACCCAATAAGACTGGGTCTAACAAAGCAGACCACGATGCATGTGCATGCACCATGATGACCGGGTTGGCACCGGCAGGTGGGTGCACCGTGCGGGTGAGCAGCATAAAACCCAAGGACAGAGATACCGCCGCAGCATAGGCAACCAGCGAATCACCCAGCCATTGCGCACACGCAATGCCAATCACTGCAGTGCCCACATGGCCACCCACCAAGGCCCGCAATTGTGCAGCTGGTGCACGCGTTAAACCAAATAAAAACACCGTACTGCCGCCTAAGGAAGCCAATACAAACGCATGGTGTGCAGGCCCAACCACATACAGTGCCAGCGCAATACCGCACGCGGCACCGATTAAGCACCACATCAAGCGAACGATTGGGTGTTGCAGCATGTCGGTCAAAATGTCAGCGTTAAAAAGTCAAAGTCTTCACACCAGTGGCGGTGCCTAGCAAACAGACGTGGGCGCGTTGGTGGGCGAACACGCCGACTGTGACCACGCCGGGCCATTGGTTCACGGTGGATTCGAAGGCGAGTGGGTCGGTGATTTTCAAATTCAAGACATCCACAATGTGTTGCCCGTTGTCGGTGACCAAGGCTTGCCCATCCTTTTGGCGCACCGCACATTGGCCGCCCAGTGCGGTGAATTGCTGCATCACGCGCTTGGTCGCCATCGGTATCACTTCTACCGGCAAAGGGAACGCACCCAAAGTATTGACAAGTTTGCTTTCGTCGGCAATGCACACAAATTGTTTGGACAAAGCGGCCACAATTTTTTCGCGGGTGAGTGCCGCGCCGCCGCCTTTGATCATGTAACCACGGTGGTCAATTTCGTCGGCACCATCAATGTACACCGCCAGGCTATCAACCGCATTGGCATCAAATACCGGTATGCCCAAGGCCTTCAAGCGCTCGGTGCTGGCAACCGAGCTGGACACCGCGCCTTTGATGGTGTGCTTGATGGTGGCCAAAGCGTCGATGAATTTGTTGACCGTAGAGCCAGTGCCCACGCCCACAATGTCACCCGCTACCACGTATTGCAAAGCGGCTTGGCCAACCAGCGTCTTGAGTTCGTCTTGTGTCATGATTTTTCTTTTTTAAAGTTCTGCGAAAATGGTGCTTAAATGGTTTTTAAAGTCGTTCTACATTATCTCGCAACCCAAACACAGATCTCATCACCCAATGTCATTACTTCCCTACGGTTTGGCCAGACCCTTTTTGTTTGGCTTGGACGCTGAAACCGCACACGAACTCACCATGCATGCGCTCACCACCGCGCAGGGCACGCCACTGGCTTGGGCGTATTGCAATGCGCGGGTGGACGACCCCATTGAACTGGCCGGCTTGACCTTCCCCAACCGCGTTGGCTTGGCAGCCGGTTTGGACAAAAACGCACGCGCCATTGATGCGCTGGGCGGCATGGGATTTGGCTTTGTCGAGGTCGGTACCGTCACGCCTTTGGCACAGCCAGGTAACCCCAAACCGCGCATGTTTCGCCTGCCCAAAGCCAACGCACTCATCAACCGCTTGGGCTTTAACAACGATGGCTTGGAGGCCTTCATTGCCAACGTGCAAAAAGCCAAATTTCGCAGCCTGGCAGGCAAGGGCAAGCACCCCATGCTCTTGGGTTTGAACATCGGCAAAAACGCCGCCACGCCAATTGAAAACGCCACCAGCGACTACTTGATTGGCCTGCGCGGTGTCTACCCGCATGCCGATTACGTGACGGTCAACATTTCCAGTCCCAACACCAAAAACTTGCGCGCATTGCAAAGTGATGAAGCCTTGGATGCGCTCTTAAGTGCGATAGCTGCTGAACGCAAAGTATTGAAAAAGAAACATGGCAAAGCCGTTCCCATCTTTATCAAAATCGCACCCGATTTGGATGCCGCACAAATCGATGTCATCGCTGCCAGTTTGTTGCTTCACCACATGGATGGCGTGGTAGCGACAAACACCACACTCAGCCGCGAAGCCGTCAAAGGCCTGCCGCACGCTGACGAAGCAGGCGGACTCAGCGGCGCACCCGTTTTACAAGCCAGCAACCAAGTGATACGCCAATTGCGCCAAGCGCTGGGCAAAAATTTTCCCATCATTGGCGTAGGTGGTGTGATGAGCGCGGCCGATGCCGTGAGCAAAATCGAAGCCGGCGCCAACGTGGTGCAAATCTACACCGGCCTGATTTACCAAGGCCCCGATTTGGTCAAAGCAGCCGCACTGGCCATTAAAAACAAAGACCCGCGTTGATTCGGCAATTTTATATAAGAAATTGGCCTCTATGCGGCGTATTTGTTGCCTAGAGTGCTATTAAAATTATAGTAAATACGACTTTTTTAAGTGGCCATGGTTCACCGCATGTGCATGTGGCTTGACGCCACTGGACACAAAGCACATACTTACAAAAGTATGGCTTTCACAAGAGGAGATAACGTCATGAATGATCACTCGATAGGCTCATTTTGTGTGGGTATTGGCTTGGCTCTTTTCAACACAATTTGTACCGCACAAACGGTCACGCCAATGACTGATTTTCGCGCCAGTCCTGGCAATGGCATCTACAGCTATGCGTCTACTTCGCCTGTCACGGTGATGGATTTGTTGCAACCTAACCGTCCACGACCCGCAGCCACGGCACAAGGGCAACTGGTTTTGCCAGCGAACGCGCCTACCGATGCCAAGCTACCGGCTGTGGTGCTGGTGCATGGATCGGGTGGCATCTATCCAGAGCAGATTTCTTTTTGGGCCAAATTGCTCAACGACCAAGGTATTGCCGCCATGGTGATAGACGTGTTTGGCCCTCGCGGCGTTAAATCCACAGGTGAAGATCAAAGCCAAGTGCCTTTTGCGGCCGACACGGCTGATGCCTACGCCGCATTGGGTATGTTGTCCACCCATCCCCGCATTGACCCCAAACGCATTGCGGTGATGGGTTTTTCCAGAGGTGGCATCACGGTGTTGCGTAGCGCCGTGACACCGATTGCCATCAGCTCTGGCCCAGCCGGTGTGCGCTTTGCGGCGCACATTGCCGTGTACAGCGGTGGCTGTGCAGGCAATTTGACAGTATCGCCCAAGCCTGGTGTGTTTGGTCCAGCGCCCATCTTGTTTGTGCATGGCGATGCGGACGATTACACCTATCTAACTGATTGCAAAATATATGCCCAGCGCATCACAGCCGCTGGTACGCCGACTGAGTTTGTGACGCTGCCAGGCGCACGCCATAAGTTTGATGTGGACGACTCGCGGCGCATCAATGCACGCAACAACACCAAAACCAAAGAAGGCTGCCCACTTGAGTTTGATGTGAAAGAGCTGAAGTACCGCGACCGTCGTACCGAAGAAATTCTCAGTCAAGCAAGCGTTGCGACCATCAACAAAGACCTGTGCGCCGACAAAGGTGCCAGCTTAGAAGGCGACCGCAAAGCTCGTGATACAGCTGGCAAAGCCGTGATTGAGTTTTTAAACAAAACACTGAAATCTTGAACAGCTATAGGCAACACCATCATTAGCAACGCCGTGTTTTAGCAGCGCCGTTAATCAGTTCGGCCGTACCAAACTCATCAACAAATCATTCAAACGCGACCCGCGTTGGCACAGTGTTTCCAGCATTGTGAAGTGATTCAGGCCTGCCAGGGTTTCGCTGATGGGCACGGTTGCTGTGCCCCATGCGGTTTGTATCAATTGGTTGTGGCGTTTGAATTCGTCGGACTCGTCACCACCGCACACGCTGAGCAGTTGACCTGATGGCGGTGCTGGCATCCATGCGGGGCTGATGCGCAAAACCTCTGCATCAGTCAAATGCAACGAGTCTTGCAAGTAGGGGCAACGCTGGATGGTTTGCATCTCAAACAGACCAGAGATTGACAGCGCATTTTTCACCACGTCACTTGGCAAAGTGTGATTAACTTTTTGCCACTGGCAAGCCAACAACATCGCCACCAAATGCCCGCCCGCCGAATGCCCAGCGATGGTGATGCGAGCAGGGTCGCCACCGTATTGGTCAATGTTTTGGTACACCCAACTCACTGCTTGCACCAGCTCCAGCACAATGTCTGACACCGTGACCGCCGGGCACAAACTGTAGTTGGGTATCACCACACACGCGCCTTGCTGGGTCAGCGTGGGCGCTAAAAACGATTGGTCTGCCTTGTCCAACGTGCGCCAGTAGCCACCGTGGATGAACACCACGACAGGTGCTTGACTGTTGGCAGCAGGGAATATATCCAAGGTGTGGCTGGCGGCTTTGCCATACGGCACATCCAGATGGCAAGGCAGCGATTGCCGCACCTTTGCGGAGTCTTGTGTCCACTTGGCCAAAATGTCCATGCATTCTGGCACCAGCAAGCGGTTGTTGTATTGCAAGTTGAGCGCTTCGGGAGTGTATGTGGTCATGCTTGTTTGTCCTATAGGGTTCGCATCATTCATTGTAGTGAGATGGGATTCAAGGGTTTGTGTCATACGACTTTCTTGTTGATATACCATTGGAGAAAACCATATCTATACTGACGCTGCGAAATGATGACAAATTAGACCAACAATTGAATGAGCTTTCAAAAGCGACGGGGAAATCCAGAAGCGAGATTGCCCGCGAAGCCATCAAGTCGCAAGTTTTTTAACACGTCTTGAAGCCTTGCGGGCCAAAGGCGTACCGTTGGCGCAAGCGCAGGGCATTTGCCATGAACTGCCTCACTTCCATAGCGCTGTATTGGGTGGACTATTGCAGCTTTAACGCACGGGTGCCACTTGTGCTGCGGGGGCATTGCCACGGTTTGCGCCGTTACGGTCTTGACTTGTGCGGTCTGGTGGATTGTTTGGCGCGTAGTCTATGTCTTTAACTTGAGCAGCGGGTGCATGGTAGTTCCATGAATTGTCGCTATAAGGTTGGTTGGCATTGTAGGTAGGTGCATACCACGGTACGTAATAAGGTGCATAGTAGACAGGTGCTGGATACACCGTTTGCCCATTGACTTGTGGTTCAGATGGTTGTGTCACTACGACACACGCTGTTAATCCTGCAAACATGCAAGTCATTACAAAAGCTCTAAAACATTGTTTCACCACTTGGTGTAGCGATATTGACATGTTGACCTTCCTTTTTTGTTGCTGGGTATAGCATAGTAGACCCTATTCTTCTTAGTATGTTCCCATTGTGTTCCTGTAGACCAATCATAAACATTGATGAAGCGCAAACAAACCAGAAGCAAACTATTCACTAAGCCTACAACCTAAACTCTAAAAACGTACTGACTCGCGTCTAAAATCGTTTCCATGAGCAACATTGAACCTAAAGCCCCGGCAGATTCCGCTACCATTACCAAAAGCAGCAACTTCCTGCGCCAAATCATCGAGCACGACTTGGCCAACGACACCTACGCCACGCGCACATGGGCGGGCAGCCCGGGCGATGCCGCGCACCAAGCCACAGGGCAAACGGACGCTGCCAAAATTCGCACCCGTTTCCCGCCCGAGCCCAATGGCTACCTGCACATTGGCCATGCCAAAAGCATCTGCATCAACTTTGGCCTGGCGCGCGACTACGGTGGCGTGTGTCACCTGCGTTTTGACGACACCAACCCTGAAAAAGAAGAGCTGGAATACGTCAACACCATCATCGACTCGGTCAAATGGCTGGGTTTTGATTGGGCGCAATTGGGCGATGCACCCGGCAGCGCCAAACCCTACCAAGCCAGCGACTATTTCGACTTCATGTACCGCGCTGCCGAATACCTCATCACCTCTGGCAACGCCTATGTGGATGAGCAAAGTGCAGATGACATGCGTGCCAACCGTGGCGACTTTGGCAAACCCGGTGTCGATAGCCCGTTCAGAGCCCTTTCCGCAGCGCACCACCTAGCGCGTTTCAGAGAAATGCGCGACGGCAAACATGCCGACGGTGCTATGGTTTTAAGAGCAAAAATCGACATGGCGTCGCCCAACATCAACCTGCGCGACCCCGCCATCTACCGCATTCGCCGCGCCCACCACCACAACACCGGCGACAAATGGTGCATCTACCCCATGTACACCTTTGCCCACCCGATAGAGGACGCGCTGGAGCAAATCACCCACAGCATTTGCACACTGGAGTTTGAAGACCAACGCCCGTTTTACGACTGGCTGATGGTCAAGTTAATCGAAGGCGGCTTGCTCAGCGCACCACCCCCGCACCAATACGAATTTGCGCGGCTCAACCTCACCTATGTGGTCACCAGCAAACGCAAACTCAAACTCTTGGTAGACGACAAGCACGTGAGCGGCTGGGACGACCCGCGCATGCCAACCATAGTCGGCCTGCGCCGCCGTGGCTACACCCCCGAAGCCCTGCAACTCTTTGCCGAGCGCATAGGCGTCACCAAGTCCGATAGCTGGATTGACTACAGCACCCTAGAGGGCTGCCTGCGCGAGAGCCTGGACGAAACCGCGCCCCGCGCCATGGCCGTGTTAGACCCCATCAAACTGGTACTGACCAATTGGGACGACCTGTTTGGCTCCGAAGTTTTAGACGCCTGCTCCGCCCCCATCCACCCGCACCACCCCGAGCTGGGCACGCGCACTTTCCAAATGGGCAAAGAGCTGTGGATAGACCGCACCGACTTTGAAGAAACCCCACCCAAAGGCTTCTTTCGCCTGTTCCCGCCCACCCAGGGCGCAGACGGCGCAGTGGTAGCCGGCAACAAAGTCCGCCTCAAATACGGTCACGTCATTGAATGCACCGGCTTTACCAAAGATGCTGCAGGCAAGGTCAGCGAAGTGCAAGCCACCGTCGTCCCCGACACCAAAAGCGGCACCCCCGGCTCCGCCAGCGTCAAAGTCAAGGGCGTCACCACGGGGGGCCCCGTGGCAGACGCCCTAAGCGCCGAACCCCGCCTCTACGACCGCCTGTTCACCGACCCCCAGCCCGACGCCGGCGGCAAAGACTTCTTAACCCTGCTAAACCCCAACAGCCTAAAAACCATTCAAGCCATAGTAGAGCCGTCATTGGCCACCAGCAAAGCAGGCGATGAGTTCCAGTTTGAACGCCACGGCTATTTTGTGGCGGATCGGGTGGACCATGCGGCTGGCAAGCCGGTGTTTAACTTGGCGGTGGGGTTGAAGGATTCGTTTGGGAAGTAAACATTAATCTACAAGTTAGTTTTTGGAGTTATGAATTGGATTTTCTAAAAGACAAACTTGAGAGACAAATATTTGCAGACGTTTTAATTGGCTATGCATCAAGCCTTGCTTCTGCAAATGCTGCCCCATCAGGTAGGGTTATTGCCGTAGATGCACCATGGGGATCTGGAAAATCATGGCTAGCAAAACGACTACCAACTCATTTTGAAAACGATAAAAAAGTCGGCAAATGTATTTATATCGATGCTTTTGAATTTGATTATCAAAAAGATCCTTTTGCCGTAGTTACTTCAGCAATTCTTAATAATTACAAGAATGATCTAAAAGCAATTAGAAATTTTAAATTAGCTGCTATTAATGTCATTAAAACTTCACTTCCTGTTCTCGGTAAAAGTTTAATTAAAGCTGGTGTCAAGGTAGTAGGTGTAGATTCAGATTCGTTGGTAGAAGGAATACTCGATGCAGGAAGCGATGCAAGCGACAAAGCCATTGAAAAAATGCTTGCTACATTTTCAGAAACTAAAGCTACAACAGAATCATTCAAGAAGAAACTAACTGAACTTGCTCAATCTAACGGTGAAAATGCACCATTGATTGTTATTATTGATGAGTTAGATAGATGTAGACCCACCTTTGCACTTGAATTACTTGAAAGGGTAAAACATCTATTTGATGTTCCTAACGTCGTTTTCATATTGTTTATCCATACACCTGCATTACACAGTTCGATTCGAAAAACATATGGCCAAGATATAAACCCTTCAGAATATCTTAAAAAATTTATCTCAATTACTTTGGGGTTACCTATTGCACAGACAAATAAATATTATAAAACCGAGCAAGTTGAATTTATAAGGCGATTTGTTGAAACTCAATATCCGGCACCACCAGATGGACTTGCTCAAGGTGAAGTGAATTTTCGTACAACACTTATCGATATATCAGCATATTTTAACGCTAGCTTTCGTGATATTGAAAATGTAATGTTACTCTGGCAATTGATCAATAGAAAAATTCAAATCTCAAGTCAATACATCGCTTATGGTTTACTATTAAAAATTTGCGATCCCAAACAATTGAAATCACTTCAGGATAATAATATCGCTGGGTATGAAAATGAAATTCTTCGACTTGGTAGTGCTAACGACAATGAAAATTATACAGTTAAGTATTTTCGTGAATTTTTTGAATTTAGAGTTGGAGCAGGAAACAGTTTAAATCCAAGTTCTCAAATAACATCAGAAATACAGAATCATAACAATTCACATCGATATTTTACACATGCACTCAAGAGTTTAGAACTTGAGTATTTAAAAATATAAATAAATTTAAATTGAATAGTAAACTATTGAATTTATACGCCAGCTGTCGTCTTTTTTAACCATACAAATTCACTAAAGTCAATATATTGTCTACATGACCAAATACAAGCAGACTAAGCCCGTTTTTAAAACTAGCGTTCAGGCAAAAGTAAATGAGCCTGTAAAATCTAGCTTTGATTGGCTTGGCACAGCATTTAAGTTATCTGCGTTTTTGTTGCTTGTTGTCTATTTGTTTGCATATGGCGCTGCGGTTGGATATGCGAGTTATTTTGGTATCCCCCAATCAACTCTTTACTCATCCCCAACTGACTTATTAGGCATTGCTTCAGAAACTATATTTTATATAACGCTGCATTTTTTAAGTACTGGTGACAAATTTTTGCACCTTTTGTCTGTTATTGAAAGTGATATCGATAAACAGTTTTTATATCAGAGTCTGACTTTTGGTATTGCATGGTTTTTAGTAATAATTTTCATAAAAAATGGAAAAGTCATTAACGTCGATATTAAAAAGATCAAGGATATCTTATTTCCAAATCTAAAAATACAACTTACCGAATCCAAATTCATAACCATTATTCGTGCTTTAGGCTATGGCATTTTTGCAAATATTATGTTTTTTATTATAAAAACTGTCATTTTTGCGTCATTATTCGTTTGTTATATATTTATATTGGCTGCACCCACATTCGGGTATTTTGCAACCATTCAACATGCGCAGCGAGATATTATTCGCCCAGAAAATTGCGACAACAGTAGAACAAGAGTTCAATTTATAGATGCTATAGAAAAGCAAAAATCTGATAAGTTAGCCGACGTCAAAAAAGATGCAGCTAAACCTGCTGCAAACTGTGTCAAAGTAACATTTCCCGATGCCAAAGGCAGCAAAACCATCGCAGGTAGAAGTGTATTAGCGGGTAGCGACTACATTTTGATTTACGAAACCAATGGCAAAGCCACCCGCATACCGCTTAAAACTGCCGTAATTGAGGTGGCGGATGACGCAGTTTTAAAGGAAGTTGTAATGCAGAACGAGAAATTATTGGCAAATAAAGCTCAATAGTTACTATTTTTTTCATAGCGCCTTAGGCAATAAATACGCCGGTTAGAGGCATTTTTTACCTCTAAAATCCAAATTTAAGTCGATTTACACCATATTCGTGACCTTAAGCGGCTGGCGGAGTGCTCTTGCCGTTCGCTTGTTGTTTGATACGCAGGTATAAATTGATCTGCGTGACACCGTCTGGTCGGGTTGTTGGCACATCTTTCAACTCCAGATAGGGTTGTTGTCGAGCTAATTCACTGAGCTTGTTAAAACCGTAGTTTCTGGCATCAAAAGCTGGGTTATTTTTGGTTATGTGGCTGCCCACGCCGCCCAATGCGGCCCAACCATCGTCCCGTGCAGTGGCGTCTACCGCTGCTTTAAGCATGGGCTTGAGTGGCGGCAGGTGCGGTACAGCGGCACTCGCATCCTTGACGGGTTCTGCCCGCAATATCTCGGTGTAGATGAACTTGTCGCAAGCGGCGACGAAAGGTTCGGGCGTTTTTTGCTCTCCAAAGCCGTAAACCACTAGCCCCGCCTCACGTATACGGGTGGCTAGGCGGGTGAAGTCGCTGTCGGACGATACGAGGCAAAAACCATCTACCCGTTCGGAGTGCAATACATCCATGGCGTCAATAATGAGTGATGCGTCCGTCGAGTTTTTACCCGTGGTGTAGCTGAACTGCTGGACGGGCTGAATGGCCAGTTTGTGCAACACCTCTTTCCAGCTTTTGAGGTTTTGCGTCGTCCAATCACCATACGCGCGTTTGATGGTTGCTGTGCCGTAACGGGACGCCTCGGCCAGTAACTCCTGAATGACTGATGCCTGAGCATTGTCTGCGTCGATGAGTACTGCGAGCTTGGGGTTTTGATTTGTCGCCATTAAATCTCCTGATTGATAAGTCATCTTATCGTGTTTTAAGGTAAGATAAATACTACTACTGCATAGATTTTTACTATATATTTCATAGCACTATAGGCAATAAATACGCCGGATACAGCCATATTTATCATATAAAACCAACCAACCCCATGCAACAACCCATTGTCGGCTACCTGCAAGATGAAGAAAACCACTGGGTGGCCAAGCTGGCTTGTGGGCATAACCAGCATGTGCGGCACAACCCGCCGTTGGTGAGTCGGCCTTGGGTGTTGACGCATGCGGGGCGGGATGAAAAGATTGGGGTGATGTTGAACTGCAAGAAGTGTGACGATGGCGCGCCGGCTGACCGAGTGGTGCGGTAGTTAATCAATCAATGTGACGGGTTCAAGCGCATCGCTTTGGGCTTGGATGCGGCCTATGGGGGTGGCGTGGGGGTAGCCATTGGCTTGCAGGGCTGCGATGCACGGTTCCACTTGGTTGGCGGGGATGCTGGCCAGCAGGCCGCCTGCGGTTTGGGGGTCAAAAATCAGCGGGTAACGCGGGTGGTTGACAAACGCGGCCTGATTGCGCAGGGCACGGCGCATGTATTTGTTGACGTTATTCACGTTGGCGCTTTGCAGCGAGCTGGTGATACCCGCGGCCACGCAGTCTAGTGCGCCGTCCAGCAGGGGCAGGGCACTGAGTTGAAGTTCGGCATCCACGCCAGAGGGGCGTGTCATTTCCAGCAAGTGTCCCAACAAGCCAAAACCCGTGATGTCGGTACACGCCGTGGCACCGTGTGTGCGCAAGATGTGGGCTGCCTCGCGGTTGCTGACCATCATGCTGTGCAGCGCCGCGTCAATCCAGCGGCCTTTGGCTGCCAAACGCGCATGCGCGGCAAACAAAGTGCCTGTGCCTATGGGTTTGGTGAGGATCAACACATCACCGATCTGCATGCCACCTTTGCGGAGGATGGAAGAGGGTTTGTCACCCCGAGGGCTGCCGCCCGAAGGATCATCAGCAATCAAACCGTTGATGGCAAATCCCAGCGCCAGTTCTTTGCCCTCGCCGGTATGGCCGCCCACCAACGCGCAATTGGCGTCGTTCAGCACTTCAACAGCGCCCGTCATCATTTGAAACAAGGTGTCTTGCACTTTGGCGTCCACCCCCGGTGGAATGGTGCAGACCGCAGTGGCCGACTGCGCCTGCGCACCCATGGCCCAAATATCGCCCAGCGCATGGTTGGCGGCGATTTTGCCAAAGATATAGGGGTCGTCGATGAAGGCGCGAAAAAAATCAAGTGAATGCACGCTGGCCATGCCAGGCGGCACACGCAGCACGGCGGCGTCGTCGGGGTCATTCAGGCCAACCAACACATCGTCACGTTGCACCGGCTGCAAGTGTTGCAAGGCATTGTGCAATACCGATGCACCCACTTTAGCGCCGCAGCCGCCACAGCGCATGGCAATGGCCGAAGTGGCTTGCAGCGATTCTTCGGAGCTGAGCGGGATGCCGTTCATGGCTTGGCTCGAGGATGTGGTGGCTGTGGCAGTGGCTGTGGCACGAGAGGGTGCTGGCATGGATGACAAATCGCTGAACTGGCGCATAAAGCGCTGGTCTATCCCATCTTTCCACTGCCACACCCAAGCGCCGGCAAAACCCAACCAGCCGCGTGATGCCACGGCATATTTGTCACCCGTGCTGATGAGCGCCAGCCAGCTGCTTTGGGGGCGGTAGGGCACCAAGGCTTGGCCAGCTACGGCGCGGCGCAAGTTGGTGGTTAACGGTTTGCCTTGTCGCACGGCGAACACACCGGCTTTTTCCAGTTTGAAATTGACCATGCTGGCGATGTCGCCCGCTGCAAAAATCAACGGGTCGGTCACGGTTTGCAAGGTGTCTTGCACGGCAATGAAGCCGTCGGCATCCAATTGCAATCCGGTTTGCTTCAGCCAAGCGGCACCACCCGCACGCGTGACCCAAATGATTTCATCGGCTTGGATGTGTTGTCCCTTGGCGGTGGTGATCACACCCGCATCCACCCGCGTGGCTTGTGCATCATGGTGCACTTGCACGCCACGCTGCGCCAGCACGCGATCAAACTTGCGGCGCACCCGCGCGTTGTGCGTGGGCAAGATGGTGTGGCTGCGGGTGAGCAAGTGAAAGCTCAAATCATCGGGGTTGCGACCGAGTTGCGTCAGCTCATGGCGCAAACGATGCTGCATGGCCAGCAGCAATTCGACCCCGCCTGCACCCGCACCCACCACCGCGATGGTGGTTTTACCAACGCTCGCTTTGACCCGCGCCAACAGCTGCAGCCAGCGGTCATTGAAGTTGCGAATGGGCTTGACCGCCACCACGTGTTCGGCTGCGCCGGGTACGTCGTGCAATTGCGGGGTAGAGCCAATGTTGATGGACAGCTGGTCGTACGGTATGGCGGGTCGGTTTTTGCACAACCCGGTTTGATGGGTTCTGTCGATGCCAATCACTTCGTCACGGTACAGCCGCGCCCCGGCAAACGCCGCCAAGCGCGACAGATCAATGTGCACCGCATCGTAGTCATAATGCCCCGCCACATAGCCCGGCAGCATGCCGGAATATGGGGTGTGCATGTCGGTGCAAATCAGCGTGATGCGCACACCGGCTATGGGGTGCATGCCAAAACTTTTCAGCACACCCACATGGCTGTGGCCACCACCAATCAAAACAATGTCGCGCAGGATGGGTTGGTCTGGGGTTTGCATGGGTGGGTTGTCAGCAGCTGGATTGAATGGATGAAGAGTCAAAGAATTGTAGAAAATAAATGGCGCAACGCCGCTTGTTCCGCCTGTGGCTCAAAAAGCGCACTGCGCAGGGCACACTGTTGTTTCAAATGGTCGATGAACGTGGGTTCATCCTTACAGCGCAACAGCAGATGGGCCAACGCTTGTGCATCACCCACAGGAAAATAGCCATCATAACCAGCCCCTAGCATGCCCACATTGCCGTCGATGTGCGATGCCAATACGGGCGTGCCGCTCATCACGGCTTCCATCACCACGTGGGCACCGCCTTCAATGCGACTGGGGTGCACCAACACATGGGCACGGGTGATGCGGTCACGCGTGCTGGTGTGAGCTTGCTCAGCCAGATAGCGGTAGGTGGGAAGTTCTGCGGCTAAATGCTGTGCCTGTTGGCCCAAATCCGCATCCAAGGGGGCGCCAATGTGGTCAAGCACGATGTCAGCGCGCTGCGCCAGTATGCGGGCAGCTGCAAAGTAGGTCTGTGGCGACTTTTCGGCGCGCAAATGACCGACCATTAAAGCCCGCAATTTGCGTGATGTTTTGGGCATTGTTTGTCGCCGCGCTGTGGACTGGTAGATGACTTGGCATTTGCTTCTGAGCGCCATTGGCAAACTGCGAATGCCCAAGTCTTGCAGCACAATCAATCGATGCGCCTGCTGCAGCGATTGCTGAGCCAGTGCGTCCACTGCGATGTCGCGGTACAAATCGGTTCCGGTTAAAACCAAAACCAAGGGTTTGGTGGGAAAGCGGTTTGCCCATTGCGCGATTGAATCGGCCGAGCGGCGAGCGTGTAAGGCCAACATCGCGTCGCACGGTTTGCCGTCCCATTGCCGCATAATGGTGACGTGGTAATCCTTTGACAGCATGTGCTGCCAACGACGGGCGGTTTGCCAGTTGCCATTATTGGCATCAGCGAGCGCTGGGCTGATGATGCAAATCGAAGGTTTCGAAGACATATTTTCAAATTATGCACGGTAAGTCCATGAGCCAAGCTTTGAGTCAAAACGAGAACAACGTTCCAATCGATTGGCGGCGCGCCAACGCTGCGCAAATTGCAATCGGCTTGCAGTGTGTGCGCAGCCGCTTGCTGCACGTTTTTGACGCCTATGTGGCTTGTGGACGAATGGACGTACCAGAAGTTGACGAGCTCAATCCGCCGCTATGGGAGTTGGGGCACATCGCCTGGTTTCAAGAATATTGGATTGGCAGAAACCAACAGCGCGACCTGGGCACCTGTTGCGATGCCATTCACGATCGTTTGCCATCGGTGCTGTTGCAAGCTGATCGTTGGTACAACTCCAGCTTGGTACCACACGCAGCACGCTGGCATTTGCCATTGCCAAATCTGCAAGCCACCAAAGACTATCTGGATCAAACCCTGCACCAAACCTTGAGCCTGCTTGCGCAGGCCGATGAGAATGACCGTGCACTGTATTTTTACCGTTTGGTTCTGTTCCACGAAGCCATGCATGTGGAAGCGGCGATTTACATGGCGCAGGCTTTGGATGTCAATATTGCTTCGAATTTCATAGCACCTCAGGAAATAAATACGCCGCATACAGGTCAAATTTATCATGAAAATCAAAGCTTTGATCTGGGCTACAGGAATGCAAATACAGATCAAGGTACAGAATCTGGTTTTGCCTTTGACAACGAATTGCAAGCCTACACCGTAGAAGTCATGGCGTTTGAGATTGACAGCCGCTGTGTCAATTGGGGTGAGTATTTGAACTTTGTGGAGGCAACTGCACGAAGTTTGCCGCGTTACGTGCGTCGCAGTTTGCAATCCAATGGCAGGGGCTATGAAGGGCAACATTTTGGTGTGTGGCAAGCATTGAATCTGCAAGCTCCAACCGTGCATGTGAATTTGGCGGATGCCCAAGCCTATTGCGACTGGGTTGGACGGCGTTTACCAACGGAGGTTGAGTGGGAGTTGGCCGCATCAAAGTCTGGCGATTTTGTGTGGGGCGACGTTTGGGAGTGGACCAACAGCCCATTTGTACCTTACCCTGGGTTTGTGGCGCACCCGTATGTCGACTATTCAGCGCCGTGGTTTGGATCGCGCCAAGTATTGCGCGGGGCAAGTGTGGCGACACCACCCATGATGAAGCATGTCAAGTACCGCAACTTCTTCACCCCCGAAAGAAGCGATATTTATGCTGGTTTTCGCACTGGTGCCAGATAGTGCCCGTTAATTCGAGCTCATTCCAGCTCATTCCAGTTCATTCCAGCTATTGCCAGCTATTGCCAGCTAAGCTTGCGCCCAGAATACACAAAATTGCTTGTGCGCATCTTGCCAAGGCGTGACGCTTTGAAACCCCGCATTTTGTAACAAGTTTGTGAACGATTCAACAGTGTATTTGTATGAATTTTCTGTGTGAATGCTTTCGCCTTTGGCAAATCGACGTTCACCACCGTCCCATCGGACTGTCACGTCTTGCAGTGCATCCAAATGCATTTCTATGCGCGACAACTCGACATTGAACAATGCGCGATGTTGCCATTGGGCAATGTTGAAATCACTGCCAAGCAAGGTGTTGATGTGCAACAGCATGTTGCGGTTAAAAGCTGCCGTGACACCCAAGGCATCGTCGTATGCCGCTTGTAACACGGCGCTGGATTTGACCAAATCCACACCAATCAACAAACCGCCAGTACCTTGACCTGCTCGGCAAGCCAAATGAATTTGCTGTAAAAATGACAAAGCATCCTGGGCTGTAAAGTTGCCAATGCTGCTGCCCGCATAGAAAAACAAACGACTGCCACGGCCCACGTCGGTGGGCAATTCCAATTGCGTTGAAAAATCCATGCCCAAACCCAACATCGGCAAAGCAGGGTGCTGGCGTTGCAAGCTTGTCAACGCTTGCATTAAGAAATCAATCGAGATATCCACAGCCACATAGCGCGATGGTCGAAGCGCCTGAAAAAGGCCAGCCGCTTTTGCGCAATTGCCTGCGCCCAAGTCGATCAAGGTATGACCTTGCCCAATGGCGGCAGCCATGTCGGGCAAATGGCGCGCAAAAATGGCGGCTTCAGTACGAGTTGGATAATATTCTGGCAGTTCGGTGATGGCTTCAAACAAGCGCGAGCCCAAAGCATCGTACAGGTATTTGGGCGACGTGCTGGCCGCGGCGGCCAACAGTCCCTGCTGCAACTGCGCACGCACCTGCGCTTGGGATTCAACCGCGAGTTGAACACATTCAGGATGAATGAGGGTATCGGTGTGGTGATTCATTCCCTATTGCAATGGGTGGCGACAATGGGCATCACTATAGCATTGGCTGTCAAATCGCAACGCTTGAGCAGTGATGTGTGCGCTGGTTTTAAATTGCACTGCCAGCGTTGATGCGGTCGGTTTTGATGCGTTCCCACGCGTCATTCACCCAGTCGCACAAAATAGAACGGGTCTCGCGCGGGTCGATGATGTCCAAGATGCCAAACTTTTCTGCGGTGCGAAAAGGTGAGGTCATGTTCAGGTAATACGTTTCCAGTTCGGCGCGTTTGGCTGCGGGGTCGGGTGCGGATTCAATTTCAGATTTGTGTGCCGCCATCACGCCCCCTTCGATGGGTATGGAGCCCCAGCGGGCAGACGGCCAGGCGTAGCGCAGGTTCAGCGCTTCGCCATACTTGGGTGCATGCAAAGCGCCGGCCATGCCAAAGCAGCGGCGAATCAAAATGCTGATCCAAGGGGATTTGCAGTCGTGCAGGGCTTCGCCCACACGCGTAGCGCCTAGCAATGTGCCACCCAATTCGGCTTCCAGTCCAGTTTGGTTGCCAGGTTGGTCCACAAAATTGACGATGGGTAAACCAAACAGGCTACACAACTTGACATGGCGTTCCATTTTGTAAGCGGCTTGGTTGGTCATGGCGCCGCCTTGTACTTTGGGGTCGTTGGCGATAACGCCTACGGGTATGCCATTGAGCCTTGCCAATGCGGTGATGACAGAGCCACCTTGGTAGCGACCCATTTCAAAAACAGAACCATGGTCCATGATGCTGCTCAATATTTTGCGCGGGTCGTAGATTTTGCGACGGTCATGCGGAATGGCGTTTTTCAGCCAATCGTCGGCGCGATTGGGGTCGTCGCTCACCGGCAACACGGGTGCGGTGTGGAACACACTGCGTGGCAGGTAGCTTAAAAACCGGCGCACTTGCTCCAAGGCGTCGGCCTCGTTCTCGGCTTCGTTGTGCACCAGCGCGCTTTTGCGGTGGACCATGTGCCCACCCAGTTCGTTTTTGTCAATGTCTTGCGCATAGGCTTGTTTCACCACATGCGGCCCAGCCGCCATCACCTGCGCTTGTTCACGCACCATCACCGAAAAGTGTGATGACAGTACTTTGATAGCGCCTTGCCCGGCACACACGCCCAACGCCACGCCCACCACAGGTACGGTTTTGAGCAGTTCATTGGCTGGCCAGCTGGGGTATTCAGGAATTTTGGTGCCGCCAAGTTGCAACAACAGCTTCACACTGCCACCTGCCGAATCAACCAAGCGTATCAACGGAAAACGAAGTTGATGCGCCATGCGTTCAATGTAGATCCACTTGTCAGCTATGGTGGCTTCGGATGAACCAGCACGGATGGTGAAATCGTCGGCATGGATGGCCACTTTGCGCGCGTCAACCATGCCTGTGCCCACGATGGCGTTGGTGGGGTCAATGTGTTCAAACTGCCCCTCGCGGCTGTAATGGCCTTTACCAGCCAGAGCGCCTAGCTCGCGAAAAGTATCGGCATCGACCAATTGGGCTATGCGTTCGCGCGCGTTGAGTCGGCCACTGGCTTTGAATTTGGCCAGTGCTTCGGGGCCGCCCATGTTGCGTGCTTGTTGGCGGCGCAGTTGCAGCTCTGCCAATTCGGTGTCCCATTCGCCACTGGCATCGAGTTGTTGTTGAAGCGTTATGGTTGTGCTCACAAACCAGCTCCCAAGCCCAATGCGGCAAACAGTTCTTGGGTTTCTTTCAGTTCAGATTGCAAGTAGCGATGCGAATCAACAAAGCCTTTAAAAATCGGTTTATTGCCCGATTTGTCAACCAGCGCTTTCCATTCGGCAGATTCAGAAACTTTACGCAAAGCGGTTTCCCAAAAACGAATTTGATCGGCATCAACCCCGGGTGCCAGTAAAACGCCGTTGTAGCTGACGTAATCGGCAGCTACGCCTTGCTCGCGCCAAGTAGGTACATTGGCCAAAGGTCCTGTACCACGCACAGGGGCTGCGCTGGCCAACATGCGTACTTTGCCACTGAGTGCTTGCGGTACCACGGTGGGCCCGGTTGCTGATACCACATCGACGTGCCCACCCAAGAGCGCCACCATCGAATCACCAGACGAACGAAACGGCACCACGGTGAGTTTGCTGACATCCACGCCCGCCACTTTCAAGGGTTTGGCAATCGCCAAGTGGGTGTTCAAACCTTTGAGTGGGGCCACTGCAATTTTCAGACTGGTTGGATCTTTGCGCAGTTTTTCAATGAGATCAGACAGTGATTTCAAGGGGCTCTCGGCAGCCACTGCAACCAAGGAGGTCTCTTCGACCATCATAGAAACAGGCACATAGTCGCGCATGTCGGCTTTCAGGACACCCACCACTTGTCCCGCAATGCTGCCCGTGTGAAAGGTGCCCAAGTAGTGGGCATTGCCGCGGTTGCGTTGCAGCGTTTGCAGCGCGAGCAAGCCTGCCGCACCGGGTTTGTTGTCTGGCAACACGGTGAATCCGTTGACCAGTTTCAAATTTTCTAAACTGGATTTGATGCCACGCGCATACAAGTCAACCGAACCGCCGGGCGCCACACCGATGAGGTAGTTGAGGTTTTGTGAGGGTGTCCAGCCTGACTGTGCAAAGGCAGAAGGGCCAAAGTAAAGGCCGGCTGCGGCAGCGGCGATGGTTTGCAACGTTTGTCTGCGTTGCAGTGAAGGGCGTTGTGTTGGAGTCATCATGAGAAACCTCTTTTCTGTCAATGAAGGGTTGAAGTGAAATGATTGTGATGGGGCGTTAATCAGGAACGTGTACGGCACCACTGTGGGCTAATTCCGCAATGCGTTCGTCCGATAAACCCAAGGTTTGGGATAAAACACGGGTGGTATCTGCTCCCAGATTCGGACCGGTATGGCGGATGTTGCCCGGTGTGGCACTGAAGCGCGGCACGATGCCGGTTTGGGTGGTGTGTCCCAGCACGGGGTGAGACACCTGCACCAACATGTCACGTTCTTGGAAATGCGGATCGGCATAAATATCGGCGATGGTGTACACGCGGGTACATGGCAGTTCACCTTGGCGCAGCAAGGCTTCTAAATCGTCTGCATCAAAACCACGCGTCCATGCGGCCACAATGGCATCAATCGCCCGCATATTGTCTGGTAGACCACGGGCTTGTATGGTTTCGAATCGGGGGTCGGTCAGCAGTTCGGGTTGTTGCATCAAAGCCACCAGTCTGCGCCATGTGGGTTGGCTGTTGGCGGCAATCAATACCCATGCCCCATCGCGCGTGGGGTAAGAGCTGTTGGGTGCCATTGAGGGTAAATTACTGCCTTCACGTTGTGGTATCAAACCCAGCTTTTCATAGGCAGGTACAACGGGCTCCATTTGGGTGTAAGCGGCTTCGTACAAGGCCACATCAACCACTTGACCTTTGCCGGTGCGCTGGCGTGCATGAATTGCGGCAACGGCGCCAAATGCGGCGTGCACGGACGAAAGGTAATCGGTCGTCGCCAACGCCACGCGTGCAGGTGGGCGATCAGGGTCCCCCGTCATGTGGCGCACACCTGCAACGGCTTCGCATATGGCACCATACCCAGGGCGCTCGTGGTAGGGACCCGTTTGGCCGTAACCGCTGATCCGAACCATCACCAAACCAGGGTTGCGCACTGAAAGGGTTTCGTAGCCCAAGTTCAAACGCTCCAGTACACCCGGGCGGTTGTTCTCTACCAATATATCGGCTTGGGCAATCAGGTCTGCAGCTATTTGCCTACCCTCTGGAGTTTTCAGGTCCAGTGTGATGGAACGTTTGTTGCGCAGGATGGATGCCGCATACAGAGATTCGCCTTGGACATGTTGCCCCATTTGGCGCACGGGGTCGCCTTCTGGCGGTTCAATTTTGATGACATCAGCCCCCATGTCAGCCAGCAATCGCGCGCAAGCAGGGCCGGCGATGGTGGTACAAATTTCAATCACTTTGAGGCCAAGCAATGGACCCGTGGCTGTGGTATCGGTCATGTGGATGTGCTTTCTAGTTGGCGTATGGTTTCGGCGCCTGATTCATCAATGCGCATGCGCGTCAAAGCCACTGCTTTATCGACATCGCCTAAACGCAGCGCATCGGTGGCTTGGCGCCATAAATCGGCAGAACGCTGGCGCCGCGCCATGCTGGCCAAACCCAATTTGCTGTAACGCAATGTTTGCAAAGACAAGGCGGTCAACATGCTGTGCAAGCGGCGGTTGCCTGAATGGCGTGCGCACAAAATCAGCAAGCGATAGGCGGCTTCGGCATAGGCATCACCCGCATCTGGCGTTTGCGCTAACAGGTTCAAGCGGGTCACACCCGCTTCGAGCATGGCGATCACATCTGGTGTTGGATTGGCTGCCAATTTGCGAGTCACCAACTCAAATAGACCAGAACGAATTTCGAGCAAGTCTTTTAATTCGTTGATGCTCAGCTCGGTGACTATCGCGCCGCGTCGCGCCAGTATGGTGGTCAAACCTTCGCGTTCCAATAGGCGAATCGCTTCTCGCACGGGGCCTCGACTCACAGCAAATTCGTCTGCCAATTCCTGTTCGCCAATGCGTTCACCTGGGGCCATTGCACCCGACAAAATTCGGTCACCAACTTTCGCAGCAATTTGCTCAGGTATGGTCAGAGTGAGATCGGCCTGATCGGCAAACAAACGAAATGCGACTGCGCTTTCCCAATGGGAAAAAATATCACCCGCTTTGTCCATTGGTTTCATGTTGCCGCCGTTAGCTCACTGTTAGCTCAGAATGGCAAGTACTTGACCGTCGCTGACGGGTTCACCTTCGGCTGTAAAAATCTCTGTTACGGTGCCTGCTTTAGGGGCACTGACAGGAATTTCCATCTTCATCGATTCGACAATGATCAAAGTGTCGCCCTCGGCCACCTGTTGACCCACTGCGACTTCCACCTTCCAAACTGAACCGGTTATTTCGGATAGCACTTTCATAGCAAACACCTCTGTTTTTGTTAACGATAAGATTGTTAACAATTTTGATTGGAAATAAAATGGGGTTTACCCTTGGTCAAGTCATTTGCTGCAAAGGCACGCTATTTTTAGCTGGGAGCAGGGTGTTACGATGCTTTCCATGTGCAGCAATTTTGATGGTTTGCTAGACCCGATTCGCTTTGCCGATACCTTTGGTGTGGCCATGCCCAGTGGGGGCAGGGGCAGCGTGTGGCCGGCTTACCCCAGCAGTTTTGTGGTGCAAGATAAAACCACACGGCAGCGCATGGCACGGGTGGGCCAATTTGGCATGGTGCCGCAGTGGGCGGCGCAATCGCCTCAATACGCCAAGTTGGGGCTGAAAACCTACAACGCACGGGTCGAGACCGTGGCAGAAAAACCGACTTACCGTGATGCGTGGCGACACGCCCAGCATTGCGTGGTGCCTGCCGAGGCAATTTATGAACCCGATTGGCGCAGTGGCAAAGCGGTGCCCGCACGCATCGCCCGCGCAGATGGTCAGCCCCTAGGTATCGCCGGTCTGTGGACGCAAACGGTGGACAGCGATGGCGTGATTGGCTACAGTTTCACCATGCTGACCATCAACGCCGATGGCCATGCTGTGTTTCAAAATTTTCACCGCCCCGCCGACGAAAAGCGCATGGTGGTGATTTTGCAGCCACAACAGTTTGACGACTGGCTCAATGTCACAGCCAAAGACAGCATGACCTTGATGCAACGACTGCCGGCAGAAGATTTGACAGTGAGTTATGCGAATAAACCCGTGTCGAATCAAGCCAGCGTAAGTTAGTATCATGGCTGTGTAGACATCACAACAACCCTACAAAGCAACCATACAAAGGAAAAAACCATGTCATCCAAAATCAAACTGAGTCAACTTGTGCTGGGAAACAACAAATGCTATGTGGCAGCGGTGGTGCTGGCATGCAGTTTGACTGCGGTGGCACAAACGACAACACCGGCAGCGCCCGTTGCAGCTGCAGCCATGCCCAAAGGCGAGATCATGGGCACAGCTTGGGTGCACACGGCAGAATCATTGTTGGCATCGGCCCAATTGGCAGACGTGGTGTTGCCGGCCAAAGCCACTGGCGGCGCTGTGTTTGCGGGCAAACTCAAAGATGTACCCAAGCTCAGTGGCGGCAAGGTGCCGGTGGTCGTGTTCATGCACGGTTCGTCGGGTTTGGGTTTGAAAGCCATTGGCGAATGGCAGCAATGGTTGGCAACGTTGGGCTATGCCAGCGTGGCGCCCAATTCATTCAGCTTACCCAACCATGTGACTTACAAATCCCCGATTGATGTGGATTCGTACGAACGCATCCATGCCTTGCGCGCATCTGAAATTGCACCCGTATTGGCGGCTTTGAAAACGCAATCGTGGGCAGATACCAACCAAATGGTGCTGGCTGGCACCAGCGAGGGCAGTGTGCCCGTGGCACGCTATACCGGCAAAGAATTTGTGGCACGCATGCTGTTTGCCTGGAGCTGTGAAAACAACTATTTTGTAAAAGACCCGCAGAACGCTTTTGAAGCGGGCAAGCCGGTGCTGAACATCATCAGTGCAACCGACCCGTTCTTTTCCAAATCGAACAGCTGGTTGGGCAATGCCAGTGCGGCAGGGCATTGTGGTGCGGCACTGAAGGGCAACGCGGCGGCATCGGTGATGTTGATTCCGGATGCGCCCCATACCTTGCTCAATTTCAATGCCGCCAGAAATGCCACCGCAGGATTTTTGGCACAAGTGGTCAAACCTTAACGATTTGAAATCTGCATCGTTTATCACACTGTATGCTATAAATAAAATAGCACTATAAGCAATAAATACGCCGGCTATAGGCTAATTTTGCATATAAAAACACCGCAATGGTTGCCCAGTGCGGTGTTCAGTGCGACTGTTCTGTGCTGGTATGCTTAGGCGGTTAACCCCAGTTTGGCCGCCAAACCGATGCGCTGCAATTTGCCAGTGGCACCTTTGGGAATTTCGGCCATGAATAAAATTTTGCTCGGTACTTTGAAGTTGGCCAATTTGGTGCCAGCAAAGTCGCGCAATTCGCGCTCGGTGAGTTCTTTGCCCTCGCGCAGCACCACACAGGCGGCCACATCTTCACCCAGCTTGGCATGCGGCATCGCAAAGGTAACCACTTGCATCACAGCGGGGTGGTCCATCAGCACTTCGTCCACTTCCAAAGGTGAAATTTTTTCGCCACCGCGGTTGATGATTTCTTTCAAACGACCGGTCAAGGTTAAATAGCCATCGCTGGATAACTGACCTTGGTCGCCGGTGCGGAACCAACCGTTGGTGAAACCTTCGGCATTGGCTTTGTCGTTGTTTTCGTAGCCCAGCGTGACGTTTTCACCGCGAATCACCACTTCACCAATGGTGCCCGCTGGCAGCATATTGCCAGCCGTGTCCATGATGGCGATTTCAGGGCCTGCTGCAATACCGACAGAGCCTGGTATGCGCTTGGCAGGAGGCAGTGGGTTGCAAGCCATTTGGTGTGAAGCTTCGGTCATGCCGTAGGCTTCAATCAGAGGCGCTTTGAATACCGCTTCCAGCTCGGTAATGACCTGTGTGGGCATGGACGATGACGATGAGCGCAAAAAGCGCAACGGATTGGCCTCAATCACATCCATGTTGTTCGCCGCGCGCGACAAAATGGTTTGGTGCATGGTGGGCACAGCGGTGTACCAAGTGGGTTTGCATTCTTTCATCCAGGCAAAGAATTTCAGTGCGTTAAAACCGGGGGTGGTGAAGGTGGCGCTGCCCACCGCCATGGGTGCCAACACACCCGCAATCAAGCCGTGGATGTGAAACAGCGGCATCACGTGCAGACCACGGTCAGCGGCGGTGAGTTTCAAAATGCTGCTGATGCTGCGTGCCGAAGCGCACACGTTGCGGTGTGTCAGCGGCACAATTTTGGGACGCGAGGTGGTGCCAGAGGTGTGCAAAATCAGCGCCACATCGTCGGCCTGTGCCAAACCTTTTTTGACATCGCTTGCGTCAATTTTGGCGTCGGTGCTGAGGGTGAATGTGCCTGCGCCTTTTTCAGGGAGTGCGTTGAGTTCCAAAATGGCAATGCCCAATTTGGCCGCCACGTCTCGGGCTGGGGTTTCACCACCGGCTGCCACGATCAAGGCTTTGGCTTTCAAGTCGCTCAGGTAAAACTCAAATTCGTCAGCACGGTAAGCCATGTTCAAAGGCGCTGCGGTGCAGGCACTGGCCACGGCCACAAAAGCGGTGGCCATCTCGGGGCAATTGGGCAACACAATACCGACACGGTCACCACGGCCAATGCCAAAACCGTTCAAGGTTTGCATGGTCGTGTTGATCAAGGTTTGCAGGCCCGCATAGCTCAATGGCGTCGCTGAAGGACCGGTGATGGCAACCGCGTCTGGCGTGGCCTTGGCGTGGATGGCAATCATGTCCGATAAGGTGGTGAAGTGTGTCATGTTGATAGGGTGGTGAAGTTAAAGAATGATTTTGATGGAGTTTGTTGACTGTTAAATGACGCTGTGTTTGATGCTGTTCATGACAAACGGAGTGTCGCTTTGTGGTCAGCCAAATTTTTTGCCAGCAAACTGGTTAAGGCATAGACCGCGTCAATGGTGGGGGTGGGGGTGTTGGTGATTTGGCCCAGCTCCATCACTGCGCCAACCAAGGCTTGCAGTTCAAGCTGGCGACCGGCTTCCACGTCTTGCAGCATGGATGTTTTGTGTTGCCCCACTGCTTGCGCGCCCGCGATGCGTTTTTCTAGGCTGACTTTGAATTGCACACCGAGTTTGGCACCGATGTTTTGTGCCTCGGTCATCATGTTGGCAGCCAGTTCACGGGTGGCGGGGAAAACGCAAATGTCTTCCAGCGTGGCGTGGGTGAGTGCACTGATGGGGTTGAAGCTTAAATTGCCCCACACCTTGAGCCAAATTTCGGAACGAATGTCGTTGGACACGGGGGCTTTGAAACCCGCTGCCTTGAACGCATCACTGATGGCGCGAATGCTGGGTGTGTCGCTGCCGTCAATTTCACCCAGCGTAAAACGGTTGCCCTCAATCACTTTGATGACACCCGGTCGAATCACCTCGCTGGCAGGGTAGACCACGCTGCCAATCACGCTGTCTATGGGAATGTGCTTGGCAATGCTGCCGTCCGGGTCTACCGCTTGCACGGGTTTGCCCAAATAGGGTTGCGACAACTCACCTGGGATTTTGTGAAAGTACCACCATGGAATGCCGTTTTGCATGGTCACCACGCGTGTTTCTGCATGCATGATGGCGGGCAAGTCGGCCGCCACTGCAGCGACTTGATGCGCTTTGAGCGCCAAAATAATCACGTCTTGCACGCCCGCTTCGGCAATCACTGAGGTCGCTTTAATCGGTTTGGCCAGCAGCTCGGTGCCGTTTTCTTCAATCAGGGTCAAGCCATTGGCTTTGACGGCTTCTAAATTCGCACCACGCAAAATCAGGGTGACATCGTTACCGGTTAAAGCCAGTTTCACGCCCAACATGCCGCCAATGGCACCAGCGCCTACGATACAAATTTTCATGTTGTTTGGTTTCCAAAAGTGTTGCGAAGTGTGCCAATGCCTTGAATGACCACCTCAACCACGGTGCCCGCTTTCATGGGCAAAACGCCCAATGAGGTACCGCAGGCGATGATATCACCGGGCATCAGCGTCATCTCTTTAGACAGCTGTGAGACGATCTGTGCGGGGCTGAAAATCATGTCACTGCAGGGGTAATTTTGGCGCTCGCGGCCATTGATCAAGGTTTGCACCGACAGTGTGGTCCAATCCAAATCGGTGGCGATGCAGGGGCCAAACACGCCAAAGGTGTCAAAGCTTTTGGCGCGCGTCCACTGCGCAAACGAGGCGTCTTTGTTGAGCAAGTCCAATGCAGTCACGTCGTTGATGCCGGTGTAGCCAAAAATGGCGTGTTGTGCCTGCACTACATCTGCGTTTTTGCAGACATGGCCTATCACAATGCCCAATTCACCTTCATACACCACACGCCCGTCGTAATGTGCGGGTGTGGTGATGCTTTGACCATGTGCCAAATAGCTGCTGGGGGCTTTGATGAAGTACAGTGGCTCGGCCGGAATGCTGAGATTTTGTTTCGCCGCTTGCGCGTGGTAATTGTTCCATAAGCCAATCAATTTGCTGGGCTGGCAGGGGAGGGTGATTGCCACATCCGCCAGTTTCAGTACCGCGCCGCTGGTCTGCGGATTTTGAAACAAATTGCCCGTGTGAACATGAATCTCTTCACCCACCAATGTGCCAAAACCTGCTTGATTTTGATGCGTGTAAGCCAGCCAATTCGCCATGTGCCTTCCTCAAATATATCGTTTGAAATAACGGACGATTGAACCAAAAATTTACCGTTGTTTCATTGCAAACTTCAAGCGCACAATGATTTTTTCAATCAGTGGCCAGAACAGCATCAGCATCGCCAAGCCGGTGATGCTGGCGACCAAAGGATTGGATACAAACACCATCATGCTGCCGCTTGAGCCCAACAAGGATTGACGGAAGGCATTCTCAGCCATGTCACCCAATACCAATGCCAACACCAAGGGTGCCAGTGGGTAGTTGAGTTTTTTGAAGACATAACCCATGACACCAAACACCATCATCAACCACACGTCAAACATGGAACTGTGTACGGTGTAGGCACCGACTGCGCAAATCACCAAAATAATCGGCGCGATGATGGAGAACGGAATGCGCAAAATCGCAGCGAACCATGGCACGGTTAACAGGACCACAATCAAGCCCGCAATATTGCCCAAGTACATGCTGGCAATCAAACCCCAAACAAAATCTTTTTGCTCAACAAACAAGAGTGGGCCTGGTTGCAAGCCCCACACCAACAAACCACCGAGCAACACCGCGGCAGTGGGTGAGCCTGGTATGCCCAAGGTCAACATGGGCAACAAAGCCGATGTGCCCGCCGCGTGCGCGCCGGTCTCAGGGGCGAGCACGCCTTCAATTTCGCCATTGCCAAAATTTTTGCCGTTTTTAGAAAAGCGTTTGGCGATGCCGTAGCTCATGAATGAAGCAGGCGTCGCTCCGCCGGGTGTGATGCCCATCCAGCAGCCAACCAAGGCACTGCGAATGTAAGAGGCCCAATACTGTGGCAATTTTTTCCATGTTTCCCACACCACTTTGGAATTGATTTTGGCGGATTTGCCTTGAAATGCCAAACCCTCTTCCATGGTGAGCAAAATTTCGCCAATGCCAAAGAGACCAATCACCGCGATCAAAAAGTCAAAGCCTTTCATCAATGGTTCAACGCCAAAGGTCAAACGCAATTGCCCCGTCACATTGTCCATGCCCACGGCGGCCAAAGTGAAGCCTAGAAACATGGCAGCCAACGTTTTCCAAGGCGCACCTTTGCTCATGCCGACAAAGCTGCAAAAGGTCAAAAGTTGCACCGCAAAAAATTCGGGTGGACCAAAGTTGAGCGCAAATTTAGCCACCAAAGGCGCTGTGAAGGTGATCATGATGACCGCGACCAAAGCCCCAAAGAAAGAGGAGGTGAACGCTGCTGTCAAAGCTGCACCGGCTTGTCCTTGTTGCGCCATGGGGTAGCCGTCAAAAGTGGTGGCCACTGACCAAGGCTCACCCGGTATGTTGAACAAGATGGAGGTGATGGCCCCGCCAAACAAGGCACCCCAATAAATACACGACAGCATGATGATGGCCGATGTGGGCTCCATGCTGAATGTCAGCGGCAATAAAATGGCCACGCCATTGGCACCGCCCAGGCCAGGCAACACGCCAATCAATACGCCCAACACAATGCCCAAAAACATCAAAGCGATGTTGATTGGTGACAGGGCTACGGCAAAACCCTGTAGCAAGGCCTGAATTTCATCCATGGTGTTATTCTGAGTAGAAGTGTTTTAGAAATTAGTATCCGAATGCAGCTTCAAGCGGCCCTTTGAACAAGGGTACTTTGAACCAGATCTCAAACATGGCAAACAAAATGATGCTGGTACCCAAGCCTGTCAAGATGGATTTGACCCAGCTGAATTTGCCTTGCCAACGCATGAAGATGGCAATAAAGATGGCAGACGATACGTACAAACCGACAAACTGCATCACCACCAAGTACACCAAGCAAGGCAAGAAAATTGCCAACACCAATTTGAGTTTTTCTTGTGAGACAAAGGAAGTTTTGCGGCGAACTCGAATGGCCGTGAGCAAATTTGCCAAAGTGGCAATGCACATCAACAGGCCAATGTAAAACGGGAAATAACCGCTTTGTGGGCCATCATCACCCCACTTTGCGCCTATGCGGTAGCTGTCCCACATCACCAAACCACCGATCAATAAAAAGAAAAGCGCGGTGGCTATTTCCAGTGATTTGGTCGATGCGGCACTCGGTTCGTCCTCATGTTTGTCCATGCTCATGCTGCTAATCTCTCAACCATTATTTGGCTACAAAGCCAGCTTCTTGCATCAGCAAACGATGGCGAATTTCTTCATTCGCTACCCATCGCACATATTCAACACCGGTCATAAAGCTTTGGTTGAATGCGCCTTCTTCCATGAATTTTTTCCACTCGGCGGTGGCACGTACTTTTTGCATCAAGTCAACGTAAAAAGCTGTGTGCTCGGGTTTCACGCCAGGAGACATAAAGATGCCACGTAACATTAAATACTCCACATCCAAGCCGCCTTCTTTGCAGGTTGGTATATCACCCCATGCTTTGTCGGCAATTTTGTCTTTGTAGGGCATGCGTTTGCCATCAAACACACACAATGGGCGCAGCTTGCCGCCACGCCATTGGGCTACCGCTTCAATCGGGTTGTTGACGGATGAGTCGATGTGCTTGCCCACCAATTGCACGGCCACTTCACCACCGCCTTTGTAGGGCACATAGATGAATTTGGCGCCAGTGGATTTTTCAATCAACGCAGTGATGATTTGGTCCTCTTGTTTAGAGCCTGTACCACCCATTTTCATTTTGCCGCCTGAAGCTTTCACCGCAGCGAAATATTCTTGTGGTGTTTTGTACGGTGCATCGGCATTCACCCACAACACAAATTCATCCAAAGCCAACATCGCAACGGGTGTCATGTCTTTCCAACTGAAAGGCACACCTGTGGCGACTGGTGTGGTGAACATATTGGACAAGGTGATGATGATTTTGTGTGGGTCGCCTGCGCTGCTTTTCACATTCAAGAAACCTTCAGCGCCTGCGCCACCACCTTTGTTAACAACCACCATGGATGATTTCATCAGGTTGTTCTTGGTCACGATGCCTTGAATCAAACGCGCCATTTGGTCTGCACCACCGCCAGTGCCAGCTGGAACAATGAATTCCACCGTTTTAGTGGGTACCCATGCCGCAGCAATGGCTGGCAAAGTTTGGCAAGCCAATGTGGCCAGCAATGCGACAGGGAGCAGCTTCTTTAGTTTTGTGAGTGGCACGATTGAACTCCTAAGTAAAGTGATGGGTAGCAAGATAATAAGTAAGAAGAAATACCGATAAAGCAAAAAAATACATCGGTTTGCTTATGGATGTGATTGTCGCAAATCGACTCTTATATAAGACTGGTGATTACCCTTGTATTTGGTGCAATTTGCATCAAAGCTAATGCTTGAGTCATCAAAAATATTTATTATTCAAAGCATCAATGGGTTAATCTTTGAGGGAAATAACAATGAAGCCACTGTCTGTACTACTAAAGCTCACGCTCATCAGTGGGTTATTCACCTTGGCAATCAGCCATTCTGCTGCGCACGCACTAGCGCCTTCGGTCACTCAGCCGCAAGTCCAAAATCCAGCGCGGGTTTTGTTTGTAGGCAACAGCTATTTTTATTACAACAACAGCCTGCACAACCATGTGCGGCGCATGGTGGGTGCCAGCAACGCAGAGCTGGACAAACGCATTCAATACAAATCGGCCACGATTGGCGGTGCGAGTTTGGACCATCACAACATCGACTGGTTAACGCAGACTGGTCGCATCGGTGTGAAAGAGCCATTTGAACTGGTGATTTTGGCCGGCAACAGCGGTGATGCGCTGAAAGATGCGAGCCGCGCCAAGTTTGCCCAAACGGTGGCCCAGCACAACCAAGTGATTACCAACCGTGGCGGCAAAACCGCCTTGTACATGACACCTGCTTATGTGCCACCGCATAAAGAGCTGAACCCAAACAACGTGCGCAAAATTGAAAACATGTATGTGCAAGTTGCCAACGACATTCAAGCCATTGTCATACCCGTCGGCTTGGCCTTTGAGGAAGCTTATCGCCGTTACCCCGAATTGAAACTGCACGACAAAGAAGACGGCAGCCACCCCAGCCCATTGGGTACTTATCTGGCGGCCTGCACGGTGGTAGCCAGCTTGTACAGTACCAGCCCAGTAGGCAACCCCTACACCATGTATGGCGCCATTCCAACCGAAACCGCTACCCAATTGCAGCAAGTGGCGCAAGACGTTGTTCGTCAATTTTTTGGGCGCAAATGATGTAAGAAGCATGCCGGTTTAAAGACTAAGCGGGATGCGTCAATTTCTATTGTTTTCATTACTCACCATTGGTGCGCTACCAAGCGGCATGGCAATGGGGTTGGTGCTTGAGCGCGCGTCAGCACACTGTGGTGTGAAACCAGTGGCACAAATTCAGACCATACCGGTGCAAGCCGCGCACCGTCTACCCGGCAGCCAAGTGGCACGTGGTAACAAAGACATCGCATGGGCGTGGCTTGGAACACCCACCTTGCGATACCCACACAAAGCGTTGGGAGCGCCCAGTCACGCGGCCACTTTGCATGTGTTGTTGCATGCGTCTTCATATCAAGCCAATTTGCCAGCATCCGAAGTCGTTTTTGAATTGCCCTTGCACCGCGTCTTTGAAGACCGCGTGCCGCGCTTGGTGGACATTGACAAAGACGGGCGCGATGAAATTGTTTTGATTGAATCGGATGCTTTCAAAGGTTCAGCCACCGTGGTTTTTGGTGTGGTGCTCGAAAACAAAAAACAAGTCTTGCATGAACTGGCACGCAGCCCATTCACAGGCTCTACTTTCCGCTGGTTGAATCCCATTGGCACTGCTGACTTTGATGGCGATGGCAAAACCGACATTGCCAGCGTTGTCACGCCGCACATTGGCGGCATGCTCACGCTGTACCACTACGCGCCACCGCAATTGATTGCCTTTGCGCAGGCAATGGATACATCGAATCACCGCATGGGTGATGTGGACCAAAGCCTGTCTGTCATTGTCGAACAAACTGGCGTGCGACCCACCATCATCGTCCCCAACATGCAACTCAAAGCCCTGCACGCCCTGCGTTGGGAGGCTCCAGGGCAGTGGAAAGAACTCTCCGACGTCATGCCGCTACAAGCCCCAGTGCAAACCATCACCCCCATGCCCAAAGGTGGCTGCATCCAACTCACCAACGCCACTTGGTGGCGGGTGACTTTGCATGAGTGAACAATTAGCTATCAATAAAATAGCGCTTTAGGCAATCAATATGCTGGCTAGAGGCCAATTTAATGCTTAACTTTACGGTAGCTAGGCTGTTACCTTGTTTTGTTCAGCCACTTCTTGTGACAGAAGTCGCTCTATCACTTTGCGGGAGTGTGCGCCGCCGGCGTCGATGTTGAGTGTCATTAATCGGCGGGTGGGGTGGGTGGACAGGTTTTTTTGTTGCATCTCTAGCATTTGCAAATCTTCGCTGAATATTTTGTTTTGACCGGCGCGAATGGTGTCGGTCAGGGCACTGTCGCTGGGGTTGAACTTGCGTGCCATGCCCCAAAAATAATGCATGGATGTGTCGGTTTCGGGGGTGATGAAATCGACCACCACGCTGTACACCTTGTGCTCAGCGGGCGCGTCATAACCTCCATGCCCCGCATGCGCCACACCGACTTCGATGTGCACATTGCTCGGTGGTGTGAAGCGGCAAATTTGCCAGCGGTCCACCAACACATCGTCAGCCAAATGGTTGCCGCGCAAGGCCAGCTTCCAAAACGGTGGTGGCTCGATGTTGTGCATGAAGCGGCTGGTCACCACTTCATTGCCATTGAGTTCGGTTTGGCACGGCACTTCGTCGATTTCTTTTTGGCCAATGCTGTTGGCGTGCACGTAGGTTTCGTGCGTCAGGTCCATCAGGTTGTCGATCATCAAACGGTAATCGCAGTTGATGGTGAAGTGCCCGCCGCCAAATGCCCATTCGGGGTTGTTGTGCCAATCCAAATGCGGAATGCTGTCTGGTGTGGCCATTGTGGCGTCACCGGGCCAAACCCAAATAAAGCCGTAGCGTTCAACGACAGGGAAGGCACGTATGCTGCGAAAGTTACCCACGTTTTGCCCTGGCATGGACACCGCTTTGCCATCGCAACCCATTTGCAAACCGTGGTAACCGCATTGCAGTTTGCCATTGCAAACTTTGCCCAGCGACAAGGGCGCACCGCGGTGTGGGCAAAAGTCTTCCAGTGCGGCAACCACACCACCATCACCTCTGTAAAACACCATGCGTTCATTGCAAATGGTGCGTGCCAAGGGTTTGGCACCATCGGTAAATTGGGCATCAATTTGTTCGGGTGTTGCCGCCACATACCAGGTGTTTTTGAGAAACATAGCAGACTCCATTCCTTCTTGGTTGAGACAAGGTTTACTATAAATTTAATAGCAATCTAGGCAATAAATACGCCGGCTATAGGTCAATTTTTCATATAAAAAGACTTTATTATGGTGCCAATCGCTCTCTTAACCATGTGCCATCTGACATCTGTGAATAACGCAAGCGGTCATGCAAGCGACTAGGGCGGCCTTGCCAAAATTGCCACGCATCGGGTTTGAGTCGGTAACCGCCCCAATGATCGGGTCTAGGCGGTCCGCCGCTGACCAAGGTGGGCAAAAATTGCGTGCCATACATGGCCGCATTGGCCAGCAGCACCGCGCGGCTGCTGATGACCTCTGACTGCGGCGATGCCCACGCGCCCAAGCGTGAATCCAGCGGTCGGCTGCGGTAGTATTCATCACTTTCTTCGTCGCTGACTTTTTCAACCATGCCTTCAATCCGCACCACGCGCTCCAGCTCAACCCAATGGAACTGCAAAGCCGCATAGGGATTGCCGGCCAGCTCTTGACCTTTGTGGCTGTTGTAGTTGGTGTACCACACGATGCCATTGGCATCAAACCCTTTGATCAACACCACACGCGTGCTCGGTCGCAACTGGCTGGACACAGTGGCCAGCGTCATTGCGTTGGGTTCGGGCACTTTCGCGTCGATGGCTTGTTGCAACCAGAGGCTGAACTGTTGCATAGGGTCCGCGTGTGAGTCCGATTCACTCAGTTCAGCGCGTTCGTAGTTTTTGCGAAGTTTGGCTAGTTCATCCATGCTCAAAGTATAGAAGCGTTTACAATCGGTGCAGGTGTTTCTGCTCTGTTTGAGAGCGTATTTTTATCAATATTGGAGTTTTGCATGATTTCTGACGAAGACGAAGGCCGCGGCTGGATTTTGGGTGTGGTGTTTGGGGTGGTGGCTTTGGCGATTGCATTGGCAATTGGCGTGAGCTTGCATTACAAAAATGTCAAAAATGCAGGTGCTGCTGCCTCTGCCAACGCAACTGCAAACAGCACAGCGGGTACCGCTGCCGGTGCGGCAGGCGCGGCAATGGCAGGGGCTGCTGGTGCTACCGGTACTGGGGATGCCGCAGCAGGGGCCGCAGCTGGTGCAACCGCAACCGGTGCTGCTGCAGCCGATGCTGCTGCAGCCGATGCTGCCAGTGTGAAAGTTGAAAACGGCGTGGTGAAATTCTATTTTGCGTCTGGCAAAGCTGAAGTCGCCGCCGGTAGCAAAGAAGCGCTGGCCGAAGTGGTCAAAGCCGTGGGTGCAGGCAAATCGGTTGTGGTCAGTGGCTACAACGACGCAACTGGCGATGCCGCCAAAAATGCAGAGTTGTCCAAGCAACGCGCATTTGCCGTGCGTGATGCGCTCAAAGGTTTGGGCGTTGCGGAAGGCAAAATCGAACTGAAAAAGCCCGAAAACACCACCGCTGCCACAGGCAGCAGCGCCGAAGCCCGACGCGTGGAAGTGACGATTAAGTAAGTTTGACTGGGCTGCTCTAGGCTAGGGCTTTATGTAAGCGATATTTTTTGCTAGCATTTGCTTGTTATCCATCTAAAGGTTTGAGGGAAATTATGCAAATGACATCTCAACTACGCCAAGCCCTGTTATGCCTTGCAATGGCAGTGTTGACTGCTTGTAGCAGCAGTTCAGACAGCACAACCGTTGCCGCAGACTTTAGCGCCATGGGCGTTAAAGGCACGGTTAGTGGACAAAACGTCACCATTGATCTAAGCGGCCTTGGTAACTGCACCACAACCCTTGAAAACATGGTGATGGAAGTGCAGGCCAGCGGCTACAGCGTCAGCCCCGATCCGCGTGTGGCACGCAACTACAGCGCACCTGTGGATTACACCATCACCGCGCCTGACGGCAGCCAAGCAACATACAAAGTTACCGTCAAAGGTGCTGCTTGTAACAACACCGCACCAATTTCAACCCCAACCACCAAAACCTGCCCTACCCACAGCTATGGCACGACAGGATACGAATTGGTGTTCAAAGCGTGTGACACAAGCACAGGCAACAATACCTTTTACGACAAAACAGAATGTGTGCGCGACAACACCACAGGGTTAATCTGGCAAGGTCAAACCGCTGCAAGCACGGGTTTAAGAGCCAACGACCAATACAAATCCAATTTCGACAGCACCGCAGAGTTGCAAAAATACAGCGGTACGGTATCAATTTACATAGCGCCCAACCAAACCGACGTAGATGCAAGCACCAACAGCATTGGCTATAAAAACGCTGTCAATGACACCAACTTGTGCGGCTATAGCAACTGGCGCTTGCCCACCAAAGACGAGCTATTAGGCATTGTAGACAGCAGTGCAACAGCAGCCCCTTACATCAACACCACATGGTTCCCTAACACACCGCAATACGGCTGGTACTGGACGTCTTCGCCCTACGCGGGCCACGCTTCCCTCGCTTGGGGCGTCGATTTCTTCAAAGGCAATGCCGACTACGGCTACCGTGGCGACCGCGACGGCTACTACGACGGCGTCCTTGTCCGTTTGGTGCGGTAGTTGGGTTTTAAATGAAGCCCAAGGGTATTTCATTGACGATGTTTATTTGACATACAAAAAAGCGCAGTCAGTCTGCGCTTTTTTTTCGTGCCTCAACTTCAAACACGTTGTCCCAATAAAAATGTTTGCCACGTAAGAGTGCAAGCAAACTTGCCAACACATACAGCAAGGGAAACAACACCCCCCAGCGTTCGTATTGCCGCACATGCACATGTTCATGGCTGCGATACGTTTTGAGCACACCGTGCTTGCGGCCCAAAATCACGTGTCCTAAAGTGATGGCTTCGTAGCGGGTAGTGAGCTTATTCAGCCAATGCGTGCGCGTATGTCCCGCCACTTCCAGCACGCCATAGCGCCACTTCATCTTTGCGCCAAAGGCGTAGGCCAGCAAGGCGAAGAACATCCCAAACACAGTGACAGGGGATACCCACAGGTAGGCGAAAAGAGTGCGTTGGGGTTTCATGCGAATGGATGGCAGACCAAGGCTGGAGCGGGTGAAGGGAATCGAACCCTCGTTATTTGCTTGGGAAGCAAAAGTCCTACCACTGAACGACACCCGCTTGGGTCATTTCGATTTTAATTCGATTTAAATTCAATTTTTGTTCACAACCCCGATCACAACGTTCGCGTTTATCATTGCAACATCAACCCCATTCAGGAGAATTGCATGAACCACACCCCCCGTATTTTGACCGCACTGTTGGTGGCAGCTGGTATTGCATTGGCTGGTTTTGCGGTGAGCAGCGGCTTGGAGCGCTTTCGCATGGCGGACCGGTCGGTGACGGTCAAAGGCTTGGCAGAAAAAGATGTGGAATCAGATTATGTGGTTTGGACTTTGGCCTTTCGGCGTGCGGGCAATGAATTTGGTGCCGTACAACAGGCACTGAGTACTGACCGCGACAAGGTGATTGCGTTTTTAAAAGCGCGTGGTTTTACCGAGGCAGAAATTGAACCACGCCCTTTGAGCGTGCAAGACCTGATGGCGCGCGATTACGCACAGGGCAATGTGCCCTTGCGTTTCAATGGCACAAGTCAAGTGCTGGTGAAATCGAAACGGGTGAAAGAGGTAGAAAAAGCCGCCTTGGCGGTGGACCCACTGATTCAAGCGGGTATTCAATTGGGTGGTGAAGGTGGTTTTGGTGGACCGCGCTACCAATTGCGCGGATTCAACGACATCAAAGCACCGCTGCTGGCTGAAGCCACCCGCAACGCGAAAGACCAAGCTGTTAAATTTGCCGCCGAAGCCGGTGCCACCTTGGGTGCTTTGAAAAACGCCAACCAAGGTGCGATACGCATCAGTGGCGATGATGGCAGCGATGCCGACGACACCAGCTCTCGCGTCAAACGCCTGCGCGTGGTGAGCACATTTGAGTATGAGTTGAAATAAAGTTTATTTCAAAATATCACCCAGGCACAAATATTTAAGTTCTAAATATTCGTCCATGCCGTGGTGCGAACCTTCGCGGCCTAGACCCGATTGTTTGACACCACCAAATGGCACGTGCTCGGTGGCGATCACACCGGCGTTGATGCCCACCATGCCATATTCCAGCGCTTCAGATACGCGAAAGATGCGTCCAATGTCGCGGCTGTAGAGGTAACTGGCCAGACCAAATTCGGTGTTGTTGGCCGCGTCAATGGCGTCTTGATCGGTTTTAAAGCGGAAGATGGGTGCAAACGGGCCAAAGGTTTCCTCACGTGCGCACAACATGTCGGCGGTGGCGTTGCCAATCAAGGGGGGTTGAAAAAACTGACCCTCTAAGGCTTGGCCGCCCGCTAGCAAGGTGCCACCCTTGGCCAGCGCGTCGGCCACATGCGCGGTCACTTTTTCGATGGCGGCGGGTTCAATCAGTGGGCCTTGCACCACGCCGTCTTCAAAGCCGTTACCGACTTTCAAGCCTTTGACTTTGGCAGCGAATTTGCTGGCAAATTCGTCATAAACCGCGTCTTGCACATAGATGCGATTTGCGCAGACGCAGGTTTGACCCGCGTTGCGGTATTTGCTGGCCATGGCGCCTTCAACAGCGGCATCCACATCGGCATCGTCAAACACGATAAAAGGCGCATTGCCGCCCAGTTCCAGCGACAATTTTTTCACTGTGGGAGCGCTTTGCGACATCAAAATACGACCCACTTCGGTTGATCCGGTGAAGCTGATGTGACGCACGACGGGACTGTCGCAAAACACTTTGCCAATGGCAATCGAATTGGCACTGTCAGCGGTCAACACATTCAGCACGCCAGCTGGAATGCCAGCCCGCACGGCGAGTTCAGCCACAGCCAGGGCGGTCAGTGGTGTCAGTTCAGCGGGCTTGATGACTACCGTGCAACCAGCGGCCAGTGCAGGCGCAACCTTGCGCGTGATCATGGCGATAGGGAAGTTCCACGGCGTGATGGCCGCACACACACCGATGGGCTGTTTCAGCACCAGCAGACGGCGGTTGTTGTCAAACTGTGGCAACACTTCACCGTTGACGCGCTTGGCCTCTTCAGCAAACCATTCGACAAAGCTGGCGCCATAGGCCACTTCGCCCTTGGCTTCGGCATACGGTTTGCCTTGCTCTGCCGTCAAGATGCGCGCAATGTCGTCCTGGTTGGCCATGATGAGGTTAAACCACTTGAGCAAAATGGCATGCCGCTCTTTCCCCGTTTTGCCGCGCCAAGCGGTTAACGCTGTGTCAGCAAATGCGATTGTTTTTGCAGCATCGTTGGCAGATAAATTGGCAACTTCAGCCAGTTTTAACCCTGTAGCGGGGTCATGCACGGCAAACTGCGATGTGCCTTTTAGCCATTCGCCGTTGACCAATGCGCCAGTTTTGAGCAGGCCAGGGTCGTTTAACTTCGCCAAGGGGGTGGTTGAAGTTGAAGTCGTGGTATTCATAGGGTTAGGGTTTGATTGATAATGTCAACTTCAATCATACACAAATCAGGAAAGAGTCGTCATGGGTGCGCAATGGAAAGCAAAGGGTAAAGAACTGGCCGCCAGTGCCAAGGGTAAATTGTTTGGCCGCTTGGTCAAAGACATCGTGGTGGCGGCACGCAATGGCGCAGACCCGGCATCCAATTCCAAATTGCGCATGTGCGTTGAGCAAGCGCGCAAAGTCTCCATGCCCAAAGACACTTTGGAACGCGCCATCAAAAAAGGCGCGGGATTAACGGGCGAAAACATCAGCTACGAACACGTCATTTACGAAGGCTTTGCGCCGCACCAAGTGGCCGTGATGGTGGAATGTTTGACTGACAACGTCAAACGCACCGCGCCCGAAATGCGCGTGCTGTTTCGCAAAGGGCAGTTGGGCACATCAGGCTCGGTGGCGTGGGACTTTAACCACGTGGGCATCATCGAAGCCGAACCCGCAAACCCTGACGCCGATGCTGAAATGGCCGCCATCGAAGCCGGCGCACAAGATTTTGAAGCGGGCGACGCCGATGAAGACGGCAAAGTCACCACCACACTGTTCTACACCGACGCCACCGACCTGGACATGGTCAGCCGTGCCTTGCCGAACCACGGCTTCAATGTGTTGTCAGCCAAACTCGGCTACAAACCCAAAAACCCGATTGACCCCAGCACCCTCAGCGCCGAACAATTAGAAGAAGTGGAAGCCTTTTTAAGCGCTATTGATGGCAATGACGATGTGCAAAATGTGTATGTGAGTTTGGGTGGGTAGAGTTTCTATAGGAGAAATTGCATGAGCACGACATTGATGGCATTGACCGGTTTTATCGCTTGGTCGCTGGCGTTACTGGTTTTGATGGAATTGATTCGAACAAAAATGGTTGCGTCGAAGCAAATTCAAGCGAATGGTTTTCAACCAGATAATGGTAATCTTTCCCCTTTTATGCAGCGACTGGCACGAGCCCATGCCAATTGTGTCGAAGGTTTACCGATTTTTGGTGGCCTGATGTTGGTGGCCGTACTAGCCAACAAAACGTCCATGACGGATTCTTTATCCTATGTCTTACTGTGGGCGAGAATCATTCAATCTGTGATTCATCTGATTTCGACATCGGCACTAGCGGTTAGCATGCGATTCACGGCCTTCGCGGTTCAAATGGCCATCGCTGTTTATTGGTGCATCCAATTACTCACAGCATAATACTCAATTTAAATAAATTCATGAGATTGAAATGACAGACACCATCAAACCCCCATTGCCAGACCGCCTGTCCACCGACGCGCGCACCAAGTTTCATATTGCCGCTGTTTTTGAGCATGATGTGGGCATTCGATTCAACGACAAAGAGCGTTTTGATGTGGAAGAGTATTGCATCAGCGAGGGTTGGATCAAAGTGCCCGTCGGCAAAAAGGTGGACCGTTTTGGTTACCCGTTGACGGTGAAACTCAAAGGCAAAGTCGAAGCGTTTTATAAATAGCGTTTGATAAGTGCCTTCTACAAGTAAACCCTCGTAGATTTAGGCAGCATCTTCGCGTAAGCTGTCATGCATCTTGATAAGGAGGCATGAAGAGCATGTTACGCATTCTGAAAAAAATTATTGGGTGGCTTTTTTTGTTGCTGGTGTTGGCCAGCATCGCCATCGCCGTTTACGTTTGGCGCAGTTTCCCCACACTGTCGGGCGAACAAAAACTGGCGGCTTCGGGTTTGAAAGACGAGGTGCGCATCACACGCGATGCGTCTGACATCACACACATTCATGCCAAAAATGTAGAAGACGCGGCGTTTGCGCTGGGTTACACGCATGCGCAAGAACGCAGTTGGCAACTTGATTTCAACCGCCGCATCATGCACGGTGAGCTGAGCGCCATGTTGGGCGCTGCCACTTTAGAGACGGACAAACTGATGCGCAGTTTGGGCATCATCCGTGCCGCGCAAAAGCAGTTTGATGCAATGCCGGCCGATGCCAAAGCCCAAGTCAAAGCCTATGCCGATGGCATCAATGCTTTTCATGCCACCAGCAGCCAAGCCTTACCGCCAGAGTTTCACGTGTTGGGCGTGAAGCCGGCTACTTGGACCGGTGTTGACAGCGTGGGCTGGGCCATCATGATGGCGCTGGATTTGGGTGGCAACTGGGGCACGGAGTTTGGGCGCTTGTCCACCGCACAAAAACTGCCCACCAAGCAGGTGTGGGATTTGTTCCCTGCCTATCCCGGCCAAGCGCCCTTATCTAAAGTTGATTTGTCCAAACTGTATGCTGATTTGGGTATTTACAAAGCCACCGAAGTCAAAGCCACGGCGAATCAAGCCAGTTCTCAAAAATTTATAGAAAATCAGCCTGTATACGGCATGGATACTGCCTACAATGCTATTAAAAATATAGCGTTGGAAAGTGATGTGGCGGCCAACATCGTCGGCAGCGAAATTGGCAACATTGAAGGCAAGGGCAGCAACAACTGGGTGGTGGCGGGCAGCCACACGGTGAGTGGCAAACCCTTGCTGGCAAACGACCCGCATTTGGGCTTGAGCGCACCGGCTATTTGGTATTTTGCGGGTGTGCATGTGCCGGGTGTGTTTGAAGCAGTGGGTGCCACTTTGCCAGGCTTGCCATCGGTGGTGTTGGGACGCACCGCCAAGGTGGCTTGGGGCTTTACCAACACGGGACCGGATGTGCAAGATTTGTACTTAGAACAAATCAACCCTGCCAATCCCAAACAGTACAAAACACCCACAGGTTGGGCTGATTTTGAAACGCGCACCGACAGCATCAAGGTCAAAGGACAGCCTGATGTGAGTTACAGCTACCGCAGCACACGGCACGGCCCGGTTATCAGCGATGCGCAAGCGGTCCATGCGGCCGTATTGGACACCAACAAGTATGTCATTGCGCTGCGTTGGTCCGCTTTGGATGCCGACAACACCACGGTGCTGGCGGGCATCAACGCGCAAAAAGCGCAAAGTGTGGATGAACTGATGGCGGCGTTTTCAGGCTACCACTCGCCCATGCAAAACGCAGTCATGGCGGATGTGACCGGCAAAATTGCCTACAAAGCCATTGGCAAAGTGCCGGTGAGAAGTCCAGACAATGACATCAAAGGCGTGGCACCCGCACCCGGTTGGGAGGCCAAGTACGATTGGGCGGGCTGGTTGCCGTATGCACAAACACCGCAAGACGACGGCAAAAAAGGCTGGGTCGCCACGGCCAACCAACGCATTCACCCCGCAGACTACCCGCATTTCATCACTGGCGATTGGGCAACACCCGAACGCTTTGACCGCATCGAAGCGCTGATGGCCGCAATACCCAAGCACGACATGGCATCGATGTACAGCATTCAATCGGACACCACCTCACTGGCTACCCAAAAATTGCTGCCCACCATACGTGCTAGCCAAAGCAAACATGCGCTTGCTCCGGCTGCCATGGCCCTGTTGCAATCGTTTGATGGCAATATGCAAGCCAGCAGCGCTGCACCATTGGTGTTTGCCACTTGGGCGGATGAATTGGCACGTGGTTTGGTGATTCCCAAAATCGGCGCAGACAAATTCAAAGCCTTGTATGGCAAACGCCAGTTCCGTGGCGTGGTGGAGCAATCCATGTTGAACAACGACGCCACCTGGTGTGCGCCCAAATCGTGCGCGCAACAGTCTGACGAAGCGATGACACGGGCCTTGGACCGCCTGAGTGCCAAATACGGTGCAGACCCCAGCAAATGGCTGTGGGGCGTGGCCCATGTGGCACGCTCGATTCACAAACCCTTTGGCAATGTGGCTGCGTTGGCCAAAGTGTTTGATGTCACTGTGCCCACATCGGGCGACCCTTGGACGGTGAATGTGGGTCAATATTGGCTCAACGAGGCAGAGCCCTTCCACAATCGCCATGCTGCCAGCTTGCGCAGCGTGTTTGATTTGTCCGATTTAGACAAATCCAGCTTCATTTACCAAACGGGCCAAAGCGGCTTGGTATTTTCCAGCCGTTACCGCGACATGAGCCAGCAATGGGCTGGCATCGCGGCACAGCCCAACCGCGCTTTCAAACTCAATCCAGCTGCTGTGGGCGATGCCTTGGTGCTGAAACCCTGAACACGCGTGTGCAAACTTATAATAGGGGGCAGTAGCTCCCTATTTTTTTTGTCCTTTTTTGCACTTTTTGGTCAGTCTCCTTTTGCGCACTACTTTTGCACCCAACTTTTCAATCAAAGAACGTCATGTCTTCCACACCCGTTAAATTCACCGTCGCCGACATCCGCAAATCATTCCTCGACTTTTATGCCGAACGTGGACACACCGTGGTGGCATCCAGCTCGTTGGTGCCGGGCAACGACCCGACGCTGATGTTCACCAACTCGGGCATGGTGCAGTTCAAAGACGTGTTTTTGGGGCAAGACAAGCGCCCCTACGTGCGGGCAGCCAGTGTGCAAGCGTGCTTGCGTGCAGGTGGCAAACACAACGATTTGGAAAACGTCGGTTACACCGCACGGCATCACACCTTTTTTGAGATGTTGGGCAACTGGAGCTTTGGCGATTATTTCAAGCGCGAATCCATCCAATGGGGTTGGGAGCTGTTGACCCAGGTCTACAAACTGCCAGCAGAGCGTCTGCTGGTGACGGTGTACATCGACGACGACGAGGCCTATGACATTTGGCACAAAGAAGTTGGAATTCCGGCGGACCGCATTGTGCGCATCGGCGACAACAAAGGCAAAAAATACGCTTCTGATAATTTTTGGATGATGGCCGATACGGGTCCATGCGGTCCTTGCAGCGAGATTTTTTACGACCACGGTGCACACATTCCAGGCGGCCCACCGGGCAGCCCAGATGAAGATGGCGACCGTTTCATCGAAATTTGGAACCATGTGTTCATGCAGTTTGACATGCAACCGGATGGCAGCTTGGTGAAATTACCCGCACCGTGTGTCGACACGGGCATGGGGCTGGAGCGCATCTCTGCCATCTTGCAGCACGTGCACAGCAATTACGAAATTGATATTTTTGACGCGCTCATCAAAGCCGCAGCGCGTGAAACCGGCGTGAAAGATTTAGACAACAAGAGCCTGCGCGTGATCGCCGACCACATTCGCGCCACCGCGTTCTTGGTCAGCGACGGTGTGTTGCCCAGCAACGAAGGGCGCGGCTATGTGCAGCGCCGCATCATCCGTCGCGCCATTCGCCACGGCTATTTGCTGGGTAAAAAGACCCCGTTCTTCCACAAACTGGTGGCCGATTTGGTCAAGGTCATGGGCGATGCCTACCCCAACATGGCGAAACAACAGGCTCGCATCACAGAAGTGCTGAAACAAGAAGAAGAGCGCTTTTTCGAAACGCTGGAAACGGGCATGAAGTTGCTGGACGGCTCTCTCAAAGACGGTGACAAAGTATTGGCAGGTGAAGTGGCATTCAAGCTGCACGACACCTACGGCTTCCCGCTGGACCTGACCGCAGACGTGTGCCGCGACCGTGGCGTGTCCGTGGACGAAGCAGGCTTTGATGCCGCAATGGACGTGCAAAAAACCCGCGCCCGCGCCGCTGGCAAATTCAAAATGGACAAAGCGCTGGACTACAACGGCGCCAGCAATGAATTTGTCGGCTATGAAACGCTAGACAATGCTACCAAAATAATAGCTATTTATGCAGATGGCATGCCGGCTACAGCCTTAAATGCAGGTCAAAATGGTGTCATCGTGCTGGCATCAACGCCGTTTTATGCCGAAAGTGGCGGACAAGTTGGTGACGAGGGCGCTTTGGTCACGGGCGGCAATGTGTTTGAAGTGCAAGACACCCAAAAAATCAAAGCCGATGTGTATGGTCACCACGGTGTTTTGCTTTCGGGCAGTTTAAAAGTGGGCGACACAGTCAACACGCAAGTCAATGCTGCAAAGCGTGCCAAAACCATTCGCAACCACAGCGCCACGCATTTGATGCACAAAGCCTTGCGCGCTGTGCTGGGTGATCACGTGCAACAAAAAGGCAGCTTGGTCAACGCCGAACGCACGCGTTTTGACTTTGCCCACAACGCACCCGTGTCCGAAGCCGAAATTGCCGCGATTGAAGCCTTTGTCAACGACGAAGTGCTGAACAATGCCGCGACAAAAGCCAAAGTGATGGACATCGAATCTGCCAAAGCCACGGGTGCCATGATGCTGTTTGGCGAAAAATACGGCGAGCATGTGCGTGTATTGGAAATCGGTTCCAGCACCGAGCTGTGCGGTGGTGTGCATGTAGAGCGCACGGGCGACATTGGTTTGTTCAAAATCGTCTCTGAAGCGGGTATTGCATCGGGGGTGCGCCGCATCGAAGCGGTGACGGGCCTCAATGCGTTGGCCTATGTGCAAGAACTGGAAAGCACCGCTGCCAAAGCCGCTGGCACGCTGAAAGTAACTGTGCCCGAATTGGGCGGCCGCATTCAAACCGTGTTGGACCACAGCAAAGCGCTGGAAAAAGAAATCGCGGCTCTCAAAGGCCAACTTGCCAGCCACCAAGGCGATGCGTTGTTGTCCAAAGCGGTGGATGTCAAAGGCATCAAATTACTCGTCGCCAAAATGGACGGTGTCAGCAGTGCCGATGCGGCGCAAACCTTGCGCGACACGGTGGGCAAGCTCAAAGACAAACTCAAATCCGCCGTGGTGGTACTGGCCAGCAGCGACGCCGGTAAAGTGCAGCTCGCCGTGGGCGCTACAGCCGACGTGATGGGCAAAGTCAAATCGGGTGAACTCGTTAATTACCTCGCCGCGCAAGTGGGCGGCAAAGGCGGCGGCAAACCCGACATGGCAATGGCGGGTGGCACAGATGCGTCCAAATTAGACGCAGCCTTGGCCAGCGCACAGGCTTGGGTGAATGAAAAGCTGAGTTAATCGAGGTTAATCGAGCTTAAGCTGGCACTGGCCGATTTTTATAACAAATTGGCCTGTAGCAGGCGTATTTATTGCCTATAGTGCTATTAAATACATAGCAATAAATCATGTGAAATGGGAAATTAGCCACCCACAATGCAAGGTGGGGTAGTCCTAGCTCGTGCGATTGTGTGGGTGTTATCGATGACTCAAGGCTTGTCCATCACATGCGATTCGGCATCCATGTCACCAACTGCGGAAACCACCACAGCAAAGTTACAGACGCTACCATGATGAAAAAGTAGGGCATGCAAACTTTGGCTATCCAAGTGATATCGCGTTTTGTCATGCCTTGGAGTACGAATAAATTAAAGCCTACAGGCGGTGTAATTTGTGCCATTTCAACGACGATGACGATAAAAATTCCAAACCAAATGAGGTTAATGCCAGCTGCATTTACCGTTGGCAGAATAACGCCCATCGTCAGCACAATCATCGAAATTCCATCTAAAAAACAACCAAGCACAATGTAAAACAGCGCGAGCACAAACAACAGCATCGCTGGGGACAGACCCAAGCTTCCCACAAATTCTGCCAAGTGCCGAGGTAAGCCAATATAGCCCATAGCCAATGTGAGAAAAGCCGCGCCAGCCAAAATCAAGGCGATCATGCAGTACAAGCGCGTTGCGCCCAATAAGGAATCGCGAAAAGTATGCCAATGGAGTGAACCTTGAAAAGCTGACAAGATGAGCGCACCGACCACGCCAATGGCAGCAGCTTCTGTAGCAGTAGCAATACCCGTGTAAATCGTGCCAATCACGCCAGCAATGAGCAATACCACCGGAATCAGGTGACGCGACTCGCTTAATTTTTGGGTAAATGTGAAATGAGCTTCTGACTGGGGAATTTTGTCTTTATGCAACACCGCCCAAACCATCAGGTAGGCGCTGAACATGGAGGCCAATAGGAGGCCTGGGATCACACCAGCCACAAACAATTTGGCTATAGATACCTCCGCTGCCACGCCATACACAATCATGACGATGGAGGGCGGAATCAACAATCCCAGTGTACTGGCGCCACCCAGTGATCCAACGACCAACTCAGCAGGATAACCGCGCTTGGTTAATTCAGGAATCGTCATCTTGCCAATGGTTGCGCAGGTTGCGGCAGAAGAGCCTGATACCGCTGCAAAGATGGTGCTGCCCAAAATATTGGTATGCAGCAATCGCCCTGGCAGGGCATTGACCCAAGGTGCTAGCCCTCTGAACATACTTTCAGACAACTTGGTACGAAAAAGGATTTCTCCCATCCATACGAAAAGCGGCAGTGCGGTCAGCGTCCAGCTACTGGCAGCGCCCCAAATGGTGAGCACCATGGCATCACCTGCTGGCCGTGACGAGAACACCTCCATGCCAATCCAAGCCACACCAGCAAGCGTAAGACCTATCCATACCCCGCTGCCCAGCAAGGCAAATAGGGCGATGATGAGAAAAGCCGTTATCCATAAATCATTCATGACGTGTATCCGTTGCGGTATGTGAACGTTTGCCAGTCCATTCTAAAAACCACTCGTCTACAAATGCCACGAACAAAACGCTGACGCCGATGCCCATTAATATCTGTGGAATCCAAAGCGGTGTGGCATCGCTGGCGGTTGATATATCCTGAAATTCGCGCGACTGAATGACCAATCGCCATGCATAAAAGGTCAGCAAGCCAGATAACAAAACAGCGACCGATAATGACCACAATTCCATCGCACGCCGCGGTGCGCTGTGCAGTTTGCTGATAATGAGAGTGACACGTATATGCTCATTGCATTTCAAGGTATGCGCCAAGGCTAAAAAACCGGCGCCTGCCATTGCATAGCCAGCATAGGCATCTGTGCCGGGTACATGAAAGTGCAGCAAGCGGCTGATGATGGAGGTAAGCACCATCACCAGCACGCCAATCATCATGATCGCGGCCAGCCAAATGGATGACACATAGAGTCTGTCAAGAATATTTCGCAACCGCATTTTCAGTCAACGTTTGCAATCAGCGTTTACTTGCGATACGCATCTAACATGCTCTTGCCTTCAGCACCTGATTTTTCAAGCCATTCTTTTTCCATGACCTCGCCCACTTTTTTCATATCTGCTTTCAAGGCAGCAGAAGGCGGCAGAATATTCATGCCATTGCTTTTCAGCGTCGCCAAAGTATCTGCATTTACTTTTTGTGACTTAGCCCAACCACGGCTTTCAGCATCTGCAGCCGCTTTTAAAACTGCGCCTTGCGTGGCTTTGTCAAGTCCATCAAATGCTTTTTTATTGACAATCACCACATTTTTAGGCAACCATGCTTGCAAGTCGTAGTAGTACTTTAAATGTTCATACAGTTTGCTGTCCACACCGGTAGCGCCTGAAGTCATGTTCGCTTCGACCACTCCCGTTGCCAGCGCTTGCGACAGCTCTGCCGCTTGCACCGTCACGGGTTGTGCACCAACCAGTTCGGCGATGCGTGCCGTAGCCGGGCTATAGGCGCGCCATTTAACGCCTTTTAAATCGGCGGCTGAAGCAATCGGCTTTTTACTGTACAAACCTTGAGGGGGCCAAGGCACAGAATAGAGCAACTGCATACCTTGTTCGGCGAGTTTTTTCTCCATCACGGGTTTTTGAATTCGGTACAGTTTTGCAGCTTCGTCATAACTGTCGGCCAAGAAGGGCAGTCCGTCAGCACCATAGATTTGCCATTCATTTTGAAAGTTGGCCAAAATGATTTCACCTGCCTGCGCTTGTCCGCCTTGTACCGCGCGTTTGATTTCAGGTGCTTTGAAAAGCGATGCGCCTGCGTGAACCGTGATTTTTAATTTACCAGCGCTTGCTTTGTCAATGTCGTTTGCAAATTGGACCAAATTTTCAGAATGAAAATTGCTAGCAGGATAGGCCGAAGCCAAATCCCATTTGGTCTGTGCCAAGGCAGCTTGTGCCGAAAAGAGCAAGGCTGTGGCACCCAAAGCCATTATTCGTAATTTCATAGTGAACTCCTATAGTCAATGAACAGACAAAACTTACCGAAGTTGCCAGTCTAGTAATGATTCGATTTTTGAAGAATAGGTGTTATCCCTAATTATCAACATATTGTTGATAATTTATCGTTAAAAAATTTACAATCGATGTATGGCTACAAAAAAATCCAATCCCGTCAATGCGCACGTGCAGACGCGCAACTCACCCATCGTTTCCTCGGCGCATTTGGTGTCGCCGCAATCTGCTGAAATGAGCGAGTTTGAATTTGGACTCATCGTCGCTGGCAACGCATTTCACCGATGGGTGATGCACTGCATGCGTGCAGCTGGACTTAAAGAGTTAACGCCGTTGGATGTACTGATCATGCACCACGTTACGCACCGAGCGCGTGGCAAGCGGCTTGCCGATATCTGCTTCATCATGAATATCGAGGACACCCATTTGGTCAACTACTCACTGAAGAAATTGCAAGCGATTGGCGTTGTTGAGGCAAGCAAAAGCGGCAAAGAGGTGGGTTATACCGCTACCGAATTGGGGTGCAATTATGTTGAGCGCTACCGACAAGTGCGTGAACAATGCTTGATTGATGCATTGCATGCTGACGAAGCGCTGAATCGCGATATAGGCGAGTTGGCTAGGTTATTGCGTGTGTTGTCAGGTGTCTACGACCAAGCAGCGCGTGCTGCCTCGTCGTTGTAATATGTTTGACCACACGGCAAGTTATGAAAAACCTAGGCTGCTGAACTTAGGCGATAGCGCTTGGACCATTGAATTTGGACTGGTAGCCAATGCGCAAAACCACCAGCGGGTTTTAGCCTTCCGTGATGCTCTGAAAGCAGCGAACTTAATCCGTTTCGGCGCTATTTTAGATACCGTACCTAGCTTGCGTTCGCTGAGTGTGCATTACGACCCACTGCAAACGGATGCCATGGCATTGGGGCAATTTTTGTTGGAATTGTCAAATGGCCATACTGCGTCATGCAGCAATGGAGTTGATTGGTATTTGCCCATCTGTTTTGAGTCAGAATATGCGCCAGACTTGGCTTCAATTTCTAAAAGTTGCGGGCTTTCAACTCAGCAGATTATTGAGTTGATCACGGGTATTTCATTTCAAGTCTATATGTTGGGTTTTTTGCCAGGTTTTGCATTCTTGGGTGATTTGCCAGAGGTTTTGCATTTGCCGCGCTTAGCGCAGCCGCGTACCAAAGTGCCCGCTGGCTCTGTGGGTATTGCTGGCAAAATGTGCGCGGCGTATCCGTGGGAGAGTCCGGGCGGATGGAACTTGCTTGGCAGAACCCCTGTTCAGTTTTTCTCAAGTCATGCGCCAAACCAACCAGCACTCTTGAACGCGGGCGACCATGTGCATTGGCAAGCCATTGGTGCAGATCAGTACATCGCGCTTAAATCAACAATGCAAGCGCCGAACCATGACCACCAGCAGTGGCGGACACAATTGCAAAACCCAAGGGCATGGCTGTGAGTTCAGTGCTTGCACAATTTGAATGCCTTCACAGTGGCTTTGGCGCAAGTTTCCAAGACTTCGGCCGCAGTGGCTATCGTCATCTAGGTGTGCCCATCAGTGGCGCGGTAGATAAACTCAGCATGGCATGTGCAAACGCCTTAGTCGGAAATGCCAACGAAGACTGCGTGATAGAAATTTCAATGCAAGGTCCGCAACTGCAATTGACCCAATCAACAGCACAAGTGGCGCTGGTTGGTGATATTGAAACCTTTGTGTTGTTCCCAAATGGTCAAAAGCAGCGCTTGCCGAGTTGGCGCAGTGCCACTTTAGAAGCTGGGCAAACACTTATTTGCAGCAAAGTGAATTCGGGTTTGGCCTATTTAGCGGTGGCAGGTGGTTGGAATGCGCAATCCACTTTAGGCAGCCACAGCTACTATGGTCGTGCCGACTTAGGACAGGTGTTGCGCCGTGGACAAAACTACGGTGTCAACGTTAAAGCGCCGCTACCTGATAGCAGGCTAACCCAAACCCAACTCGCAGAGCGTTGTGCCCCACCGTTTGAATTTGATAGCGCAGCGTTGCGATGCGTTGCAGGTCCGCAGGAGGATTATTTTGATGCGGAATCAATTGATTCGTTTTATTCTCAAGAGTGGAAATTAAGTGCGCAATTAGACCGCATGGGCTTTCGGCTAGAAGGGGCGCCGCTTTTGCACAATGCGTTGGGGGCAGAAATTGCCTCTGATGGTGTTTGCGTCGGTGCGGTGCAAGTGCCCCCGAATGGCATACCCATTGTCTTAATGGCTGACGGGCAAACCATTGGCGGCTATCCCAAAATTGCTTCAGTGATTACAGCGGATATTGGCCGCTTGGCGAACATGCGTGCGAATGCGTCTGTGGCATCTGTGCGATTTGCCAAAGTTACTTTGCAAGAAGCACATGCCATTTTGCGTGCACAGCAGGCAGCTTTTGAAAAGTGGAAAAATGCCATCAAACCGGTCAGAGATTTAGGTGATTTTGACAGCGAAACACTGCTTGCGCACAACCTGATTGACGGCATGTTGCGTGGCGATGAATGAGGCTTGTAAATTAGATAGGGAAAAATGATGAAGAAAAAAATCAACCTCAACGCAGACATGGGCGAGAGCTTTGGCTCCTGGGTGATGGGCTCTGACGATGCGATGTTGGCCATTATTAACAGCGCCAATCTTGCTTGCGGATTTCATGCCGGTGATCCGCTTGTCATGCTCAAATCGATACAAAGCGCTAAAGCGCGCGGCGTCAGTATCGGTGCGCACCCCAGCTATCCAGATTTGCAAGGCTTTGGCCGCCGTGCAATGCAAATGAGTGATGCGGAGTTGTATGCCTGTGTGCAATACCAAATTTCTGCATTGGCGGGTATGGCGCGGGTCAATCAACACGAAATCAAACACGTCAAACCCCATGGCGCATTGAATAACGCGGCGTGCATCCGTGCGGATATTGCACAGACTATCGTCCGTGCCATCGTAGATTTTGACAGTCAACTCATTTTATTGGCGCCAGCGCTTTCCGAGCTGTACGATGCTGGGCAAGCAGCTGGACTTCAGGTCGTGGCTGAAATTTTTGCGGATCGCAATTATGAAGACGATGGGCAACTGGTTTCACGCCAAAAACCCCATGCGCTCATTCACAGCGAAGAAGCAAGTTGGCAGCATGTGCAGCGCATGTTGGAGGCGGGTGGTATTGTCAGCTACAGCGGTGCGGTGTTGCCCTGTCCCATTGGCAGCATCTGCGTCCATGGCGATGGTGCAAACGCGGTACAAATGGCCGCTTACTTACGGCGTGAATTGCAATTGGCAGGGTATGAACTGTGTACTCTGAAGCAACTAGATTAAAAGGGTCGCTATATATTCGGAAAGATGGGTCTTCCCATTTGTAAATGCTAAATTGGCCTGTAGCCGGCGTATTTATTGCCTATAGTGCTATAAAATATATAGCATATTTAGGTTTTATTTCTGTTGCACAGTGGTCGGCAAACTGCCCAGCAAACGTATCAACTCTTGTTGCCGCGTGGTGCCTGTTTTTGCAAAAATGCTGGACGACTGGCTGCGAATGCTGGCATTGAGGTGTTCACATAAGGTTTGCAGCACAGCATTCCAAGCACCTTCTTTTCCCACAGCATCGTAAAGACTAAAAATAATCGATTGGTGGTCGTTTGTGGTGGTTTTTATATCAGTTTTCATTCATATGGAGGTAGCGCATCACTACATAAGTAACAAGAATCGGCCATAGGTTCGTCTGTACATGTTACACCGTAAAACGTTAGCGAAGGTTCTATACCTTTTGGTCTATACCTTTATGCACTGGTGAAAAGTCATTCAAACTTTTAACATTTCATTACTTGTAGCAAAAAAGTATTTCATTAATCAAAAGGAGCACACACATGAGCCATCTTATTAAATACCTAATGATCACTCTGGCAGCATTGACACTCGCCGCGTGTGGCGGTGGCGACGATACGTCTGCCACTGTGGCCGACCCCGCTGCAGCTGCAACACCTGCGGCAACAGAGTCATCGACCAGCACATTTGCAGGTACGTATACGGGTAACGTAAGTTCAATTGTCAGTTTTGCCAGCACATACAGCGGCCCTATGAGTTTGACAGTTACTCGCGATGTGACGGGAAACTACACCTTGTCGGGCACTTGGTCAGTGACACGCACAAATTCATCTGGTCCACAAGAGACAATCACCGACCTCATCAGCGGCACAGTCAGTAGTTCAGGCGCTTTGTCTGCGACAGGCAATTTCAAAGTCAAATCAATCACGGCAACGGTGGACGCAGCGACAGGGAAAATTACAGGCAACTTTGTCTACACAGGTTACTTAGACCAGGATGTCGTCGGAGGAGTCAATTTCACGCTAAGTAAATAAAGTTGCATCAAGAAAAATCAGCATGAAAAACATCAAACAAACAATCAGCATTTTGGCGACGGCAACACTTCTCACTGCATGCGGCGGTGGCGACGATACGGGCACTGCGGCAGCGGGCAGTTCTGGTTCAACAGATTTTTCAAATCTTGCCCAATGTGTTGCCAACCGATGGGAGATGGGCGCGGAGCAGGTCAAAAAAGGCTTAGAAACAGTGGGTGGTTCAAGTGCCAGTGGTGTAGCTTTTAGCGTAACGGGCAACCAAATAAGCGAATTTTCAACTGGCGGTTCTTACAAAGGAACACCAAATTACACGATTAGCTTTACCAGAGGTGGCACCAGTGGAACGTCGCAATACGCAGGCACGGCAACTGGCACATGGTCTGTTGATGGCGATAAGCTGACCATCACTCGAACAACCTCATCTGTTACCGTGACCAACACCATTGGGGGTGTGACGACAACATACGGTGATGGAATAGGCTCACCCTCCACAGTCAAGGTCATCTCCTGCACCCCAGCGACTTTGACCTATGACCAAACCTTAAGCTCAGGTGCAGTCGTCCGAATCGTTTTGGTATCTGCATAAGCCCATACCTTGGTAAAAGACACCCCATGAAAACACCCATACTCAACTTCATCGCCCTTGTTTTTGCAACACTCCTCACCGCTTGCAGTGGTGGCGGTGACGCAACTGCGCCAGCAGAAACAACGACACCGACAGAAACAACAGGTGGTACAGGTGGAACGGATGGAACGACCACAACACTGGTCACCACCACCTGTACACCCGCGCCAACGATAGCATCACGATATGCAAGGGTGTTTAAAGGCTGCGATTCGGCTGGGGTAGCGCAATATTACGATTTAACTGAATGCGTTCGCGACAACACCACAGGCTTGATCTGGCAAGGACAGATGCCGCCTGGAAGCGGTTTACGAGCCAGTGATCAAATCAAAACAAACTTTGACAGCACCACTGGGAATCAAGATTACAACGGCGGATCACCTCAACCTGCCACCAGTGCCCAAATTGCGGATTTGAGCAACTCCATCGGTTACAGAAATGCCGTCAACGGTACCAATCTATGTGGATCGAATGCTTGGCGGTTGCCTACCAAAGAAGAGTTGCAGGGTTTGATCAAATCAACTGAATCCCCAAAGATTGACAACACTTGGTTTCCGAACACGCAGAACGGACGTTACTGGACAACTTCGACCTATGCGAGCGACGCCAACTATACCTATTATGTTGATTTTGGTTCTGGAGTAACCAGTTTCGACGTCCGTGGCAACAATGTTTTAGGTACTGTGGTAGGTAGAAGCAAAGTGCGCTTGGTTCACTAGCTTTTGTCATTCAAACAAACACTGCCAAGGAATAAAATGAAATCAATACGGCTTACGTTAAACGCAATCGTCCTCACTTTAGCCACAGTCCTCACCGCTTGCAGTGGAGGCGGCGATGAGTCAACAGCACCTGCTGAAACCACCACTGGTGGCACCACTGCAGGTGCTGGCACAACTGCGACCACGCCTGAGACGACAACGCCCACTACAGGATTCGCGCGGGTGGCTAACCCTGCAGGGGGCGACTACGGCTTGCAGTGCGCCATAGACTATTCAACCGGTTTGATTTGGGAGGGGAAAAATCCGAACCCATCGCATCCGCAAGGCATTGGTCGAACTTATACGAATTTTGATGACGCAGATAAATATCAAGTCACTGATTTAGTCTATGGCGTAGGAGATACCAAACCTTCCTTGGCTGGGATCAATGCTGCAAGTAATTCCATTGGCTACGTCAATGCAATCAATAGCTTAGCACTTTGTGGGTTTAGCAACTGGCGATTACCTACCAGAGACGAATTAATTGCGCTGGGGAAATTAAGCAGCAAATTGGCAGATTTCCCCGAAACAATTTCTGGTACTTATTGGTCAAGTTCATTGAGTGATCGAGACCACAGCGGTATCGTTGTTCGACCTCCTGCCACATCAGGCAACAAAGAATATCGTGTCAATAGTTTTGGTATACGACTGGTTCGCTCCAGCAGCTAAATTCCAATGTTTCCTGTACACTTGTTCACCATGAACGAGTTACCAACAACCGCAACGACAGTCTCTTCGCCCGTTAACCGCAAAGCCCGCTTAGGGCTGTTGCTGGCATGTGTGGCTGCAGGCACCGTCATTGGCTGGGTAGGCCAGCACTTCACAGGGAATGACTGGTGGTACGCGGCCATTTTTGGCGTGACGGCCATTGCGTGGCTGTTGGTGGCCAATCCTGACGACTGCAATTGCAATGCAGTTTGCATGTCAAAAAATATAAGAAATTAGCCTGTACGCGGCGTGTTTATTGCCTATAGTGCTATTAAATATATAGCAAATAAATACAGCAATTAAATTCATGGAAATTTAATCCATGGCAATGTCATCCATAAAAACTATTTTAGGGTTGCGCTTTGCGAATGGTCATGGCGCCGCGCAATTGGCCAACGGTGTAGCCCACCGCTTTGTCGTTGGGGTACAGCAATTGCAACTTTGTTTTGACATCGGCGTTCAGTTTATCGGCAGTGCCATGACAAGTCAGGCAAATGGATCCAACAGGCAAAGCACGCATGTACCGGTATTCTTTGCCATTGGCATCGCTGTTGATCAGCTCGCCTTTTTCTAGCGTTGCGGGGCTTTCGCCAGCGGCGGCGCGTTTGTCAAAATCTTCCAGTACCGCGCGTTCCCAAGCATCCGGTACGGCTTTAGGGTTGCGGTTTTGCAGGCTCACGCGTTTGATGGTCCAGCCCGTTTGTTCAGAGGCTGCTTTGGCCATTTGAGGCGCTTTAACATTGCAAACCTCAACAGCAGAAGCAGGACCACCTTTGGCAATCTCTTCGGTCAGCACTTGCAGTAATTTGGGCGGCACCATGCTGGCAACTGTGCGTGCCTCTGATAGCAAAGCTTCATTGGCAAAGGCGCTGGTGGTGGCTGCGAGCATGGCTGCGGCAAGCAGTAAAAGTGGTCGTAGTTGGCGCATGTTATCTCCTCGTAAAGTGGTTTTAGCTCAACACAAATGGTCGTGCAAAGTTTAGCGCATGGACATGCTCAATGCGCATCACAACAATAGTTCAAAAGAACTATCAAACCGTCGCTTTTCTTGCGTAATCGGGTCAATCCACTCAATCGACTTCGCCAGCAATTGCAGCGGGTGGTCGTGGTCGATTTGTCCTTCGGGAGTCAGCACGGGGTAAATGCCGTCGCCTTTGATGGGTATGCCCAGTGCGTTCATGTGGACGCGCAGTTGGTGGCGTTTGCCGGTGACGGGTTTAAGTTGGTAGCGGGCAATGCCGTTTTTGATTTCTAGCACGTCAATGTGCGTCAAGGCGTTGGGTGTACCCGCCATTTCGCATTGCGTCATAAAACCTCTGCCCGCAGATGTGTCTTCTTCAATGCGGCTGTGTCGCGTCAAAGGAAAAACCAATTCTGGACGCCACGCTGCAATGGCTTCATACGTTTTGTGCACCGCGCGTTCACGGAACAGGGCTTGGTAAGCGTCGCGTGTTTGCGCTTGTACAGAGAACAACACCAAACCCGCCGTGTCGCGGTCTATGCGGTGAATCGGCACAATGTCATCCAGTCCTAATTTGCGTTTGAGCCGCACCAACACCGTCTCTTGCAGGTATTTGCCCGACGGCATGACGGGCAAAAAATGCGGCTTGTCGACGACGATGAGGTGCTCGTCCTGATGCAAAATCACTTCGTCAAACGGTATGCGTTCTTCAACTTCAATGTCGCGGTAGTAATACACACGCATGTGGCCTTGGTAGGGGCGATCAGCGGTGACTGGTACGCCAAACTCGTCTTGCACATCGCCAGCGGCCATGCGCTGCAACCATTTTGCCCTAGAGATAGCGGGGAAGCGGTGGACCAAAAAATCGGTGATGGTGTGCCATTGGGCATTATCGCCTTTGGCGGCATTTTTAGGTAAACCCACGACGCTGGGACCTACGCCGTTTTTAACGGGCAACATGTTTAATTTCGCGCTCACTTTCGCGCGTTGTTCTGTCGATTTTTCTCGCGCAGCATGAACAAATACAAACCCTCGACCTTCTCACGCGCCCACGGTGTTTTGCGCAAAAACTTCAAGCTCGATGCCACGCTGGGGTCCAGCACAAAACAGCGTATGTGGATGCGTTGCCCCAGTTCATCCCAACCGTAATAAGCTTGCAGCGCGGTCACCATCGCCTCCAAGGTCACGCCATGCAGCGGGTTGTTGGCTTGCGTCGGTGGCGTTGAGTTCAATTAGGCTTTCTTTGCCAACTTGGCCGCTTTGCCGCGCAGGGGCACTTGGGTGACCACGCTGGGTTGCGGCTTGTCCAGCGAAATCGCCTTGGGTGGTGTTGTGTCTTTTTTCGGTTTTTTAACCATTTTTTGAGCGCCAACGCCTTTTGCCATGATTTTCTCCAGTGAAGTTGAGTTTGAGTGGTTATTATCGAGCACTTCGCATCGTCCACATCGATTATTTTAATTTGATTTTTAATCACAACATCACCATCTCTCATGCAAAACATCACCGTACGCCCCGCCACTTTGGGCGATGTCGCCGCCATCACCGCCATTCATATTCGTGCTTCGCAAATGGCTTACGCAGGCATCATGGCCGACGACCATTTGGACAATTTGTCAACCGCCAAACGCCAAGCTTTTTGGCAAGACGCCATCGAGTACAGCGAACCCCAAGTCTGGGTGGCCATGGGCTCTACCAAAACGGGTGAAAAAGTCATTGGCTTTGTCGGCTTTGACCGTTCACGCGATGAAAAATCCAAACCCACCACCGGCGAGATTTGGGCCATCTACGTGGAGCCTGAACATTGGGGCAAAGGCGTGGGCCTGGCCCTGTGGGACGCCGCCCGCGAAGGCATGCAAGAAGAAGAGTTCACCGACGCCACCCTGTGGGTCATCCTACAAAACGAACGCGCCCTGCATTTCCACGAACAAGCCGGCTTCAAACGCGAAATGAACACGCTGAAAACGGTGGAAGTGGGTGGCGCAAAGTTGGAAGAAATTCGACTGAAGCGGAGTTTGAGTTAACTGTTCAATCTGAATGTGCTAGTCAATGCTATGTATTAAATAGCACAATAGGCAATAAATACGCCGCCAACAGGCTAATTTGACCATTATTTTTGGCCAAATTGAAGGCTTACATCGCTCATTGGGTAAGCACAGCAAGGCAGGATCATGCCGGACTGTTTTTCTTCTGCGCTCAGGCCTGGCCATTCGATGTTGTAGCGGACTTGGCCGCTGATGAGGGTGCTGATGCAGGTGCGACAGGTGCCGTTGCGGCAGGAACTCAAAGGATAAATCAGCGCGCGTTCGGCGGCTTGCAAAATGGTTTGGCTGGTGCTGATGCTGAATTGGGTTTGCGTGGGCAATACCGTGACGGTGAAATACTGCGCGTCCGTGTTGGTATCTTTGGGTGTGGCATGCATGGTGATGGACTTGGCTGTAGACTTGTAGTTATTTTAAGGATTCACATGTCAATTTCTATGTACGCCGCCTCGGTACCTGTTTTTCAGCACAACCTCAAAGCCATGAGCGATTTTTTGAGCAAGGCACAAGCGCATGCCGAAGCCAACAAGATTGCTCCAGAGGTCTTGCTGCAAAGCCGTTTGTTTCCCAATATGTTTGCATTAACCAAACAAGTGCAAGTGGCGTGCGATTTTGCCAAGGGTACTTGCATGCGTTTGGCGGGTAAAGAAGTGCCCAGCTTTGACGACCATGAAGCCAGCTTTGACGATTTGCGTGCACGCATTGACAAGACGATTGCCTTGCTCGGCACGATTGATGCAGCAAGCATTGATGGCAGCGAGGCGCGTGAAATCCATTTGAATGTGGGTACACCGCGTGAGCGCAAATTTGCCGGGCAGGTGTATTTGCTGCATTATTCTTTGCCCAATTTTTTCTTTCATGTCACCACGGCGTACAACATTTTGCGCCACAACGGTGTGGATTTGGGCAAAAAAGATTTCATGGGCGCTCTGTGAACGACAGCTTGTTTTAGGTCTTGATTCTGCTTGCCCCGATGGAGGGGCTACTCGATTTTGTTTTGCGTGATGTTCTCACCCGCGCGGGTGGGGTGGACCGTTGCGTATCCGAATTCATCCGTGTCACCAACACCGTGCTGCCCGACCGCGTGTACCAACGCGTGGTGCCTGAAATGTTCAACGCTTGGCGTACCAGCAGTGGTGTGCCGGTGCGGCCGCAATTGCTGGGCTCGGATGCCGCCTGCTTGGCCGACAACGCCGCGTCGTTGGCAGCGTTGAATCCGCCCGGTATTGATTTGAATTTTGGTTGCCCTGCCAAAGTGGTGAACCGTCACGGTGGCGGCGCGGCGCTGTTGGACGAGCCTGAATTGGTGGCGCAAATTGTTGGCGCGGTGCGCCGTGCTGTGCCAGCGCACATTCCTGTTTCAGCCAAGATGCGTTTGGGTTTCAAAGATGACAGCCGTGCCGAAGTTTGCGCCATGGCCATCGCCGAAAGTGGCGCGAATGAATTGGTGGTGCACGCACGCACGCAAGCCCATGGTTACCGTCCGCCCGCGTATTGGGAACGCATCGCCGATGTGCGAGCGGTGGTCAATATTCCGGTCATTGCCAATGGTGAAATTTGGACTGTGCAAGACGCAACGCGGTGTCGCGCGCTGTCGGGTTGCGATGCGCTGATGTTGGGGCGAGGCATGGTGCAAAACCCGGCCTTGGCGCGCAGGGTGCAGGCGATGGGGCTAGTCGATGCACCCAGCGACACACAAAATGATTTAGATTGGGCGGGCATGATGCCCTTGATTCATGCTTATTGGCAATTGGTTAGCCAACGTTTGGATAAAAAATCGCGCACCGGCCGCCTGAAACAATGGCTGAATTTTTTGCGTCGCACTTACCCCGAAGCCGAAGGGGCTTACCAAGATTTGCGCACTTGCAACGACCCCACACGGGTCGATGCGTGGTTAATGCAAGTCAAGGCTTAACGGCCAAAAAAGCCTCTGAAGCCTGAAGGGCCGCTGCGTCGTTCGCGGGATGGGCGCTCGTCACGGTCAGAGCTACCGATGCCCGCCATCATGGGCATGATGCTGGTGCTGGAGCGGGTGCGTACTTTGACGCTGTATTCTTGTTTCCACTCCACGCGCACATCGCTGGGGCGCGGTGGATGTACCACATTGAGCTCAGGCCCATAAGCGTTCAAACTGCTCATGAAAATTTGACCCCCAGCGGCTTCGAGCACTTGTTTGGGAATGACGCATTCGGTGCTGCTGGGCGCCATCACGATGCGTTCGTTCACCAGACGATTGACCTCGGCTGGGGGCAAAAATCCCATCAATGCTTCACCCCCCAACATGCGTTGTGCGCTGGAATTCCACATCACCATGTCGGCGGTGCGTGGGGCTGTTTCGCGCATGCCCATGGCGGTGGCGAAATAGCCCAAACTGCGGTCAACCGCATTCCAGTTGAGTCGCATGCCACCCGATGGGTCATTGGCACTGGGCATGGGGACAGGGGCCCGATAATCCTTCGGTGCCGGAACAGAAAAGCGAATGTTGGGGCTGATGTTGCTGCTGACCGCATGATCGCCCACCAACGAAGCGCTGATGGGTACAGACGGGTTGTCGTTGGCATTGGGCCAATCGGCAAAGCCACGATCGCGCCCTAAAGCAGGACCGCGAGTGTTGTCGCGCACATAGGCCGAACGCAGGTTGGCGGGTAAACGTCCTGCCATGATTTCTTTGGTGTCCAACACCACAGGTTGGCCAGGGCCAGCGTTTTCACCACAGCCCCAAAAGAACAAAATGCGCATATTGCCATCACGCTCTTCCCACTGTGGCACATCGCGCTCGACATACTCTCTTGGCGCACGTTTTTCGCCGAACAGTGGCACGCTTTCGCCCATATTGAGCGCTGGCGGCAACGTGTGTTGCCCTGTCGCAGGGTTGGCATCGCGCACAGAACCCAACTCCAACTTCAAGGTTTTTGAATGGCTGCTGCCACCCCGACCAAATAGGCTGCCCATGGCAGCACCCATGCCCCCCGCGCCGCCCGCCATCATGCCTGCCAAGCCGGAACGGGTCTCGGCTTGCACCCAATAGCGCGCTTGCGGGCCAGATACTTTTTGCTGCTGTTGCGCTTGCAGGGCAATGGGTAATGCGGTCAGAACAGCGATGGCAATGCTGCTGCGAAGAAAAGGACGGTTGGTAGACATGGTTTCTCCTTGAGTTAAAAACCATGGTAAAGCGATGCCGTTGTTTAGTCAATCTACCAAAAGGTACAAGGCACAAGACTACAGGGCACAAGGGTACAGCGCCCGTATCAAATTACTCTAATCAAGAAACAAAACCTTAAACCCATCGATGGGTTCAAATCGGTTGTTGCGGTAGCACAGGCGCGTGGGGCCGGGCAGGGCGCGGGCAGCGATGGTGTGCTGTGGGTCGCCCGGGGAGCATATGACGCGGGTGCCATCCATGTTGTAGGGCTGCGGTTCAATCAATGGCACCGGTGTTTGTGTGGCCTGCTGCATCACACTGGCGACAGAATCGTGTCTGGACAAATGCACCAAACTCATGATTTGTGGTGGCGCGAGTGAAATGTCTTTGTTCCAATAACGGGTCAAGGCTTCGCGTGGGTTTAACCAAATCGATTCGGTGGTTTCATGGTTGGCGCTGGTTGCAATTTGGTTAGCCGGTAGCGCAGCAATGAAAAAGCGCGTGTCAAACCGTTTGTGGCTCACCGAGGACATTTTGGGAGTGATCCACCTTGACCAGGGCACGATGCTTGCGGTTTGCAAACGCAAAGCCAATTGCTGCAGAATTTGGTTAAACGCTAGACCGGATTGGTGCAATGCAGTCGCAGCGTGGATTTGTTCTGCTGTGGCCTGTGCCGCAAACAAGACACCAGATTCTTCAAACGATTCACGCAATGCCGCCACATACAATGCGCTGGCTTGGTTTGGCGACAAAGTGGTTTCATTCAGTGCGGTGGGCAAGTCGCCATTGGCTTGGTCAAAATACTGGGTGCTGTCCAGTTGCGCATCGGCCTCATCCACCTTGCCGCCTGGGAACACGTAAGCACCGCCCAGCACATCGGATAAACCGTGGCGTTTCATCAAGAATACTTGCAAACTGTTGGCGTGGTCACGCAACAAAACGATGCTGGCCGCATCGCGAACCGGTGTGGTGATTTCGTCGTGGTACAGTTTCATGTGGGTTTCATTCGGTTTGGATGATTAGAAAGCAAAGATGTGAAAACAATCAATATCATAGGCGCTGGGCGCGTGGGACGCACATTGGCGCATTTGTGGCACAAAACGGGCGTATTTGCCGTGCACGATGTGTGCACGAGATCAACTGCCAGTGCCCACACTGCGGTGCAGTTTATCGGAACTGGGCGAGCTGTGACCCGCATCGACGACATGCGTGCCGCTGATGTATGGATGTTGGCTGTACCTGATACGCACATCCATGCGGTTGCCCAAGAATTGGCAAAATATATACAAAAACAGGCTGTAGACTGCGTATTGATTGCCAAGAGTGCTATCATTTTTCATTGTAGCGGTGCTTTGGCGGCAGCTGAAATGCAAGCGCTTCATGATGCCGGATCACACACCGCCAGTGCGCATTGTTTGCTTAGCTTCAGTGCACCTGAGACCGCTGTGCAGCAATTTGCAGGCACCTTGTGCGCCCTAGAGGGGGATGCGAAGGCAACACTTGAGTTGAAAAAGGCGTTTGAACACATTGGTGGACAGTGCTTTGATTTGGCCGCCAAAGATAAAATTTTGTACCACGCCGCTGCTGTATTTGCCACCAATTTTGTGCCCGTGTTGCAACACATCGCCAGCGATTTATGGCTAAAAACCGGTGTGCCAGCGCACATGATTGAAACATTGAGCAACACCTTGCTGCAAAATGCGGTGAACAACATTCAAACCCAAGGCGCAGCCCAAGCATTAACCGGCCCCGCTGCGCGAGGTGATATGGCCCTGGTGGCGCTGCAAGGCAAAGCGGTTACGACGTGGAATGCCCAAGCAGGGCAAGCCTATGCGGCATTGAGCCAATTGGCATCACATATGGCATCACATTTGGCACAGAAAACGACTGAATCAACCGACAACAAAGTTAAACAGAAAAAATAGACAGCAAAGTTAGACTGGCTGACCTATATCCGCGCAAATACGCCTATTTGACTTGCATTTTGGCTTGAAATGCCAACAATAGCATCCATTTGGTTTCGATATGCGCTTTACAAAATACACCCATTTATCAAAACGACGAATCATTCTGAAAACCAGCGTGGCGGCTGGGTTGTTGGCGCTGGTGCCAAGTTTGGTTTGTTTTGCGCAAAGTGAAAGTAAAACTGATGCGGGAGTTGCAACAAGTCCCAGCGAACGCAGGGGGTGGTTTGAATCAACCGCTTTTGCCGATGCGCTGGTCGCACAAGATTTTGATTGGGTGGATGACAGCCGCAAACGCAGCGTGCCTGTGCGTTTGTATTTGCCCAAAGCCGTGACAGAAGCCGACACTAAGAACGTTAAACCAGTACCTTTGATTGTGTTTTCGCACGGTTTGGGTGGTTCGCGCAATGGCTATCAATATTTGGGTCGATTTTGGGCGGCGAATGGCTATGCCAGCTTGCATGTGCAACACATTGGCAGTGACAGGCAGGTGTGGTTTGGAAATCCATTGACCTTGGCCTCTCGTTTGATCACGGCAGCGCAAGATTCAGAAGCGATTGACCGCACCAAAGACGTGAGCTTTGCCCTGTCAGAATTGTTGAAACAACCGCAATCAGTGGGTCGATTTGACAAGGAACGCTTTGTCATGGCGGGGCATTCTTACGGTGCTTCAACCACCATGCTGGTAATTGGTGCCAAGGTGCCAAAAAAAGACGAAAACGGGCAAGAATTTAATTTACGCGACCCGCGTTTCAAAGCCGCCATGATTCTGTAGGCACCACCTTTTTATGGGTATACCAATACCGCATCCATCTTGGGCGGTGTGTCTTTGCCCACTTTGCATATCACTGCCACGGCAGATGACATCATGGTGCCCAGCTACAACTCAGGTTATGAAGACCGCGTGAAAGTGTTTGAAGCGATAGGCGATCCGCGTAAAACCTTGGTTGTGTTTGCCGGTGGCTCGCACAGCATTTTCACCGACCGCACCAACACGGGCGGTGCTGATTTGAATCCTAAAGTGAAAGCGGCCACTCAAGCCTTGTCTTTGGCGTTTTTGAAACAAACCTTTGGCAGCGACACCAGCGCACTGGCCAACTGGCAGCCGCAGTTTGCCGATTTATTGGCGCGCTATGTGGGGCCTGGCAAGTAATCTATCGCAATCACACGCACGCTGACGCGTCATCTTCGGTTAAAATATGGTGAAATATGCCTATAGCCGGCGTATTTATTGCCTATATTGCTATTAAAAATATAGCATATATGGCGTATATAGGATTTGTAGAATTTATAGCCGAACAACCAGGCATCGATAATTAGCCTCTGATAACCAGTATTACAAGAAAGCGCACAGATGGCCATTCAGTGGTTCCCCGGTCACATGAACTTGACCAAGCAAGCGATTCAAGACCGCATCAAAGACATTGATGTGGTGATTGAAATGTTAGACGCACGCTTGCCTGCGTCCAGCGCCAACCCGATGTTGGCACAGCTGACCAAAGGCAAGCCGTCTTTAAAGGTCTTGAATAAGCAGGATTTGGCCGACCCTGTACGCACCGAAATGTGGTTGGCGCATTACAACGCCATGCCGGCAACGCGGGCCATCGGCTTATCAGCCACAGACACGGCACCCGCTAAACAACTCATCAAAGCCTGTCGTGAGTTGGCACCACTGCGCGGTGGCATGGTCAAACCGTTGCGCGTTTTGATTTGCGGTATTCCCAATGTCGGTAAATCAACACTCATCAATACATTGGCAGGTAAGCGCTTTGCCCGAACAGGCGATGAAGCAGGTGTGACCAAAACCGAACAGCGCATCACACTGGCAGAAGATTTCTATTTGTACGACACCCCCGGCATGTTGTGGCCACGCATCATCGTTGCCAAAAGTGGCTACAACCTGGCCGCCAGCGGTGCCGTTGGGCGCAATGCGTTTGAAGAAGAAGAGGTGGCACTGGAATTGTTGGACTACCTCATCGCCAACTACCCGCAGAACTTGGTTGACCGTTTTAAGTTGAAAACGGAAGATGTGGTTGGGCACACCGATGAACAGGTGCTGGAGGCTGTGGGCATGGCTCGCGGTGCATTGTTAGCGAAAGGCAGTCGGGGTGGACGCGTCAATCTGCAAAAAGCGGCAGAGGTGGTGATTTATGATTTTCGTGCCAACAGTCTTGGACGCATCACTTTAGAAACGCCAGCTGAATTTGCCGTGTGGTTAGCGGCAGGCGAGAAAATGGATGCCGAACGGCAAGTCAAAAAAGATGCGATAGAGCTTGACCGAAAGATTCGATTCAAAAAAATCCCACGGCCTTCAAAAAGAGACGTGGATTAACACTCATTTTGTCGTGCACCCCATTTGTGGGGTTAATTTCATCCACTTCGCCAGCCAATTTTTGGCCCTTTCGCGGGCATGTTTGGTGGCGATTTTTTCTTCTGGCGTTTGGTCAGCGCGAAAATCAAATGCGCGTCGTGCCATTGGGTACTCTTGCCATTCAACAGGCACACCTCGTTCCCACAACGCATAAAAAGCACGACCACCATTCATGCGGCGCAATTCAAAATCGGCATCTCCAATTAAATACAGCACCGGGGTGGTGATTTGCATGACTTCAGGTGCGATGCGAAAGAGTTGGTCAGGTTCAGGCGCGTTCGGGTTTTGCATGTGGCCGTAGTAGCTCACAATGGCGGCAATGTCTGGGCCACGCTTGGCCGCAAGCCGAATGGCGTAGTATGGGCCTCGCGACAGACCAATGACGCCAACGGCTTGCTTGCAAGCGTTTGGCAATGTTTTCAAATAATCCAAACCGGCTTCCACATCGCGTTCGGAATCAGGGTTATGTTCTGATGGCCAGCGTTCGATGAAGCGTCCACTTTGCCAGTCTGGTGCTAACACCAAAAATCCTTGGGATGCAAGTTCACGCATGTGGACGCGGTCTTCGTTCTCAAAACCGCGTTTGGCATGGATGTACAGCACCGGTGGGAAGGGACCCTTACCCACTGGCGTCGCAATTTCAAGCGGCACATCTGAGCCGTCTGATGCTTTGGTGACTGCTTTGCTGAGGGTCACTTCGGCAGCCCAAGCAGAGCTAGCCGCAAATACAAATGCAGCAAATGATGCAACAGCTGTGCAAATTGCTTTTTTCATCATGATGAATCCTTCTGAACGATCGTCACTGAATCACAGAGAGACGATTGTACAGAGACAGAAGGTTTGATCAGTGACGGACTGGCTCTGCCGCTTTAGGGCGAGGGGTACTGTTGCTGGAAGCTGGCAAGATAGGTAATTTGAAATCGGGTTGCTTACCTGTTAATGTTTTCAAGAAGGCAACAATTTGGTCGATTTCTTTAGCGCTGTATGTTCGACCCAATTGCAATTTGCCCATGATGTCGACGGCTTTTTCTAAAGTGTCAGCACCACCGTCATGGAAGTAGGGGTAAGTCAACTCCACATTGCGCATGGTAGGCACCTTGAATTTCATGCGGTCTTCATCTTTGCCCGTTAAATCCGCAGCGCCTTTGGCTTTGTTACGGGTCTCATATTTGGATGTCAAACCCATTTTTGCGATGTTGGATCCACCCATGGCCATGCCATCATGGCAAGTGGTGCAACCACTTTGTTTGAACAATTTGTAGCCATCTAATTCGGTTTTGTTCAATGCGCCTTTGTCTCCTTTGAGCCATTTGTCAAAGCGTGAATCTGGCGTGACCAAAGTTTGATTGAAAGCAGTCAGCGCATTGACGAGCATGTCACGGGTGATGGTATTGCTGCCATAAACTTTTTTAAAGTCTTGCTTGTAGCCAGGTATTGAGTTAAGGACATCAATGACTTTGTCATGCATAAAAGCCAAATCGGCTGGCGACACATCGTATACGCCTTTGGCTTCTTCATGCAAACGACCATCCCAAAACTGAACCTTGTTAAAAGTGGAATTCAACACCGTGGGTGTGTTCATTTGCGCTTGTTGCCAGTTGTGTCCCAGTGATGTCTTGAGATTATCTGTACCACCCAATGACAGGTTATGACACGAATTGCACGACATGGTGCCTGACTGGGAAATGCGTGGATCGAAGTACAGTTTTTTACCCAGTTCAACTTTTGCGGGTTGATTTATCTTGGCTTGTGGAATGGGATGAACGGGCTCTGCTGCTTTAGCCGATACACCCCAAGTCCAAGCTACTAAACTGATGATGAGAGTAAGTAAATTATTTATTCGCATATGCTTATATGTCTGTGAAAGATTGATGTTTGACTGTAATTAATCAAATCGCCATTTGATTAATTACGCTTATCCATGAACAGATTTATCGAACCAAGAGGACCGGCGTTTTGCAGTTGGCGAGTACTTTGGTTGCGACTGAGCCCAAGACCATGTTCAAAAATGAACCATGTCCATGTGAACCCATGACCAACAAATCAAATTTTCCTGCATCGGCAAACGTGGCAATCACTTCACCCACATTACCTGCTTTCCAAACGCTTTTTGCTTGAATACCGTGACGCATTAAAAACTTGTCGATGGGTGACAAAATCTTTTCTGCATCATCTTTGTAATAGTCTTCAACAATTTCTTTGCCAACTGCCGCGCGTGCCCTGGCAGGTATGGGTAAATGCACGGTCAGCACGGTGAAGTTGTTATCATTATTTAACAGACTTTCATGTGTTGCCAAGTAAGCCAGCATCTTTTTGGTGTAAGTGCTGCCATCAACTGCGAGTAATATTTTCATGGTGATTCCTAAAAATAATCAGTGTACCAGTATGCAGTGAATTACTGAAGAAGCATTTGAGCTAAGTCAACTTTGCCACACGAAGTAAGCGATAATTGGCTCCAATCGTCAACACATTACCTAAGCGGAGTATTCAACCTTGTTGTCCATCATTCAAGCTGCGGGCTGGCCGATATGGCCATTGGTTATTTGTTCCATCATTGCGGTGGCGCTGATTCTTGAGCGATTCATCAGCCTTAAAACCAGCAAAATCGCACCGCCCAACTTACTCAACGAGGCGTTAACAGTGACCCGGCATGCGGTGCCATCGGCTGAGGTGATTACTCAACTGGAGCAAAGTTCAGAGTTGGGGCAGGTGTTGGCCAGTGGCTTGCGGGTGTTGAACACCAATCCGAAAAGCTCTGAAGCAGATTTGCGTGCGGTGATGGAAGAGACGGGGCGAACTGTTGCGCATCGACTTGAAAAATATTTGTCAACACTGGCAACCATTGCTTCGGCGGCCCCATTGCTTGGATTATTGGGAACGGTGATTGGCATGATAGAAATATTTGGATCACAAGGCTCAACCACTGGCACAGCCAATCCGGCTCAATTGGCGCACGGCATTTCAGTTGCTTTATACAACACCGCGTTTGGCCTGATTGTCGCTATACCGGCATTGATTTTTTGGCGCTACTTTCGCGCACGTGTCGATGCCTATTTGCTCACCCTTGAATTAGCAGCCGAACGACTGGCACGTCATTTGGTTAATTTGACAAAGTAAAAACAACGCTGCGTTCATGAATTTCAAGAGCCGTTCCCATCGCAGTGCCAGCACTGAACCTGAGATTAACCTCATACCATTCATTGATGTCTTGTTGGTGGTGGTGATATTTTTGATGCTGTCTACCACGTACAGTAAATTCACTGAAGTCGAACTCAAGCTGCCCACTGCGGATGTGCAAGCGGCCAAAGACCGTCCCCATGAAATCATTGTCAGCGTCAACAGTGCCGGTGTGTACTCGGTGAATAAGCAAGTGGTGGCGCAGCAGGGTGTGTTGGCTTTGACCACCGCTTTGAACAACGCATCCAAAGCCATCGAATCTAACTTGCAAGGCAAAGCACCTATCATCGTCATCAATGCCGATGCCAACGCCAGCCACCAATCGGTCATCAGCGTGATGGAGGCGGCCCGACAAGCTGGTTTGAACCAAATCACTTTTGCTACGCAAAAACCTTCGGGTTCAGGCAACTGAGCGCCAGCATCTGCACCATTCATGCAGATAAGACCCAACATGCAGCAACAGATTCACCAAACGCTGCAACAAGCTTGGCTCAAACGCGGCTGGCTTGCCATGTTGCTATTACCCTTGTCTGGTTTGTATGGCACTTTGGCATGGTTGCATAGGCATTTGTACCAGTGGGGCATTTGGAAGTCACAGCGTGTTGCGGTGCCAGTCATTGTGGTTGGCAATATCGTTGCAGGTGGCGGCGGTAAAACACCCACCGTGGTGGCATTGGTGCAGCATCTCAAAGCCAAAGGGTGGCAAATTGGAGTGGTATCCAGAGGGTATGGCAGAAGCAACAACGATTGCTGTGAAGTTTTGCCGCACAGCACTGCCGCGCAAGTGGGTGACGAACCCATGCTATTGGCCAACAAATGCCAAGTCCCCATTTTTGTAGCGCCCAAAAGATGGGATGCGGCGAGTCAATTGTTGGCCAAATACCCTGCAACGAATGTCATTCTCTGCGACGATGGATTGCAGCACCATGCAATGCACCACGACATAGCGATCACGGTGTTGGACGACAGAGGCATGGGCAACGGTTGGCTTTTGCCTGCTGGGCCATTGCGCGAATCGCAAATCAGAGAATCGAATAATCTGGTGTTGCACACTGGCAATCACCCCATCAAAATCAATACCACGGCGCCACAATTCGCTGCCCAGCGAAGTTTGGCCAAAGAGGCCAAGCGATACGATGGCAGCAGGGTCTATCTAGCCGATTTGAATGGTATGGCAGCCACTGCGAACAAACCACTTGTCGCACTGGCCGGTATTGCCAACCCAGAGTCGTTTTTCACCATGCTGCGAGAAAATGGTTTGCAATTAACAAACACCATTGCGCTGCCAGATCACTTCACTTTTGATAGCACGATAGGCAATCAATACGCTGGATACACCCTGATTTGCACCGAGAAAGATGCTGTGAAGTTGTGGCAGTTTGTACCCCATGCATTGTCTGTCGGGCTTGAATTTGAGCCTGAACTTGGTTTTTTTAACCATGTTGAACAGTTGCTGGCAGGCTTAAAATCATCCCCATCGTTCAAACAACATCAAAGTTAGCATCAATCATGGATACCAAATTACTCGAACTCCTCGTCTGCCCTGTTACCAAAGGCCCTTTGATTTTTGACAGGGAGAAGCTAGAGCTGATTTCCAAAAGTGCGCGACTGGCCTATGCGGTGCGCGATGGCATGCCCATCTTGCTGGAAAACGAAGCCAGGGTCTTGACCGATGAAGAAATTGAAAAACTGCAAGGCTGACTCACCCACTGCTTAAAACAGTTTTTAGCTGAAACGCAAGGCATGAAACAAACCACAAACCTAACCGTCCTTATTCCGGCACGCCTAGGTTCAAGCCGCCTGCCCAACAAACCTTTGGCTGATGTGGCGGGTTTGCCCTTGATCGTGCGGGTTGCACAGGGTGTGATCCATGGTCTTGATAAATCCGCTACAAATAATATAGCAACACAGGCAGTAAACACGCCGGGTACAGGCCAATTTGACCAACAAATTCGTGTGGTTGTGGCCTGTGATGATGACAGCATCCAACGCGTTTGCCAACACCACCACATTGAAGTCGTGTTGACCCGAGCCGACCACCCCAGTGGCAGCGACCGATTGGCTGAAGCTTGTGACATTCTGCAACTGCCTGATGAAGCCATCGTGGTGAATGTGCAAGGCGATGAACCTTTGATTGATCCTGATTTGATTTTGCATGTGGCACAAGTTTTGCAAAACCAGCCACTTGCCAGCATGAGCACCGCAGCCCACGCGATTGAATCGGTTGACGACTACCGCAACCCCAATGTTGTGAAGGTGGTTTTGGACGCACAGCAGATGGCGTTGTACTTTAGCCGCGCGCCCATTGCATGGTGGCGCGATGGAGCGACCAATGGTGCACCTGTGCTGCCCACCAGTCCAAAACCGTTGCGCCACATCGGTATTTATGCGTACCGGGTGGGCTTTTTGAAGCAGTTTCCCAAGCTGCCACAAGCGGAAATTGAGGTCTGCGAGGCACTGGAGCAATTGCGTGCACTCTGGCATGGGCATCGCATTGCTGTTCACATCACCGACAAAGCACCCGGCACGGGAGTGGATACACCCGAAGATTTGGCGCGCGTGCGAATCGCATTTGGTGCTCAATCACACAGCGCAGGATCAAAGTCAGCAACTGTATAAGTGAGTAATGATATGCAGGGGCTGTCAGCAAAATGATAGCTATCCATGCTATTCTTTGCGACTATTTGACAAGTCCTACAAGTTATAAGCCATATGCAAATTGACATCGTCACAGTTCAGGTAATGATGTCCATTACCCTCAATTCGTATCCACCATTCGTATGAAACTCATTTTGTTAGGCGCACCTGGTGCGGGAAAAGGCACGCAAGCGACGTTTATTTGCGAGAAATTCAAAATTCCGCAAATCTCGACAGGTGATTTGTTGCGCGCAACCGTCAAATCGGGTAGCAAACTGGGTTTGAAACTGAAAGAAATATTGGATTCAGGTTCCTTGGTGGACGATGAATTGGTGATCAAGATGGTGCAAGCGCGCATTGCTGAGCCCGATTGCGCAAATGGTTTTTTGTTTGATGGCTTCCCTCGCACCGTTTTACAAGCTGAAGCGATACGCGCTCAAGGTTTGAAGTTGGATTACTTGCTAGAAATTCAGGTGCCTTTTGAAGACATCATTGAACGCATGAGTGGCAGACGTTCGCACCCAGCTTCAGGTCGCACATACCACATCAAATTCAATCCGCCCTTGGAGGAAGGTAAAGACGACATCACAGGTGAACCATTGGTACAGCGTGCGGATGACCACATTGATACGGTAACCAAGCGTTTGGATGTTTACCGCCAACAAACACGTCCTTTAATTGATTACTATTCAGCTTGGGTACGATGGTCGCCCAAAGAGGCCCCCAAATACCGCGTGATCAACGGTGTCGGTACAGTCGATGAAATCAGGCAACGCGTTTTTGCCGCGTTTGAACAATCCGTCTAAGCAAGCTGGCACCGCGCATACCGTATGAACTTCAGTTTACACCTTGATGTGAACAGCGATGACAAGCCAATGTCAATTTATGGCAAATCGCCACAGCAAACCATTGACAGCAAACACCCAAGCGTTGTTTTCATTCACGGGGTGTTGAACGATCACAGCGTTTGGGATGCCATATTGACACCTCTGACAGAAGCTTTTTCGAGCGGTATGAATGCAATGGCCATTGACTTGCCAGGTCACGGGCGCAGCACAGGTCATGCCCCAGCATCCGTCGAACAAGCAGCCGATACATTGCTGGCGCTATTAGATTCAGCTGGAATTGAAAGTGCAGCCTTGGTGGGTCACAGTTTTGGTTCACTCATCGCACTGGAAGCAGCAGCTCGTGCACCGAGTCGGGTCACGCATTTGGCCTTATTGGGAACAGCCAGCCCAATGCGTGTATCCCCTGTCTTGTTAGAAGCATCTGTGAATGACCCCATGGCCGCTATCGACATGGTCAACAACTTTTCGTTCAGCCAAAAACCACCACCGCCCCCAGATTTGATGCAGCATGTGTTTGCCCAAAGTCAGAATCTGCCAGCACAAGATACCGCTACCAATATTTTTCACACAGGTTTAAATGCCTGCAACACCTACCAAAACGCAACCACAGCCATCGCCAAAGTCACGGCGCCCTTGCTTTTTATCATGGGGGACAAAGACAAAATGACCCCACCCAAAGCCGCACAAGTCCTGATTGACGCGGCACTGCAAGCGGGGCAGTCCGTCAAGCAAGTCAATGTGAACGCTGGACACGCCATGATGGTGGAGGCATCGAATGAAGTTGTGCAAGCATTGCAATCATTTTTACAAAAATAACGGATATCTCATCTGACAATCAGATCAAATTCGTCATCTGACGCTTCAAAGTCATTAAAAATCAGTAAAAGTCAGTTAAAAGTCGGGTTGTGTCACATGACTTGCACCGTAAAGTCAGCTGAACGACGCTATGCTGTCGTGGTCAAACTATTGAGCCTTACCTAAACTTGCGCTTGGTGACGACAGGGTGTCGTTTTAATTCAAATAGAGGAATTTCAAACATGTTGGTTCAAAAATTACGTCTTCAACGTGGCTGGTCGCAAGAACAATTGGCCGAATTAAGCGGCTTAAGCGTTCGCACGATACAACGCATTGAACGTGGCTTACCTGCCAGCAATGAAACCCTGAAGTCACTGGCATCGGTCTTTGAGATCGATTTTTCTACATTGCAAGCCACTCAGGAGCCAGTTATGACAACAACATTGAACCCAAATATGAACAACAGTATGCCTTCATCGCAGCCAAGCACCGATCAAAGTGTCAGCGCTGACGAAGAAGCCGCTTTGCGCCATGTGCGCAAAATACGTGGTTTTTATGTGCATTTAGCCCAATACGTGATCGTTATCGGTGCATTGGCTATTTTTAATTTCATCAAATCCCCCAACCACATCTGGGTGATATGGCCTGCCTTGGGTTGGGGATTGGGCTTGGTATTTCACGGCATGCGCATCTTTGGCACCATGCCATTCATGAACCCTGATTGGGAAAAGCGTCAAGTTGAAAAATACTTGGGTAGAAAACTGTAATACTATAAGTTTTATAGCACTTCAGGCAATAAACACGCTGACAATTGCCATTTTTGCCATAAATTTTGGGTGTGTTCATTGTGCGGTAATAGCAGTTTTTCCGCCAATGGTGCCAGAGGTGTAGATATGGGGTTGACCAAGAGAACATAACGCCCTTTAGAGCGGCCTTGGTCTTCTTCGAGTTTCCCAATCCAATCTAAACTTAGTAAGGTTTGTAGCGCACGTTCGAGTTGCAGGTCATTCACGCGCAGGTCTTTGGACAATTCATCCAAATTTTTGGCGGGTTTTGCGGCTGCTGAATCTTGCGGCTGTAATTGACGCAACAATTCCAGTGCCAATTGAAAATCCCAGCCCGGGCTGTCGTCCCTGCGCGCTATGCCACTGAGCAAGCTGGGTAAATACGCGGCAACCACGGCGCCCAACAGCACAATGACCCAAGCCACATAGACCCAGATTAACAGGATTGGCACAGTGGCAAACGCGCCATATACCGCCGACATAGTGGGTACTTTTACCAAATACCAAGCCAGTATGCGCTGTGCCAATTCAATGCCCAAGGCAGCAAAAACAGCACCCAACAGCGCGTGTGGCCAGCGCACCTGGGTGTTGGGTACAAATTTATACATGGCTGCCAGCACCAACGTGAGGGCGATGAATTGCAGTGCATCGATGAATAATTTGAAACCATCTGTCATGCCTGCGCCATTGACCCAACCTTTGGTGCTGCTTAAGGCATACGAGCTGAGCGACAAACTGGCCCCCAAAAGCAGTGGTCCTAGCGTGAGCAATGCCCAATAAATCAAAATTCGTTTGGTTAAAGAACGGGTTTCACGCACCCGCCAAATGTTATTGAGCCGCCTGTCAATGGTTAAGATCAAAAGCAAAGCAGACACTAAAAATGCCGCCGCACCCACCCAGCCGATTTGCTTGGCTTTGGCTGCAAACATGCCCACATAATTCAGCACTTGTTTGGCAATGTTGTCGGGAATCAAACTGTCCACCAGCCACAGTTGGATACTGGTTTGCATTTTGGCAAACATGGGAAACACACTGAAAATGGCCAGCGCCACAGTCAACAGCGGCACGATGGAAATAATGGTGGTAAACGTCAAGCTGCTGGCGGTTAAACCCAATTGGTCTTCTTTAAAACGTTCACGCAGTGTGACAGCGGTGTTGCGCCACGGAAAGCGCAATGCATCGCGTATAAAATCATTCAAACGGTCTTTCATGTTGTTCATGGCGCTATCATGCCACTGCAATGAGTGACTTTGAACTTTTTTAAATGACAAAACCCCAACTTTTAAGCACCGCACCACCTGCCAACGTGATGATGACGCGCATTGTCGCTGTGGTTTTTTTAATCAGCCTCATTGTGCTGGGTATTTTGTGGGAAATGTGGTTGGCGCCCATCAAACCAGGTGGCTCTTGGGTGGTGCTGAAGGTATTGCCCTTGTTTATTCCGTTGGCAGGTTTGATTAAAAACCGACTCTACACCTACCGCTGGGTGAGCTTATTTGTGTGGCTGTACTTTATTGAAGGCGTGGTGCGTGCATGGAGCGATAAAGCGCCCAGCAACTATTTGGCTTTCATTGAAGTCTTCTTGTGTTTGGCGCTGTTCACAGCAGTTGCCATGCACGTGCGTTTGCGCTTGCAAGCGGCCAAGCAAGCCCAAATGGTGGCAGGCAATTTGGGCGTCAATACAGAGATTGACACATCAGTTTTATCGTAGTTATTCATCACAAAATCAACACCCATGTGGCGTCAGCTTCGCGTAATATTTCAACTTTCAACAGCACTCTAGAGGAGACCTTTTAAATGGCAACCCAAGCGACAAGCAAAACATCATCCAAAGCAACATCCAAATCAAGCGCCAAGCCCGTTAAAAAGATGAACGCGTTTTACGCGCAATCGGGTGGCGTCACATCCGTTATCAATGCTTCAGCTTGCGGCGTGATTGAAACGGCCCGCAAACACAAAGACAAAATTGGCAAAGTCTACGCCGGGCGCAACGGCATCATAGGTGCGTTGACTGAAGATTTAATTGACACCAGCAAAGAGTCAGCCCGCGACATCGCCGCGCTGCGTGAAACGCCCTCTGGCGCCTTCGGTTCTTGCCGTTACAAGCTCAAATCTTTAGAAGCCAACAAAGCTGAATATGAACGCTTGATCGAAGTGTTCAAAGCCCACAACATCGGCTACTTTTTCTACAACGGCGGTGGTGACTCGGCGGACACGTGCTACAAAATCAGCCAGCTCTCCAAGGCGATGAATTTTCCTTTGCAGGCCATCCACGTCCCCAAAACCATTGACAACGATTTGCCCATCACCGACTGCTGCCCAGGCTTTGGCTCTGTCGCCAAATACGTGGCGGTCTCGGCACTCGAAGCCTCTATTGACGTCAAATCCATGTGCCTCACCTCCACCAAAGTGTTTGTCATGGAAGTGATGGGTCGTCACGCTGGTTGGATTGCCGCTGCCGGCGGTTTGCTAGAAGACCACGGCGTGCCTGTTGTGGTCTTGTTCCCAGAAATTGTTTTTGACCAAAAGAAATTCATTGCGCGTGTGGACCAACTGGTGAAAAAGCACGGTTACTGCACCGTGATAGTGTCGGAAGGTTGCCACCATGCCGACGGTACATTCTTGGCAGAGCAGGGCAGCAAAGACGCCTTTGGTCACGCCCAATTAGGCGGCGCTGCACCGGTAGTGGCCAACATGATTAAAGACGCCTTGGGCTACAAATTTCACTGGGCGGTCGCCGACTATTTGCAACGCGCTGCGCGCCACATTGCGTCTAAAACCGACGTGCAGCAAGCGTATGAACTCGGTCAAAAAGCCGTTGAACTGGCGCTGGCTGGCAAAAACGCCGTCATGCCTACCATAGACCGCGTCTCTAACACGCCGTACAAATACAAAATCGGTGTGGCCGATTTGGCCAAAGTCGCCAATGTCGAAAAATTCATGCCGCGCGACTTCATCACCAAAGATGGTTTTGGCATCACCGCCAAATGCAAAGCCTACTTGACACCGCTGATTGCTGGCGAAGACTACCCCAAATACAAAAACGGCTTGCCTGTTTACGTCAAAATGAAAGGCGTGGCAGTGCCTAAGAAATTGGCGAAGTTTGCGGTGAAGTAAGCGCGTGAAGTAAGCGGAAGATTGGAAATAAGTAGTGGGCTGAACCAATACATCTACTTGCAAGCTTCAGTTCCCTGCGTTATGATTGGCGTGTAGTTACATACGTTATAACATTTGGAACCATAAACTGGAGTACTCACATGCACACCCTTAAACTCACCCAAGTCGGCAATTCCATTGGTGCGATTTTCCCTAAGGAATTACTGGTTAAATTAAACCTTGAAAAGGGCGATGAAATTTACTTGACTGAGTCGCCAGACGGCTATCGCATCACCAAAAGCGACCCTGAGTTTGAGGCGCAAATGACGGTGGCACGGGAGGTGATGAAGCGCAGATACAACGTCTTGCGTGAGTTGGCTAAATGAAGCGTTGGGTTTGGTTGTCCCAAGCTGTGATTGTTGCCGTGCACGACGCACAGCTGGCCACGCACGGCGGTGGTGCAGGTGTAAGGGATAAAAACTTACTGGAATCAGCACTTGCAAAACCCGAAAACCTTGCGGCTTATGGTCAGCCTGATGTTGCAGATTTGGCTGCAGCGTATGGCTACGGCATCTCACGCAACCATGCATTCATAGATGGTAATAAACGTACTGGCTTTGTTGCAGCAGAAATGTTTTTGTTACTCAACGGTTACCAGTTGACGGCGGACGATGCGAGCAGTGCCATCATCATGTTGTCAGTCGCAGCTGGTGACATCACTGAAATCGAGTTTGCCGCATGGATTCGGCAGCATGCGGTAAAAATGGTTTAGTTTAAGTATAAAAAATGGCTGTAGCCGGCGTATTTATTGCCTAGAATGCTATTAAAATTATAGTAAAAAAGAACAATGCAACTGAATATCCAAACACCACGCAAGTTCCTTAACCCGTTACTTTCACAAAAAAGCGTGGTCGCAACAGAGGTGGATGCATTCAAAGCTGCACTCGCTCAATATGTACAAAACGTAAAAGAACAAAAAGCAGCTAAACAATCCGAGCCCAATATCGTGGCAGGATCGTTAATGCCATTTTTGAAGTCAAGCCCCTTTACATATAACGCCCGCCCTTATAGCCAGCAAGGTCAAAGCGGAGTTGATCTCGCTATTTTTAACGGACAAGATGCTGTCGTTCTTATTGAAGCCAAAGCCGTTGGCAGTAAAGACATGATCACCAAGCATGACTTGAATCGCAAAGCATTTCATGAGGCGATTTTTTACTTCATGCAGGAACGTGCTCGAAAAAACGACAAACTGACCCATATCATCATCACCGACTTTTACGATTGGTTTGTCTTTGACGCTAAAGACTTTGAGCGTCTATTTTGGGGAAATGCCCAGTTAAATAAAACATTCAAGGCTTATCACGACCCTAATCTGCTGACCAGCACGACCAAAGAGGTTTACGACGCGATAGAAGCTGAATTACCCAAAATGATTGTAGATTTTTTCACTGAAGAATCTATTGATTGCGCCTACATCAACCTCGGTACACCCGCAAAAATCAAAGACACAGAACTGGCAGCCATCTATAAGCTCCTAAGTCCAGACTGCCTGCTCAAGGCATTCAACCCCAACGACGCTAACAGCTTAAACCGCGAGTTTTACAACGAGTTGCTTTACATATTAGGGTTGCAAGAGGTTAAAGATGGCGGCAAAAGAGTGATTCAGGCGGCTGGCACGGCAGGTAGTTTGTATGACGGCATTGCAGACAAACTGAACCAGAAAGGTGCGCCTGACGGTTTTGAAGACGTCATCAAGCTCATCATCGTTTGGGTCAACCGTATTTTGTTTTTAAAGCTGCTGGAGTCTCAAATCGTCACCTGGACGGGTGACAAAAACAGCCGGTTTTTAAGTGCAGAAAAAATCAGCGGCTACGATGCGTTGGAAAACTTATTTTTTGACACCTTGGCGCGGCGCATACCCGACCGCAAAAACAAATCCTTTGATTACATTCCTTACCTGAACAGCTCTCTTTTTGAAATGCAAGAAGAGGAAAAGACTGGTATCAGCATCAGCGCTCTGCCCGATGGCGCGCAAATTACCTACTATGGCAAAACTGTCGTTAAAGACGCCACTACTCACCGAAAAACTGGCAAAACCAGCACACTAGCGTACTTGTTTGAGTTTTTGGATGCTTACAACTTTGCCAACGACAGCGGCGATGAGGTGGTAGCAGCGACAAAAAGCCTGATTAGTGCATCCGTGCTGGGGTTGATTTTCGAGAAAATCAACGGCTACAAAGATGGCAGCTTTTACACCCCTAGCTTTGTGACCATGTACATGGCAAGGCAAACCATTGAGAAAGCTGTATTACAAAAATTCAATGACAAATACAACTGGACTTGCAACGCGCTGGTGGGTGAAGGCGGCTTGAAAAACGAGCTGAAAGACCACAAAGTCAAAAAATCGGACAGCAACGCGCTGATTGACAGCCTAAAAATATGCGACCCAGCCGTGGGCAGCGGTCACTTTTTAGTATCTGCATTGAACGAAATTTTGTACGTTAAAAGCTTGCTTGGCTTGCTAGTGGACGAAACGGGCAATATGCTGGACTTCAGCATCAGTATTGAAAATGACGAGTTGATAGTCACTGGTGAAAACGGCGAACTCTTTGAATACAAACGTGGCAGCACAGCTAAAACGCTGGTGCAAAAAACCCTCTTCCAAGAAAAACAAAAAATCATTGAAAACTGCCTGTTTGGGGTGGACATTAACCCCAACTCAGTCAACATTTGCCGTCTGCGGCTATGGATAGAACTGTTAAAAAACGCCTACTACCAGCCCAACGGCGAGCTAGAGACCCTTCCCAATATCGACATCAACATCAAATGCGGCAACAGCTTGATCAGCCGCTTTGCTTTGGATACGGACTTAAAAGATGCGTTGCAGAAAAGCAAAATCTCGGTTGATGAGTACCGCGCTGCGGTAAGTAACTACCGCAATACCAGTGACAAGGCTGAGAAGCGGCAGATTGAACGTTTGATTTCAGACATCAAAAGCAAGTTTAGTCAAAATCTGCAAGAGCGTGACCCAAACAAAGAAAAACTCGTTTACGCACAAAGTAGATTACGAATGTTGGAGGGGCAAGATTCGCTTTTTGAAGAAAGCGTCGAAAAGCGAAAAGAAAAACGCATACTCAAAACTGAATTAAATGCAGATATTGCCAAATATGAAACGGCAATAGAAGACCTCAAAAGCAACCCAATTTACAAAGATGCATTTGAATGGCGTTTAGAGTTTCCAGAAGTGCTGGATGAAACTGGTAACTTTGTTGGATTTGATGTAGTGATTGGGAATCCGCCCTATTTCAATATAGACACTTTCGGCGGTAGCTCGAGCATGTTGCGATATTTGCCACGCAACTTTCCCCAAGTCTACATGGACAAAAGCGACATCTTGTTTTACTTTTTAGCATTGGCATGCAAAATTGCAAAAACGCAAACAGCATTCATTATTTCCAATGCCATGTTGTTTTCGAGCAAGGCTCATAAACTACGTAATTACTTGCTTGCAGAAAATAGCATTGAAAAAATTGTCAATTTCGAAAAATTCCAAGTTTTTGACGAAGCCAGTGTGACCTCAATGATGCTTTTTTTAAACAAAGCGCTTGAAGACAACAAATCTACACAAGTCAAAAACTTCAGTGAAGCAACTTATGACAAATTTGAACTTATACGCGAAGTAAATAGTAACTCAAACTATTTCGATATAGCTTTTAAAGAAAATAGCGTATTCGCATTAACTAAAAATAATATTACTAGCATAAATCAAAAAATTGATGCTAAACATCCTGTTTGCGGGGAGCTATTTCATGTTGGCAAAGGAATGGAAACCGCTGCAAATGAGGTGTTCGGTTTCGACACGAATCCATTGCAGTTTGATTCAAAGTATGTCAAAAAACGCATGAGTGGTGAAATTATTGAGCGATATTCACACGGTACAGCGCAGGAATATTTGCTCTATTTTGAAGACGTTGCCACATTTAAAGCCTTACCCAAGAATATACAACTTCATTTAGAAGCACACAAAACAAAACTTGAAAATCGTGCAACTGTTAAAAATGAAGGTCGTGCTTGGTGGCGTTACAGTCGCCCCATGCACAAAGACTATTATGGGAATGCAAAAATATGGTGCTCGTATCGAGCCAAAGAGAATACTTTTTGTCTCGATGAAACATCGGAGTTTATTGGGCTCACCAATACAACAGCTATTTTTGCAACAAATAAAGATATTGATATTAAATATGCACTTGCGTTATTAAATTCAAAAGTGTTGAATTTTCGATATAAGTCAATTGGCAAGCAAACTGGCAATGGCATTTTTGAGTATTTTGAAAATCAAGTATCAAAACTACCCATACCTGTCATCACCGAAACTGCACAAAAACCGTTTATTTCCAAAGTCAATTCAATCCTAAAAGCCAAATCAAAAGGCGCTGATACTTACGAGCTTGAGCAAGAGATTGACGATATGGTTTATCGGCTTTACGGGTTGACTTATGACGAGGTGAAGACGGTTGAGTCTGAGTACCGGCTGAGTCGTGAGGAATATGAGGCTTTGGCATAAAATTGGCAATTTACTTATCAAATTGGCCTATAGCCGGCGTATTTATTGCCTAAAGTGCTATCAAAATTATAGTAATTTATAGTAAACAATGACACATATATGACCTTTACAACCCTACTCCAAACCCTGCAAACCATCGTCGGTGCTGAGCATGTGCGGATTGAATCTGCTGCCAACGACTTGGTCCAGTATGTGCAAGACTGGCGCAGGCGCGAGCGGGGGGTGGCGTTGGCGGTGGTGTTGCCGGCATCTACCGACGAGGTGGCGCAGGTGGTGCAAGCTTGTGCTGCTGCCAAAGCGCAAGGTGTGGCCGTCAGCATCGTGCCGCAGGGTGGCAACACGGGCATGGTGGTGGGGTCTACGCCGGATGCAACGGGCACGCAAATTGTGCTGAACTTGCAGCGCATGAACAAGGTGCGTAAATTGGATGTGGGTAACGGAACCATCACGGTGGACGCGGGTTGCGTGTTAGAGAATTTGCAGCAAGCGTGTTTAGAAAAAGGCCATTGGTTTCCGTTAAGTTTAGGCTCGCAAGGCAGTTGCACCATTGGCGGCAATTTGTCCACCAATGCGGGCGGCACGCAGGTGGTGCGCTTTGGCAATACGCGCGAGTTGTGTTTGGGGCTGGAAGTGGTGACCGCGCAGGGCGAGGTTTGGAGCGGATTGAGTGGCTTGCGCAAAGACAACACGGGTTACGATTTGCGCGATTTGTTCATTGGGGCCGAGGGCACGCTGGGCATCATCACCGCCGCCACCATGAAAATGGCGCCCATACCTGTGGCCAAGTTAACCGCATTTGCCGCGGTGTCGTCGATGAAATCAGCGGTTAAGTTGCTGGGTTTGGCGCACAAACATTTGAACGCCGGCTTGACTGGCTTTGAGGTGATGGGTAAGTTTGCTTTGTCTTTGGTGCACAAACATTACCCGCAGCAGCGTGTGCCGTTTTTGGACATGGCGGAGGCCCACTATTGTGTGGTGCTGGAGCTGTCGGATCACGCATCCGAAGCGCACGCCAAAGAAGCATTAGAACGTTTGATGGAAGCCGCCTTGGGTACAGAGGAGGGCGGCGGTTGCATTTTGGATGCGGTGCTGGCCGAAAACCTGACGCAAGCCAAACAGCTGTGGCACATTCGCGAATGCATCCCACTGGCGCAGGCGCAAGAGGGGCTGAACATCAAGCACGATATTTCGATACCCATTTCCAGCATTCCAGAATTTGTGAAACTGACCGACGCCAAATTAGCCCAAGCATTTCCAGGCGCGCGTTTGGTTAACTATGGGCATTTGGGTGACGGCAATTTGCATTACAACGTGCAAGCGCCAGAGGGGGCCGATCAAGACGCATTTTTAACCCAGCAAGAAGCGGGTGTGAATGCACTGGTGTTTGAGATGGTGGATCAATTTGAAGGCTCAATCTCGGCTGAGCACGGCATAGGCAGCCTGAAAGTAGACAAACTCCCGCAGCACAAATCGCCGGTCGCCCTGGAATTGATGCGCACCATCAAACGCGCACTCGACCCACAAAACATGATGAACCCGGGGCGGGTGGTGCGGGTTTAATTCTTTATTCGTGGAATCAATATGCTCGAACTGCGCCCCACCTGTGAACACTGCAACACAGCTTTGCCGCCTGACTCGCTAGAGGCGCGGATTTGTAGTTTTGAATGTACGTTTTGTGCGCACTGCGTGGATACGGTATTGGCCAATGTTTGCCCCAACTGTGGCGGTGGGTTCACGGCGCGACCGGTTAGGCCTGCTCACAATTGGAAGGGCGACAACTACTTAGGCAAAGAGCCAGCCAGCACGACCGTGAAGCACCGACCCGTTGACACGCAGGCGCATGCGGTGTTTGCTGAAGCTATCAAATCAATTTCTCCAGCGCAGCGGTGAGTGAGTTTTGCTATATATTTAATAGCACTATAGGCAATAAATACGCCGCATACAGCCATATTTTTCATATAAAACAAGGAGCATCATGAATCTTAAACAGAATACCGCAGCACGACATGTGACTTTGTTTCATTCACCACAAACGCGCTCAGGAGGTGTGTTGGCTTTGTTGGAAGAGCTGCAGGCAGACTATGAGCTGAAGGTGCTGAACCAGAAGAAAAATGAACAACGTGGTGCGGCCTATTTGGCGATCAACCCTATGGGCAAAGTACCTGCCATCTTGCACAACGGTGCTTTGGTGACTGAGCAATCGGCGGTGTATTTGTATTTGGCTGATTTGTACCCCGAAGCCGGCATCAGCCCGCAGATGGGCGATGCATTGCGTGGGCCGTATCTGCGCTGGTTGGCGTTTTATGGTTCGTGTTTTGAACCTGCATTTGTCGACAAAGCGTTGAAGCGAGAGCCGGGCAGTCCTGGCATGATGCCTTATGGCACGGTTGACGATGTGTGGAACACCGTGACGGGACAACTGGCCAAGGGTGACTATATGTTGGGTAATGCATTCACTGCGCTGGACATGTTGTGGGGCAGTTCGCTCAATTGGATGACTAAATTTGGACTGGCACCAGAAACCCCGACGGTTCGTGCCTACATCGACCGCGTGATCAGCCGTCCTTCTGTGCTGCGGGCAGGTAAAATTGACGCAGATTTGGTTGCCGCACAAGCGCTTGAGGTTTGAAGGCCTCACAGGTCGAAACGCATTGTTCAATTATTTTTTAGCTCCAATCCACACACATTTGCATGTTTTCTAATCAATACGAAACCTTCCTGCGCCATGTAGACACCCACGGTGTGTTCAAAGCCGACCGCACCGGTACCGGCACTAAAAGCGTGTTTGGCTACCAAATGCGTTATGACTTGAGCCAAGGTTTTCCGTTGGTAACAACCAAAAAAGTATTTGTCAAAGCCATCATCATTGAATTGCTGTGGTTTTTAACGGGTTCTTCCAACAACAATTGGCTGACCGAGCGCGGTGTCACCATCTGGGATGAGTGGGCCAAGCCGAATGGCGACTTAGGCCCTGTGTATGGGGTGCAATGGCGCTCTTGGCCGACGGCGGATGGGCGGCACATCGACCAAATCTCAGAAGTCATCAAAACGCTGAAGTCCAACCCCGATTCGCGCCGCATCATTGTGAGCAGTTGGAACGTGGGCGAGCTGGACAAAATGGCTTTGATGCCATGCCATGCGTTTTTTCAGTTTTATGTGGCACCGCCTACCACTGCGGGTGGCAAAGGTAAATTGAGTTGCCAGCTCTACCAACGCAGCGCCGATATTTTCTTGGGTGTGCCGTTCAACATTGCCAGCTATGCACTCTTAACCCACATGGTGGCACAGCAGTGTGATTTGGACGTGGGCGATTTTATTTGGACCGGTGGCGACTGCCATATTTACAGCAACCACACCGAGCAAGTGGCGTTGCAACTGAGCCGCGAACCCATGCGCTACCCCACACTCCATATCAAACGCAAACCTGCGTCAATTTTTGATTACCAATACGAAGATTTTGAAATCGTCGGTTATGAATCGCATGGTGCCATCAAAGCACCGGTGGCGGTTTGAAGAAAAGGGCAACATGCAACTGAACCTCATTTATGCAAAGGCTCGCAATGGCGTGATTGGTAAAGATGGCAAGATGCCTTGGCACTTACCCGAAGATTTGGCTTACCTCAAACGCATGACCCTGGGCTGTCCAGTCATCATGGGACGTAAAACTTGGGATTCGCTGCCACCCAAATTTCGCCCATTGCCAGGGCGTACCAATGTGGTCATCACGCGCCAAGAGAATTGGCATGAAGACGGTGCTTTGCCGGCACATAATCTGCCCGAAGCGCTATCGATTTGTGAGCACATGAGTCTGATCTTAGAGCCCAGTCCCGATCAAGTATGGGTGCTTGGTGGGGCGCAGATTTACCAGCAAGCATTGCCATTTGCCCAGCAGGTTTGTGTGACTGAAATTGATGCCGATTTTGAAGGTGATGCGTTTGCACCTGTGCTGGATAAACAATGGCAAGAAACTTCACGTGAGTCGCATACCAGTACCAGCGGCTTGGCATACAGCTTTGTCACTTACACACGAGTGAAGGCCAGCGCACATCATGGCACTGATGCAGGCAAATAGTTCAGATTGAAAGCAACAGAACATGCAACTCGCCACTTGGAATGTCAACTCATTGGGCGTGCGCTTACCGCAGGTGTTGGATTGGTTGGCGGCTAACCCAGTCGATGTGTTGGCCTTGCAAGAAACCAAACTCACCGATGACAAATTTCCGGCACAAGCTTTTCTTGAAGCAGGGTACAACGCGCAGTGGTTTGGGCAAAAAACCTACAACGGCGTCGCACTGTTGACCAAGTCTGCTTTGCCGGTTGTCGATGTCGTCAAAAACATTCCTGGCTTTACAGATGATTTGGCGCGTGTGATCACCGCAACCGTCGGCGATGTGCGTGTGGTTGGGGCCTATTTTCCCAATGGGCAAGAACCTGGCAGCGACAAGTTTGACTACAAAATGGCCTGGCTCAAGGGGCTGCGCGATTGGATTAAGGTAGAGCTGCAAACGCACGCGAAATTGGTCATCATGGGTGACTACAACATCACCTTTGACGATGCCGATGTGTATGACCCCATCGCGCTAGAAGGTACCATCCACTGCACAGAGGAAGAGCGCTATCAATTGCGCGCCCTCGTTGCGCTGGGTTTGACCGACGCGCACCGTTTGTTTCCGCACCCACCTAAAAGCTTCAGCTGGTGGGACTACCGTAACATGGCATTCAGACGCAAATTGGGTTTACGCATTGACCATATCTTGGTCAGCAACGCACTTAAACCCTTGGTCACGGCATGCGAAATTGACATTGCCCCACGCAAAAACGAACGCCCCAGCGACCATGCACCTGTCGTGGTGACTTTGGCTTGAATCTATATTAAACAAGCCACTGGCTATGAGTGTTTTCAGCAGCATTCCGTTCTCACTGCAAACCATAGTGTTGTTGGTGGCATCGAACGTGTTTATGACGTTTGCATGGTACGGCCATTTAAAAAACATGGCCACTGCACCTTGGTATGCCGCAGCGTTAGTCAGTTGGGGGATTGCCTTGTTTGAATACCTGCTGCAAGTACCGGCGAATCGAATTGGTTATCAGCAAGCGGCTTTCAGCGTTGCCCAACTGAAAATCATGCAAGAGGTGATTACTTTGTTGGTATTCATGCCTTTTGCCGTGTTGTATCTCAAAGAGCCGCTGAAGCTCGATTACCTGTGGGCGGCGGTGTGTATGGTGGGTGCAGTCTATTTTATTTTTCGCGGCCAATAGGCCGTCACTGCCAACATCCCACATTAACGCAAGAGCAATTGAGTCCAGCGAACAATGTCATTGGCAGCCATGGCGCCTGGTCGGCGACCGATTTCTTTTCCGCCTGAAAACAACATCATGGTTGGGACCATGCGGATGTTATATCGGGTGCTCAAATTGGGAATGGCTTCGGTGTCAGCTTTGACCACTCTGACTTTGGGTTCAAGCTGTTGGGCCACCTTCACGTAGCCAGGCGCCATTTGATGACATGGACCGCACCACGGTGCCCAGAAATCGACCAAGACCGGAATCTCGCTGTGTTGGATGTGCTTGTCAAAAGCAGTTTCATCCACCAGATTAACGGGATGACCCGTGAATAAATCTTGCTGGCATTGCTTGCAGGTATTGTTGGTTTGATCAGACCATACCGAGTTACTGGTGTGACAATGCGGGCAGACAATATTCACTGCAAGCGTGGCGATTTCGGTCATGGCATTTCCACAAACTTAGCGGTCAGCATCCGAATTTTAGGCGCAAAGAAATAAATAATCGGTACGCCAATCACATAGGCGATGGCAAAAACCTTGGCCCATTTGCTGAAAAAATCAGGTGTCCAACCGATGTTGACCATGGTGATCACGAACGTCATCAAAAATACCATGACCAATCCCATTAACAATGAAAAGACCAAATGAAAGCGGTTTTTCGGGAGTTTGTTCATCAAAAATACCTTTAAGGTTTAACCATCGGCCAAGCACGCATGGACCAGCCTGACATACCACCATGCACATAGCTTGCATTGGTGTAGCCCATTTGTTGGAGTTGACCCACGATATTGGCTGAACGGTTTTGTGTGGCACAGATGACCATGAATTTTTCAGCGCCTGGTTTGGGCAATTCAGCCAAGCGACGACCCAATTGGCTCATGGGAATCAATTTGGCACCCTTGGCCACGCCATTGGCGTGCTCAGAGGGCTCGCGAATATCAATCATGATGGCGGCTGAATCAGTTTCCAGTGCTTTACGGGCATCATCTAAACTAACGACGGGTGGGGCTGCAAAAGCGTTCATGCTGCTAATTCCTAAAATAAAACTGAATGCGCTACCTAGGGCGAACCTTTTAGCGTTTTTGAAGATACGATTAAATATACCCATGCCTGTATTTTACGAGAGACTTCAAAGACCAACTTTGACAAGGTATTTAACAGCAGGATTTTTCAGATTTTTGACATCAATTTAATAGGTCGAGTCTGGTGCTGAGTTCTGATTAACCATGTTGGTATTGGCTGATTTGAAATGAGCGGCAAGGTCGGTGGCGCTGCGGACTAAAAGAGTGGTGTCTACGCCTACAGCGACAAACTGTGCACCAGCGTCTAGGTACATTTGGGCTAACTTTTTGTCCGTCATCAAAATGCCAGCAGCTTTACCGGCCGCACGCACGGTGCTTATGCCATTCAGCATGGCTTTTTGCACATCGGGGTGATTGGGTTGCCCACGATAACCCATAGAGGCTGAGAGGTCAGCAGGACCAAAAAACACACCATCAACACCGTCTACTTGCGCTATAGACTTTAAGTTTTGCAGAGCCAGGGTAGTTTCCGCCTGTACCAGCAAGCATATTTGGGTATTGGCATGGTGTACATAGTCTGGAATTTGGTTCCAACGCGATGCGCGTGCCAATGCCGCCCCCATGCCGCGAATGCCATCCGGTGCGTAGCGCGTGGCGCGCACCATCAGTTCGGCCTGTTCGGCTGTATCCACCATGGGAATAAGCAGGGTTTGTGCGCCCACGTCCAGATATTGTTTGACCAATGCAACATCGCCCTGCACGGGTCGTACCACCGCTTGCACGTTGTAGGGTGCGATTGCACGCAATTGATCCAGCACGGTGCGTGGGTCATTAGGGGCGTGTTCGCCGTCGATTAGCAGCCAATCAAAGCCGCAACCAGCAAGTGCTTCGGCCACATTGCTGTTAGCCAAACCGACCCAGCAGCCGATTTGTGACTGGCCATTGTGCAGAGCTGTTTTAAATGTGTTGGTAGGGAGGGGTAGAGTCATCGTAAGTTTATTGTTGGATACAACTTTCGGTTGCGTGCCATGAGACGTGTTAGCCCTAGCAGCGCGTCGATATTCGGTGTTGCAAGGTTTAAGTGCTGACCAATTTCACGGACCGATGCGACCAATGCATCAAGTTCAATTGGGCGGCCGGCTTCGACGTCTTGCAACATTGACGTTTTGAATGAACCTAGGCTGCGGGTAATGGCGTGTCTGTCTTCGGGCATTTGTGCAATGTCACAACCAATGCGTTTACCGATTGCTTGTGCTTCCAACATGACAGCACTGCAAAAGTTGCGTACCAGTGGGTCATCTAAAATTTGGTCGCAGGGAGCGCCTGTGAGTGCTGAAACGGGGTTCATGGTCATATTGCCCCACAGCTTAAACCAAATTTCTTGTTGTATGCACTGGGCTTGTTTCACGTCAAATCCCGCTTGTTCCAATAAGCGGGCTACCTCTTGCACACGTGGACTGGTACCACCTGCAGGTTCACCTATGATGATTTGGTTGTTTTTGATGCGTTCAACACGACCAGGCTTTGGGGCTGCAGCACTGACATGCACGACACAACCCAAGACGTGGTGCGTGGGTAAAGCGGCTGCTGTGATGCCGCCGGGGTCTACCGTTTGCAGTTGTAGACCCGCACAGTCACCCCCCATACCATCAAAAAACCACCATGGTACGCCATTCATAGCCACCAGCACTACCGTGTTGGGCCCAAGCAGAGGGCGTATTTGTTGCGCCACCTGGGGCATGGCAGGTCCTTTGACAGACACTATCACTAAATCTTGCGGACCTAAGTTGTGGGCATTGTCACTGCAATGTATGGCTGATGGCGCGACGCGCTGTTCAGCGCCTTGTGCATCGACCCAAGATAGCCCTTGTGATTGCAAGGCGGTCAAGGTTGCACCCCGTGCCAATGCCGAAAGTTCAATAGTGCCGGGCGCAAGGCGTGAAGCCAACCAAGCTGCAAACACACCACCCACCGCGCCCACACCTACAACGGTCACTTTGCGAATGGCAGGGAAGCTCATGCGCGGTACCCAGGGTCGAGTCGGTCAATCATTCGCTGCATGGCGGCAAACGAGTCTTCACCGTATCCGAATTTTGGATTGAAATTGAGCGAGTCGCGCACGCAGCCCTCTTTGGCCGCAAGCGAGATGGGTTGCAATTCACCCAGCCCCTGGGATGCCACTTGAATTTCACAGGCGCGCTGCACCAACCACATCAGGTTGAATGCCTGCGCCAGAGTTTTGCCAATGACAACGGGGCCATGGTTGCGTAACAGCAATACCTGTTTGCCTGCAGCGCTGGCCAGAATGCGCGCGCCTTCTTCACGGTGCACCGTGATGCCTTCAAAGTCGTGGTAGGCCACCTGTCCCCACAGTTGTGCCGCGTAGAAGTTGGTAAACGACATGCCTTCTTTGAGGCAGCACACAGCCATGGTGGGCGTGGTGTGCACGTGCATGACACAGTGCATTTCTGGCAGCGTGGCGTGGATGGCGCCGTGGAAAGTAAAGCCCGCCGGGTTGATGGGCCAATTGCTGTCGCCAATGATATTGCCCTCAACGTCAACCTTTACCAAGTTGGAGGCAGTGACCTCGGTGTAGTGCAGACCAAAAGGGTTGATCAGAAAATGGGCATCTGGTCCCGGTACGCGCAGCGAGATGTGGTTGTAGATCAGCTCAGCCCAGCCCAGTTGCGCAAAGATGCGGTAGCAGGCCGCCAGTTTGACACGGGCCAGCCATTCGGGTTCGGCATATCGCTTGGGTCGCAAAAAGGCTTCGGACATGATGTTCTCCTGGATGCTAGAAAAGGTCACTGTCTTGTATCAGACAAAGCGGAACTTGAGTGTACCCAAGGGGCCGTAATCGGCCTCAAAGAGGTCGCCCTGTTTGGCTGCCACAGGCCGGGTGAATGAGCCTGCCAAGACCACATGGCCGGCCTGCAGTGTCTCACCCCAAGGCGCCAATTTGTTGGCCAACCAAGCAATCCCAATGGCCGGATCACCCTGCACCCCTGCAGCCAGCCCGGTCTCTTCGACGGCGCCGTTCTGGTGCAGAATGGCACCGCACCAGGCGCGGTCAACAGCGCGTGGCGCTACCCGCTTGCCGCCGATCACAATGCCAGCATTGGCCGCGTTGTCGCTGATGGTGTCAAACACTTTGCGCATCACTTTGGTATGGCGATCAAACTGCTCAATGCGGGAGTCAATGATTTCAATGGCGGGCGTGATGTAGTCTGTGGCATCCAGTACTTGCTCCACCGTCCCATTCGGACCTTGGAGCGGTGCTTTCAAAATGAAGGCCAGCTCCACTTCCACACGCGGTGCAATGAATTGCGTGAGTGGAATATCCAGCACCTGTCCGGGTGTGCAGTCGTAGCGCATGTAGTCCAGCAAGGTGCCGTAGTCCGGCTCGTCAATCTGGCTGCTAATCTGCATGGCGCGGCTGGTCAAACCGATTTTGTGGCCAATGACTTTGGCGCCGCTTTGTACCTGCAATGCCACCCAGGCACGACCCACGCGATAGCCGTCTTCAATGGTCATCTGGGGGTAGCGCTTGGAAAAATGTTCCACGGCCACCCGAGCGTTCTTGGATTGCTGCAGTTCAGCAGCGAGTTGTTGAATCAGTACATCATCAAGCATGGGTGCTCTTTAGGGAAGTTTGTTGAAAAGCGGGTGCAGTGAACTGTTCTTGGCGTCGAACACTTCAGGGCCTTCGTCGATCTGCAAAGTAATCCCGATGGGTCGCTTTGTCAATTGGTCTGCCAGATGCACCTTGGTACAGGTTTCCAGTGCCGCACCGACGCGAGCATGCACCTCGGCGCTACGGCCTCGACCCATGCGCAGATTCAGGTACACAAAGGCATAGCCGGCATGGTCACCACTGTAGCCCGCCGCAAGTCCTGCAGAACCACCATGCTCACCACCATCGGCTACTGCAAAGTGGGCCGCTGGGTAAGCCAATACGCGTACGCCACCTTTGGGAAACACAGGTTTATCCGCTTCATCGCGCTGGGCAATCATGGTGTCCGCCAATGCGCGACACAGTGCAGTCATGTCGCAGCCGCCCTGTGCAGGTGGGTGGTCCAGATTGGGGGTGTAGAGAATAACAAGATGGGGCATGGTGTTGTCTTGTGGAGAAGGCCGGTCAATCTACAGTCGACTGCTCACAGCGGTGTAACCATCTGCCGTTGATGCCTGTGCTGCAGGGATATCGCGCCCGGTCACCGGCGTCACCGGGAACACGGCGTTGATCTGGCCCGTGCCGGATGCGCCAAAGTACGGCGTGATGACTTCAGCCTTGCCATCGTATTCGCTCCAGCCCAAGGCACCCAGCATCATGGCGGTGTCGTGCATGAAGCCTTCGCCGTGGCCCTTGGCCGCGTATTCAGGCAGCATGCCGCAAAAGTCTTTCCATTGCCCGGTTTCCCACATCTCCACAACGCGGTGGTCCAGCTGTTCCAGAAACGGGCTCCAGACTTTGAAGGCAAATTCGGGTGCCAGTCCGTTTTGTGCAAAGCGGTGGCTTAGAGAGCCACTCGCCAAAAACGCCACCGTACCGTCGTAATGGTCTTCCACGGCTTTGCGCATGGCCCAGCCGAGTCGTGCGCTGTCATTCAGGTAGTGCACAGTACACAAAGCAGAAACTGAAATTGACTTGAAGTGCTGATCGGCATTCATGTAGCGCATGGGTACCAGCGTGCCGTATTCAGGGTCCAGCGTCGTGGCGTGGTGGGCCAACGTTTCCACACCATGTTCCGTACACACTTTGGCCAGCAGCTGGCCCAGCTTTGGGTTGCCTGGGCACGCAAAAGGCATGTTGGCAATGAAGTGCGGCAATTCATTGCTGGTGTAGTTGCCCTTGAAATGCGGGGCGCAGTTGACATGGTAATTGGCGTTGACGAGCCAATGGGTATCAAACACCACAATGGTGTCCACACCCAGTTCGCGGCAGCGGCGGCTGATTTCCCGGTGGCCGTCAATGGCATCCTGACGCGTGCCCTTGCGGGGTCCATCTAGTTCACTCAAATACATCGAAGGTACGTGGGTGATTTTTCCGACCAGTGCGAGCTTCCCCATGCCGTTCTCCTTAAATGCCCCAATGCGGGATGTGGTGTGAACCTAAGGACACGGCAATGTTCTTGGGTTCCAGAAATACTTCGTAGCTCCAGGTGCCGCCCTCGCGGCCAGTGCCACTGGCCTTGGTGCCGCCAAAAGGCTGGCGCAGGTCGCGCACGTTCTGGCTGTTGACGAAGCACATGCCGGCCTCTACCGCGGCGGCCACACGGTGGGCCTTGCCAAGGTTTTCGGTCCAGACATAGCTCGACAACCCATACTGGATGTCGTTAGCCTGGCGGATGGCATCCGCCTCATCAGTGAAGGGAATCAGGCAAGCTACGGGACCAAAAATTTCTTCTTGGGCAATGCGCATGCGGTTGTCCACATCGGCAAACACGGTAGGGCGCACAAAGTTGCCTTTTTGCAGGTGACCGGGCAGATCGGGTGTCTCCAGGCCACCGCACAGCAGCGATGCGCCCTCTTTGCTGCCCAACTCAATGTAGCTGCGCACCTTGGCCAGATGGCCTTGGCTGATCATGGGGCCAATGATGGTTTTTTCGTCCAGCGGATCGCCCACGGTGATGCGCTTGGCGCGGTCGGTGAACTTGGTTGCAAAGTCGGCATAAATGCTCTTTTGCACCAGTATGCGGCTCCCTGCGGTGCAGCGCTCGCCGTTGTTGCTGAAGATCATGAAGATGGCCGCATCGAGAGCGCGAGCCAGATCGGCATCATCAAAGATGACGAATGGGCTCTTGCCACCCAACTCCATGCTGAACTTTTTTAAACCTGCGGACTGCACAATGCGATTGCCGGTGGCGGTGGATCCGGTGAATAAAATCGCGCGCACATCGGGGTGCGAACACAGGGGTTCACCCGTCTCTTTGCCGTAGCCATGCACCACATTGAGAACACCTGCCGGTACGCCCGCCTCGAGCGCCAGCTCGCCCAGTCGTGCAGCTGTCAAAGGTGAGAGTTCACTCATCTTCAGCACGGCCGTGTTGCCGAAAGCCAGGCAGGGCGCCACTTTCCAGGTCGATGTCATGAACGGCACGTTCCACGGACTGATTAGAGCGCACACACCGACTGGGTGAAACAGCGTGTAGTTCAGGTGCGTGGGCGTGGGGTAGGTGTGACCATCGACCCGCGTGCACATTTCGGCAAAGTAGGAAAAGTTGTCAGCCGCACGGGGTACCAGTTGTTTGCCAGTCTGGCCTATGGTCTGGCCGGTGTCTTTCGTCTCTGTCTGCGCAATATCGGGCACATGCTTGGCAATCAGTTCGCCCAGGGTGCGCATGATTTTGGCGCGCTCGGTTGCAGGCCGGCCAGCCCAGGCGGGAAAAGCATCTTTGGCGGCCTGCACCGCAGCATTGACGTCAGTGGCAGTGCCGCTGGCGACTTCGGCCAGCACATCTTGCGTGGCCGGGTTGACCGTCTCGAAATAGTGGCTGCCTGCGACAGACTTGCCGTTGATCAGGTGATCGATACGCATGGTGGTTTCTTTCTCAATTAGCGGTTGAAAGTGGCGTCACTGACGATGGTGTTGACCAGGCGGCCGATCCCGTCAATTTCTGTCACGACTTCATCGCCGACATTGACGTTCACCACGCCGTCGGGCGTACCAGTCAAGATGACGTCACCGGGCGACAAGGTCATAAAGCTGCTGAGATATTCAATCAGCGTGGGAATGTTGGAGATCAAGTCCCGGGTGTTGCCCTGCTGCGTGACCTTGCCATTGACCAAGGTGCGCAGTGCCAGGGCGTGTGGATCGGGCACATCGGCAGCATCCACCAACCAGGGGCCAAGCACAGTGCTACCATCGCGGTTTTTAACCCGCAGGTTGGGCCGGTAGTAATTTTCCAGGTAGTCGCGGATGGCGTAGTCGTTGGCCACGGTGTAGCCCTTCACATACTGCATGGCTTCCTCGCGCTTCACGTTCTTCGCGGTGCGTCCGACCACCACCGCCAGCTCGCACTCGTAGTGCATGAAAACCACGTTCTCGGGGCGCCTTGTTTGGGCGCGGTGACCAATCAAAGAGCTGCTGCTTTTCAGAAAAGCCAAGGGTTCATCCTGTGACGTGACGGTGAGTTCTTTGGAGAGTTCTTTGACATGGTCGGCGTAGTTGAGACCCAATGCAATGATGGTACCAACCTCGAAGGGGGGAAGCCACACAACAGCGTCTTCCGAGAGCACGCGCCCATCGGCCAACTGCAACCCGGCCGGGTGCTTACAGGCATGGTGGATGGCGCCGCCGTAAGCAACTCTTGCGCGTTTCATGCCATCACCTCCGCAGCCAAGACGTTCTCAAGCTGGCCGATACCATCCACGGTGATGGTGACCCGCTGACCCGCACGTGCCCGCGGGCTGCCGGCGGCTACGCCTATACTCAGAATGCCGCCCGGGCGCAGGGTCATGAAGTCGGTGCCATCGGCCAGCAGCTGCGCAACCGGACGGATTAGTCCTGTAGTGCTGCTGCGCTGTACAACCTCGCCGTCCAGTGCAACAGTAATTTCGACCGCATTCGGGTTGGCTAACGCTTCGCGGGGTACTGCGATTGGTCCTATCGGGCAGAAAGTGTCTCGGCATTTGAATCGCATAGAAGGCCGGTAATATGACGCATGCGGCACGCTGATGTCGTTGACGATGGTGTAGCCCGCCACAAAGTTCATTGCATCCGCAACACTCACTTTGCAGGCGGTACGGCCTATCACAACACCCAACGCAGCGCCGATTTCCAGCTCAGGCGCATCTGCAGGGACTACCACCACATCTTCATGTCCGACCCAAGTGTTGCGTGGCTTGATATACAACACCGGCGCAACTGGCGGTACTTTATATGGCACGGTATTCACTTGAGCCCCAAGCGCTGCAAGAGCATCACGGTGGTTCAACAAGGTGCCGTATACGGTGCGGTACTGTTTATGCGTTAATAAGGAAATTAAATTCAGGTTCAACATACCATTGCAATAGGGTTGAAGTTTATTGTTTTTTAGTACTTGTTGTATGATGTCGTCTATTAAATCACTAATATATTAGTGAGTCAAATAATTTGTATTTAGAAATGTACTTGTGACTACTGCTTCACCGCATTGCGCTGGTGAAAGGTGATATTTTCTTTGAACTGATTATCAATATTCACATTTTTGTAAGGATCTAAATCAGCATGGTTGCAACATTTAGGCACCGAAATTTGCCGCAACTGCTACTTCAGTCGCGTGAAGAGTTGATGCAGCGATTTCGACCACTGCTCAACAAAAATGGTATCTCAGAACAACAGTGGCGGATTGTTCGTGCTTTATTGGATGCTGGTGAACTCGAACCGCGTCAATTAGGCGAAATGTGCTTGATTTCAAGCCCCAGCATTGCAGGTGTACTGACTCGTATGGAGGACTCAGGGTTGATTGAACGTCAGCGTATGCCGCATGATCAACGTCGAGTCAAAGTCACCTTAACGGTAAAAGCGAAAAAACTGGCAAAAAACTTAACGCCTCACATTGAACAACAATATCAGGCGTTGGAAAAGACACTGGGGATTCAGCAGCTGCAAAGTGTTTATGACGCTTTAGACACTTTGTTGAAGAATATGGAAAATTTAAATGAAAAAAGCCCCGACGATTGCTCGTAAGGGCTTGATTTTGTTTGAAATTCTTGGCTCCTCAACCTGGGCTCGAACCAGGGACCTACGGATTAACAGTCCGGCGCTCTACCAACTGAGCTATTGAGGAATAAGCCTTAAATTATAGCCTGATTTTGCTTGTCTTTTTCGATTTTTACACGTCAAAGTGCAATTTGCAGCGCGACACGCAAGGTTCTGGGCGCACCAGGGAACAAATAACTGTGACCGAATTGGTATGGCGATTCTTTGTGGTAGCGCTTGTTCAGAACATTGTCCACGCCCAATGTCCAAGTGGTTTTAGACTGGGCTATTTGCATGTCGTAACTGGCAGCCAAATCAAGGCGTGTCCATGCGGGGAGCACGATGCTGTTATCAGGCAGTACGGCGCGTTTGCCTTCATGTGACAAATGTGCGCTCAAAAGCAAACCTGGTACGTTGGCAATTTTGTAACTGCCATTGAATCGCAATATCCAGTTGGGTACATTGGTCGGGCGCAAGCCATTTTGCGATGCGTCAATCGTGCTGCCTTGTCGTTTGGCGTTGATCATGGTTACGCCGGCATCGATGTGCCACGGCTGTGTGACGCTGGCTGCAGGTGTGGCTGCGGTGAATTCAAAACCACTGTGCTTGGCAGTACCGTCAATTTGGCGAAGGCAAGAGCCTGCCACATCACAGTCACCCAAATCACCCGAGACGGGGCGGTTGATGTTGAAGTAAGCAGCAGACCAACGCAATTGTTCACTGTTTCCTTTCATCCCTAATTCAAATTGCTTGGATTTCAGCGTCGGTAACACTGCGCCTGCATTGGTATAGCGGGGCAGGTTGGCCACCACTTCAGATTCCACCCCTTGACCATAGCTGGCATATAACATGTGTGAGGGATTGATTTGGTAACTTGCTGCAACCCAAGGAGTGACAAAATTGGCATCGTAACGGGTTTCATTGTTGCCATCTGTGCGAATACTTTCGCGATGCAGTCTTGAATATCGCAGACCTGTCCATGTCGTGAATGTGGGTGTCCAACTGATCGCATCAAATGCCGATAATTCGGTGCTGCGTTCATTGCGATTGGTGCTGGGTGTGGTCAAACTCGGATCGGCAGTGGCTTCAGACAGGGCATTCAAATTACCCATACCCGCATAGTTGTAGGCTTGGCTGTTTAAAGTGTCGCGTGCTTGGGTTTGTAGCAAACCAACACTGAGTTTGTGTTTGATGCTGCCTGTATCGATTTCGCCTTTGATCTGCAACTGTGCGGCGCTGGTGCGACGACGTTCATTTTCACTGCGGTAATCGTACAAATCAAAATCGCCATTGGGGCAAAATCGGTCGGTGTAATAGTCCACACCATTGGCGTCTGTGCAACCGAAAGGGAAGGCGGCGCGGTCATGCGATTTTAAGTGTTGTGTGCCTGCTTGGGCAGACCATCGCCATTGTGAATTGATGGCCTGTTCAAATTTCAATGAACCCGTGATGCCTTCTAACACCACCGGCTGTGACCATGATTGGCTGTTGATATTGAGGTGGTTGTTGACCTCTGGCAAGGTGTTGCCAGTCAAACTCACACCCGGCACACTGGGCTGGGTACGGCGCGAATATTCAAAATCGGCTTCCAAAATACTGTCTTTGTTGACGCGCCAATCGGCAGCAACTGCCAATAACTGACGATTGCCTTTTGCCTTGGGTGTGTAGTGGTCAATTTTTTCAGCAACCGCATTGATGCGATAGCCAAAATCTTTGTTGTTACCAAATCGGCCACCCAAATCAACAGCACCTTGCAAGCTGCCGTGGCTGTTGCCTTCTATGCGAATAGTGCGGACATCGTTTTGCGTCGGGCGTTTCATCACGTAATTGACCAAACCGCCTGGCGCACTGGTGCCGGCTTGGATGCCACTGGTGCCTTTGAGGATGTCAACTTGCGCTTTGTTTTCCAATGGAATAAAGGTTTCTGCGTTGATGGGCAAGCCTTCACGGCGGTAGTTTTATTTGTTGTCAATCACAAAACCGCGCATGGTGGCATAGTCCCAGTAGCCCGCAGCGTTGTAGGCATCGCTGACCGATGCGTCAAACTGATTCAAATCAGACAAGCGCTTTGCACCGATGGATTCAAGTTGTTTGCTGGTGACAACATTGGCGCTGATGGGGGTGCGTGACAATGGTTCATCGCTCAAACTTGTGAACTCAGATCCATTAGCGCTGTCTGTCACAAGAACCGTTTTGAGCTGGCTTTCTTTGGCATTGTTCTGGTTTTGAGCGAGCGCTACAGTGGTTTGAAATGCTATTAATATAATAGCACTGTAGGCAATAAATATGCAGGCTAGAGGTCTAAAACCTATAAATTTTTGATGAAATGGTGCCATAACGTCTTTACAAAGGTTACAGCAGGTCGGCTTGCGGTCAAGGCATTGAAACCCTGACTTCTGCAATGCTTCCCTGCGCGAGGATTACCTCAATCAGGTTCAAAGGGACTTTCTCAGTCGCAGTACAAGGTGGATAACCTGTGCTGCAACACCCCTAGCGAATGGTCACTTGCGAATTCAAGTGACCTGTGTGAATTCTACTGCAACCCAACAAATAGGTGTGATGCGTTAAATTGGGCGCAGTGTTTTTTTCTTCCAAACCAGTCGGTAGTAAGCGGTTTGCATCAGCAACATGGCCGTGAACGCAATGGGAAAACCGGCCCAAATACCGGGCAAACCGTAGCGTTGGTTGAGAAGAGTCGCAACCGGAATCAACACACCGCCAAGCGCAAACATGGTAATGATGGTAGGGAACAACACCGTGCCGCTGGCACGCATGAGCCCAGACAAAACCATCGCCATGCCAAACACAATATTGCCCCATAGCATGATGTGCAACAGCAATTGCGCCGTTTCAACCACTGCAGGATCGGTGATGAACAAGCCAATCATGGCACGTGAAAAGATGTAGCCCAATATCACCAGTGCACCCGTCAGCACCAAATTCAAAGTGATGCCGGTTTTGGCAATGTGCCCCAAAGCAGTTTGTCCTCGCCCTGCGCCTATGGCTTGCGCGCCTAATATCGACGCTGCGATGGCAATCGATATTGCGGGGAACTGCACATAGTTCACAATTTGTATCACTGCACCATACGCAGCGGTCGCCTGCGACCCGTGTCCGTTAACCAACGACAAAACAGCCAACTCGGCCAACGCCATGGTGACAATGGTGATGCCAGAGGGCAATCCCAGGCGCAATACTTTGGGCATCAGTTCTTTGTTAAAGCGCAGTGTTTGCAAAAAATCGGCATGTGGCGCCAGTGGGTGTTGACCTTGTGCAAACTGCTTGTGAATCGGTCTGCGTAAATGCCATACGGTCCAAGTGATGGCAATCACAAAAGCCATTAATGTGGCATAGGCGCTGCTGCGAATGCCCAACATGGGCAATCCACCCCAGCCACGAATCAAAGCGGGTGTCAGCACCATGCCAACCAATGTTGAAATCAGCAATGTCAGCATCGGAGTTTTGCTGTCGCCCACGCCGCGTAGCATGGAAGTCATCAGTAAAAATACATACACACATGGCGCACCTACAAACATGATGCGTGCATAAGTCACCGTGTCCGGCAAAATATCAGCAGGTGTTCCCAACGCACGAAGAAGAGGCTCAGTGAATGCACTACCCAAGATGGCCACCACAATTCCCAAGCTCATGCCCACTAACAGGGTACTGCCCGCAATGGCTTTGACCCGCGCAGTGTCTTTTGCGCCCCACGCTTGCCCAATCAATACCGAGGCCCCGGTACCTAAGCCAATGTTGAATGCAATGGTGAAGAAAAGTACCGGAAAAAAAGCCGACACCGCCGCCATGGCGCTGACCCCTAGCATTTGACCCAAATAAATGTTGTTGACAGTACCCGAAAGACTTTGCAACAAATTGCTCAAAATCATGGGCACCAAAAAGATGGTATAGGTCTTCCACAGCGGTTTGGGAGTTGGTTGTGCTGTTATCTGTGGGGTCAAGTTGTTCATATTTTGTCGATAAATGCATCAGCTAGTAGCTTGAAGAGATGGGTTTGCACGTCGATAGGCCAGCTCGCGATGGTAGCTGCAAATTCCATTTGCTTTCCTGCAAAAAGTGCTCGACTGGCTTCTTCAAAATGCGCTTGGTGCCCAGCTATGGTTGACATAAATTTGTAGCCTGCATTTTGTGACATACGTACCCGGTCAGCTGATTCTGATGATAACCTAGCTACTTCAACCAGCTTGCGCAACGCGACGGATGCACCCCCAGTTTGTGATGCCAGCCATTCCCAATGGCGTGGTAATAGGGTTACTTCACGCGCCACCACACCCAGTTTAGGTCGGCCTGGGCCTTTATTGGCCATGGGTTCAATAGTGGATTCTGTTTCTATCTTTGTGCTTATCGAATCAAGCTGTTGCGCCATTAAATTAAACTTATTGGTAAAACTTTCGACCGAACCTCGCCAATCCAATTCAATGACCTCGCTGGTCTGGTCGTTGAAAATTAAAACAGCTTCGTGCGAGTCGTTGGCAGCAGAGTCATCCATAGCGTTTTTAACTTGCAAAGCTACATCACGTAAAGTGCCTGCAGCAATGCAATGATTGCCTTTAAAAGCGGTACAGAGGGTGTTTGACCAGGCCATAATATTATCCGGATAAAAAATAAAACCGAATTATACCCGGATATAAATTACTTGATTGAATTTATACGGATAAAATTAAAACACACCTCTTTTAGGTGTCAATCATGAGCAAATAGAATGCTATTTCCCTTACCATCATTGCGTTTTTAGCTATTAAGTTAGTAGCAAACAAATGTGTAGTAAAGGTGCAGCGTTAATACACTAATCCTGCATTCTTTTAGGTAATTGCCGCTCTACAAATAACGTTTCAACATCGACCAAGCTCAGGTATCTGCCCTGATTGCCTTCTTTGCCGATAACTTTGAGCAGTACGGGCCACTCTGCATCCATCATTTTGCGGTCAACTAAGCGTCTTTTGCCAGCGGCGCGTTCAAAGTTGGCATCCATAAAAATAGTCAGTTCAGCTAGGCTGAAGCCTAATTCAATTTTGCCATCTTTGTCGGTTTTTTCACTGGCAAAACTCCGTAAACGTTTGAGGTTGGTTTGACTTATCTTGCCTTTGGCGTCCAAAATGCCCGATCCCACCCCATGCTTGTTCAGCGGGCTGGCACGTAGTTGGTTCAAACGCAGACCAATACTTTGGGTTTTTAAGACGGATAGCGGACTCAAACCGTTGGCAATCAAAGCCACACCATAAATGGCGGCCGCAGGCACTTTGGGTGCGCCTTCACCTTTTAATGCGGTCGCAGTGATGACTTTTGCTACTTGACGCAAGGGTTCCACATCGTCCGCTAACGCCCCTTGCGCGACCAATCCACGCAGAAACGGGCAGGGATTGTTGGGCGATACGGGGCGTGCATTGGGGGAAGTTGTCTTTTGAATTTTGCCGTTTGGCATGGTGCTCATCCTTTCAGGAGTTAAGCTACTTCCTGCTGCGCCTTCAGAGTGTCGATTTGAGCTGTGTTCAGTCCCAAACTTTGCAAAATCTCATCGGTATGCTCACCTTTGGTGGGCGGATTGAGGCGCACTTGCATGCGTTGACCGTTTAAAGTAACAGGGAAAAGGGCTGTTTGAGTGACTTGGCCTGCGGGTACGCTGTCTGGCAAAACGATGTTTGCCAAGCCACCACTGGCCAGCAGGTGTTCGTCTTGAAAAAGTTCATCGGGTCGGGTGATGGGCGCAAATGGCAAACCGTGTTTTTCAAAGATTTTCGATATTTCTTTGGCTGAAAACTGCGCCAGACGTAATTTCAATTCAGGCAGCAAGCTTGGGCGCATGCGCACTCGGTCGTTGTTGCTGGAAAATTCAGGGTTGGCTTTGAAATCTGCAAAACCAAAAGCATCACAAAATGTTTGCCACTGTGCGTCGCTCACGACAGCGATGAAGATTTGATCACCATCTTTAACAGTGAACACATCGTAAATCGCCCACGGAGAAATGCGCTCTGGCATAGGGGCAGCGGGTTTGCCTGTGACCGCATATTGCAGCATGTGCTGACCTACTAAGAAAACATTGTTTTCAAACAGTGCCGATTGCACCTCTTGCCCACGACCTGTGATGCCACGCTGTACCAAAGCGCCTAATGCACCGATGGCACCAAACATGCCGCCCATGATATCGTTGACACTGCTGCCGGCACGCAAAGGGTCGCCTGGTCGGCCCGTCATGTAAGCCAAGCCCCCCATCATTTGCACCACTTCGTCTAAGGCAGTTCGGTGTTCATAGGGACCAGGTAAAAAGCCTTTGTGACTCACATAAATGAGTTTCGGATTGGTGGCACTTAAGCTGGTGTAGTCCAAACCATATTTGACCATGGTTCCGGGTTTGAAATTTTCTAACACCACATCTGCGGTCGCTGCCAACTGTCTGGCCAGTTGTGCACCTTTTGGTTTTTGCAAATCAATGACAATGCTTTTTTTGTTGCGATTGAACATGGGAAAAAACCCCGCACCAGCACCCAATAAATAACGTGTGCGGTCGCCCTCAATGGGCTCGACCTTGATGACTTCTGCGCCCATGTCGGCCAGCACCATGCCACAAGTTGGACCCATGACCATGTGCGTGAATTCGACAACACGCAAGCCAGCTAACGGAAGCGCAGAGGATTGTTTTTCAAGATTTGGCATGGTTTGATTGTCACTTAAAAATTGACTCGAGTTGTAAGTGTCAGGTCAACAAAGCTCAGATATAATGTGCACCATGAACGCCCAAGTGAACCTCACTCTGATCGCCCAAACTGCAAACGCGGTGGGTGGGTGCGCGTTGATAACTTCCACCAAAACGACAACCATTAAAGGCTAATCCAGCCCGGTTCGTCGCGCCCACCCCGGAGCCTGACGAGCCGGGGGATAAGCCTCAATTTGATTTGACTGATTATTTTGAAAGGCGCATTGGAAATGAAAAAAGTAGGAAATCTGGTAGGTCTTGTAGGCTGGCGCGGCATGGTCGGTTCTGTGCTGATTGACCGAATGCAAGCAGAGGGTGACTTTGCACTCATCGAACCTGTGTTTTTTTCGACTTCTAACGCAGGCGGTCAAGCGCCAGCTTTCGCGAAAAACGAAACCACACTGAAAGATGCTTTTGACATTGAAGCGCTGAAAAAATGCGACATCATTGTGACAGCGCAAGGTGGTGACTACACCAAAGAAATTTTCCCCAAATTGCGCGCGTCAGGATGGAACGGGCACTGGATTGATGCAGCATCTACCTTGCGCATGCAAGACGATGCCATCATTATTCTGGATCCCGTGAATCTGCCTGTTATCAAGAACTCCCTGGCTAAAGGTATGAACAATTGGGTGGGTGGAAATTGCACAGTCAGTTGCATGTTGATGGGTGTGGGTGCCTTGTACAAAGCAGGTTTGGTGGAATGGATGACCACCATGACTTATCAAGCGGCGTCAGGAGGTGGTGCTCAGCATATGCGTGAGTTGTTGACACAGTTTGGTACTTTGAATGGTGAAGTGCGTTCTTTGTTGGACGATCCCAAATCTGCCATTTTAGAAATCGACCGCAAAGTATTGGCCAAACAACAAGCCTTGACCACTGCCGAAACTGCGAACTTTGGTGCACCTTTGGGCGGTAGCTTGATTCCATGGATTGATTCGGATCTTGGTAACGGTATGTCAAAAGAGGAATGGAAAGGTGGTGCAGAGACCAATAAAATTCTGGGTCAAGGTACCCTGTTTGGTACGGAATCTACACCTGTTGATGGCTTTTGCGTGCGTATCGGCGCCATGCGTTGCCACAGCCAAGCGCTGACTTTTAAACTCAAAAAAGATGTTCCAGTGGCTGATTTAGAAGCCATGATGGCAGCTGACAACGAGTGGGTCAAGGTTGTGCCAAACACCAAGGAAGCAACTTTGCGTGAGTTAACCCCCGTTCAAGTGACTGGAACAATGCGTATTCCGGTGGGTCGCGTTCGCAAGTTAGCGATGGGGCCTGACTATGTAGGCGCATTCACAATCGGTGACCAATTGCTGTGGGGTGCCGCAGAACCTCTGCGTCGAATGCTACGAATTTTGTTGCAATCTTAAACATTTAAAAGTTGCTTAGCAACAACATTTAGTTTGTAATTGGGGTTTTTGTCTTTATGCTACAGGTTCTATTAAAATGAAAAGACTCATGCGTAATCAAACAAACCCCTCTCGCACAAGCCTGCCACTGGCTGAAAAGTTTGCTTGGCGTACCACAGCATTAGCTGCTGCGCTAGGCATCGCCTTGAACTTGATGCATGTCAACGCAAATGCGCTGTCTTTAGGCGCAATGACATCGTTGTCATCATTGGGCGAGTCTTTGGCTGCTGGTATTGCTATTTCAGAGGCCGACGCCAAAGAACTTGAAAGCCTGAAGCTGTCATTGGCCACACCTGCCGAATACAGTGCAATGGGCATGGAATACAACTCTGCTCTGGCATCTGCGCAAATTACGCTGATGCGACGTGCCAACGGATCGGCGTATTTGTTAATTCGCAGTGATAAGGTAGTGAATGACCCATTCGTGAATGTGATTGTTCAAGCCAATTGGGCAGGTGGGCGTATTGTTCGTAATTACACGGTTTTGATTGACCCACCAGTATCAAGCGCAAGCAGTACCAGCGTGGTCACGACACCCATTGCTGTCACAGCAACGGCACCTGTGCAAGTGATAACGCCAGCACCAATTTCAGTAGCACCTGCGAATGCGGTTGATGCGAAACCACAAGAAGTCTCTGCAACTGCGGCGCCCACTCCCGCACCAGCTACCACGCTAGCTCCCGCACCGGTACCAGCCAATGTTGTTGAATCTGCCCCTGCGACTAAAGCCGCAAATAACGATAACACCAAGCAAAAGGGAGAGCAGTTGCGCGTGAAGCAAGGTGATACAGCGGGCAGCATTGCATCGCAAAATCTTCCTATTAACGTGTCCTTGGATCAAATGTTGGTCGCCTTGTTGCGTGGCAATCCCAAAGCATTTGAAGGGAACAATGTGAACCGTTTGAAGGCAGGCGCAATTTTGGAATTGCCCAATGCCGAGGATGCAAGCAAAATTGAAGCCAAAGAAGCACGTCAAAACATCTTGGCACAGAGTAAGGATTTTAAAACGTTCAGGCGTACTCTAGCGGGTAATGCTACGAGCCTGGCATCACAATCACCGGATCGTCAATCGGGTGGCAAAATTGATGCGGTCGTCGAAGATCGAAAAGCTGCTACCACAGCACCAGATAAGTTAACTTTGTCTAAAGCCAATATGAAGGCAGATGTCAAAGGTGTTAAACCTGATGAATCCGCAAAAATAGCCAAAGAACGGCAAGCTGCAGCTGAAAAAGCAAGGGCAGCAGAATTGAATAAAAACATTGCTGATTTGAATGCAGTCGCTACAGCTGCTACGGCTGCTACAGCCGCTAAACCAGCGACGGCAAAAGCACCCGAAACGACGTTAACACCAACCATCGTTGCGACTGCGCCAACAGCACCAACTGTGCCGGCAACTGCTGCTGCTGCACCTTCCGCGACATCAACACCAGTAACCACGGATGCATCCAAATCTGCACCGCCAGCGGCAAATGCACCTGTAAAACCAGTAACACCGTTGCCGGCGCCAGTGGTGCCTGAACCCAGTTTCATGGACGATTTAATGGCGAACCCAATGATATTGCCAGCCACTGGTGGTTTATTGGCTTTGTTGGCGGGTTGGGGTTTGTACAAATCGCGGCAGAGAAAAAATCGCTTTGTCGATGAAGATTTTGATGACAATGTAGACAACGATCCCACAATTTTTAACATCACACAAATGGATGACGTCCACGATAGTGTGAAAGTCAATACCCCCGTTACCTCTGCACCTCCTGCACCTCCTGTCTCTCCCGTTGCGATTCCCGTTGTAACTCCGATAGCGAAAATCCAAGACCTACCGGGTGATGTGGATATCAAACTTGATAACACGGCTATCGCAACCGCTGCTAACATCAAGCCAGTTGCTGTACCTATCGCTGAAGTAAAGGCAAGTGCAGATCAAACACAAGAAATGAGCGCTACAACCACAAGCGCGAAAAACACCAAAGATGAAGTGCAGGCAGAAGCCTTTCCCGAGTTCACACCATCTGAATTTTCGGTTCATACCATTGTGCAAGTCGACCCTGCAACGGCTAAGTCGCCTACATCAGTTGATCTGGATTTGGATTTTGATTTTGCGGTTTCAGGGTTCCAAAAACTTGAACCAGAACCGGTCAAAGCTGCCTTGTTTACACCACCAGAACCAATCCCTGCAACTGATGTACAGAAGAAGATTGATGAGAAGACCAGCTTGCCTGAAAAAAGTGGCCTAGTCGCTGCGGCAGCTACGGTAGCGGCCGCAACGACTGCAGCTGTAGCGTCTGTGAAAACGGCCAATGCACCCATGGACTTTAATCTGGATGGCTTGTCATTGGATTTGAATGCCAATAACAAAGTAGCCGAAACGGCGCAAATTGACATCGGTCCGTTGGAAACCAAATTGGCTCTGGCAAAAGAATTCCGTGCAATTGGCGATATTTCGGGCGCGAGAGTTTTGGTCCAAGAAGTGGTTGCGCGTGCCACAGGCTCACTCAAATCTAAGGCAGAGTCTTTTCTTACTGAATTGGTCTAAGCGTATTTTCTGTGCGCGTAGCTCTGGGCATCAGCTATAACGGCACGGCCTACGAAGGTTGGCAAAGCCAACTTTCTAGGCTGACAATTCAAGACAAACTTGAAGCCGCACTGGCAAAATTCACCCAATCGAAAATTTCGACATTGTGCGCTGGCCGCACCGATTCAGGTGTACACGGCGTGATGCAAGTGGTGCATTTCGACACCGAGACTGATAGAGAAGTCAATTCATGGGTTCGCGGTGTTAATGCCAGTTTGCCAACAGACATTGCTGTGCAATGGGCCAAAATAGTTCCACCATCGTTTCATTGTCGCGCCAGTGCACTCACACGCCGCTATGCCTATGTCGTTTTAGAATCGGCAGTTCGCCCAAGCGTGGAGGCCAATCGTGTGGGTTGGGTTTATCGCTCGTTGGATGAGGCAAAGATGAAATCAGCAGCTGCATTGCTGATTGGCGAGCACGACTTCAGCTCATTTCGGGCCGCAGCTTGCCAAGCCTTATCACCTGTCAAAACCATGAAACGGATTGATATTTCCTGCTGTGGCGAGCCCATGCAACGCTATTGGCGTTTTGAATTTGAAGCCAACGCATTTTTGCACCACATGATTCGCAACATCATGGGCTGCTTGTTGATGGTGGGTGATGGTCGGCAACCACCTGATTGGATAGTGGATGTTTTAGCCCAGCGCAACAGAGATGCTGCTGCGCCCACCTTTGCACCCGATGGTTTGTATTTTTTAGGACCAACTTATTCGCCTGAATGGGGTATGCCAGAACGAACCGCAGCGTTTGATTGGTTGCCTTGATAAGCGGCATTGACAGAATCTTTATCGACAGCGATGGCATAAAATAAAGCCATGACGATCGCTATGAATTCCGCCCAACGCACGCGCATTAAAATTTGTGGATTAACCCGTGAAGAAGACGTGGATGCAGCCGTTGCAGCAGGGGCAGATGCTGTCGGTTTTGTGCTGTATAAAGCCAGTCCACGCTACGTCACACCTCAACGCGCCGTCGAATTGGCTCGCCGCTTGCCACCTTTTGTCACGCCTGTGCTTTTGTTTGTAAATGAAAAAGCTACAAATATTATAGCTGCTCAGGCAATTAACAAGCTGGCTATAGCCCAATTTCATGGTGATGAATCGCCATCTCAGTGTAATCAATTGGGAGTGCCTTACCTGCGTGCCGCCCGAATTCCACAGGGCGATGGTGCAGCCGCGTTTGACCTAGTAAAATACGCACACGATTATTCACAAGCCAAAGCTATTTTGCTGGATGCCCATGTTGAGGGCTACGGCGGTGGCGGCAAAACATTCAATTGGTCACTGCTTCCAACAAACGTCAACGCTCACCTCGTCTTAAGTGGTGGGCTCAATGCTGCCAACGTGATCGAAGGCATTTTGCAGGTACGTCCGCGCTGTAAAACGCTGGCGGTCGATGTGAGCTCCGGCGTGGAAGCCACGGACGCTCAAGGAAAAACCATCAAGGGCATTAAAGATGCCCACAAAATTCACCAGTTCATCCAAGCCGTGCGTGCTGCAGATGCCCAACTTTATTCGACAATTTAATTTCAGTTTTCACCATGTCAGACTATCAACAACCCGATCTCAGTGGTCATTTCGGCATTTATGGCGGCAGCTTTGTGTCCGAAACTTTAACCCACGCCATCAACGAACTCAAAGACGCTTACGCTAAATACCAGCACGACCCCGAATTTGTCGCTGAATTCAAATCAGAGCTGGCTCATTTTGTTGGTCGTCCATCACCGGTGTACCATGCAGCGCGAATGAGCCGTGAACAAGGTGGCGCGCAAATCTTTTTAAAGCGCGAAGACTTGAACCACACCGGTGCGCACAAAATCAACAACACCATTGGTCAAGCCATGCTGGCCAAGCGAATGGGCAAGCCTCGCATCATTGCAGAAACTGGTGCCGGACAACATGGTGTCGCTACAGCCACCATTTGCGCACGTTACGGCTTGGAGTGTGTGGTGTACATGGGCAGCGAAGATGTGAAACGCCAAAGCCCCAATGTGTACCGCATGAAACTATTGGGCGCAACCGTCGTGCCCGTGACCAGTGGCAGTCGCACTTTAAAAGATGCCTTGAACGAAGCCATGCGCGATTGGGTGGCCAATGTGGATAACACCTTCTATATCATCGGCACGGTCGCTGGTCCGCATCCTTACCCCATGATGGTGCGTGACTTTCAAAGTGTCATTGGTGATGAATGCCTGGTACAAATGCCGCAGATTTTGAAGGCTGCAGGATGCAAAACCAAACAACCTGATGCAGTCATTGCGTGTGTCGGTGGCGGCAGCAACGCCATGGGTATTTTTTACCCCTACATTCAACATAAAAAGACCAAGCTGATTGGTGTCGAAGCAGCAGGCGAAGGATTGGACAGCGGCAAACATTCAGCATCACTGCAGCGCGGTAGCAGTGGTGTGTTGCACGGCAATCGTACCTATATTTTGCAAGACGACAATGGGCAAATCACAGAAACGCACAGCATCAGCGCTGGCTTGGATTACCCTGGTGTAGGGCCAGAACACGCATTTTTGAAAGACATTGGGCGTGCTGAATATGTGGGCATCACGGATGAGGAGGCCTTGGCTGCGTTTCACTACCTGTGCCGCACGGAAGGCATCATCCCCGCGCTAGAGTCCAGCCACGCCATTGCCTATGCAATGAAGCTGGCTAAAACCATGCGACCCGATCAATCCATTTTGGTTAACTTATCAGGTCGTGGCGACAAAGACATCGGTACGGTGGCTGACTTGAGCAAAGCAGACTTTTTTTGCCGACCCAGTTGTCAAGGTCAAACAGTCAAGGGCAATGGCAATGAACACGTATTGAAGGTGGTGAAATGAGTCGCATACAATCATGTTTTGACAAACTCAAAACCGAAAAACGAACGGCTTTGATTCCGTATGTCACGGCCGGTTTTCCATTTGCCAACATCACCCCAGAACTGATGCACGGCATGGTGGATGCAGGTGCCGATGTGATTGAATTGGGTGTGCCTTTTAGCGATCCATCGGCTGACGGACCCGTGATACAAAAAGCAGGTGACAAAGCTTTGGGGTTTGGCACTGGCTTGTCACAAGTATTGGCTATGGTGAAAACCTTTCGCCAGACCGATCAGCAAACGCCTGTTGTGTTGATGGGGTATGCCAACCCGATTGAACGGTATGATCAACGTCATCCTATTGCATCTGAAGGTACCACCAAAGGGTCGACCACCAGTGCCTTCATCCGTGACGCTGCCGCTGTGGGTGTGGATGGTGTGTTGGTGGTGGACTACCCGCCGGAGGAATGCGAAAACTTTGCCGCTGAACTCAAAGCCAATGGCATCGATTTGATTTTTTTATTGGCGCCTACTTCCACCGAACAACGCATGGCACAAGTGGCACGCATCGCCAGCGGCTATGTGTATTATGTGTCCTTAAAAGGTGTCACGGGGGCGGGAACTTTGGATACCGATGCGGTTGCAAACATGTTGCCCATCATTCGGCAGCACATGGGTGAAACGCCTGTTGGTGTTGGATTTGGTATTCGTGATGCAGCGTCCGCCAAAGCGCTGGGTCAAGTGGCTGATGCAGTGGTGATTGGCACCAAAATCATCCAAGTGATATCGGACATGCCGTATGAAAAAGTGGTTCCCAGTGTGAAGAATTTTTTGCGTGAAATTCGTGCCGCGTTAGATGAAAATTAAGGCCATAATCTGAGCTAAAGGAATTGAACAATGTCTTGGTTAGAAAAATTACTCCCACCCAAAATCATTAAATCAGCGCCTGAAGACAGACGCAGCGTGCCCGAAGGTGTTTGGATCAAATGCCCAAGTTGTGAAGCCGTGCTTTACAAAGCCGATTTAGAGGCCAACCAAAACGTCTGTCCGAGCTGCACCCACCATTTGCGCATTGGTGCGCGCGCTCGTTTGGACACTTTTTTGGATGCAGAAGGGCGCTATGAGATTGGACAAGAAATTTTGCCAGTTGATGCACTAAAGTTCAAAGACAGTCGCAAATACCCCGAACGCCTCAAAGAAGCACTGGAAAACACCGGAGAGACAGACGCTTTGGTCGTCATGGGCGGATCCGTGCACAGCATCAATGTGGTGGTGGCGTGTTTTGAATTTGATTTCATGGGCGGCAGCATGGGCAGTGTGGTGGGCGAACGATTTGTGCGCGGTGTGCATGAAGCCATCGAACAAAAAGTACCGTTCATTTGCTTCACCGCCACCGGTGGCGCGCGCATGCAAGAAGGGTTGTTGAGTCTGATGCAAATGGCCAAAACCAATGCCGCGTTAACGCGGCTGGCGAAAAAAGGCTTGCCCTATGTCAGTGTTTTGACTGACCCAACCATGGGCGGCGTCAGTGCCGGTTTTGCTTTTGTGGGTGATGTGGTGATAGCGGAACCCAAGGCCTTGATTGGTTTTGCGGGTCCGCGTGTGATCGAATCCACCGTTCGCGTGAAATTACCAGATGGTTTCCAACGCGCCGAATTTTTGCTTGAAAAAGGTGCGGTTGATTTCATCAGTGACCGCCGTGAATTACGCAAAACGATTGCCAATGTACTGGCGATGTTGCAAAAGCAATCTGCAGACGCGGTGGTTTGATGGTGTCGCTGAATGCTATATTTATAATAGCAATATAGGCAATAAATACGCCGGCTACAGCCTATTTTTGTTATTATTTAAATTGTTATTTTGCATCAATTTGAATAAACTTGCATCGTCTTCAGCAGCCAGTCCAAATTCAATCGCACGTTGAAACGTTTGGTAAGCTTGAGTGCCAACTGGTGTATTAAATCCCAATTTGTTGGCCGCCGAAACGGCAAGCTTGCTGTCTTTCGTTAGCAAAGTGGTGTGTGCAAGCGGCTCAAAATCATCTGCAATGGCGCGTCGCATGCGGTCGCTACCTATCCAGCTTTGACCGCTTGAGCGTTCAATCACGTTCAAGGTGGTCGTCAAATCTAAACCCATGCGCTCAGCCAAAGCCATCACTTCAGCCGCACCAGCTAAGTTGATGGCAGCCAGTAGGTTGTTGACTAATTTGGTGCGTGCCCCATCACCTGGCTTTTGGCTGATGCGAAAGACTTGGGTTGACAACGCTGCTATCAGGTCTTGGTATTTTTCAAAAACGGCATCAGTGCATGCCAACATCAGACTCATGCTGCCAACACGAGCCCGTGCTGGGCCGCCAGACATGGGCGCGTCCAGGGTGTGGATGCCCAGGGCGGATAATTTATTCGCACACACTTCCACGTCTTCAGGTGCAATGGTGGGGCAGAGCAGGACGGCTTGATGTGGCTTGAGCTGATGCACCGCACCGTCTGGGCCAAACAAAACGTCATGTGTTTGCTGGCTGTCCACCACGCAGACAATGAGCAAATCTGTATTTGCGGCAGTTTGTGCTGAATTTGGGTGAATGACCGCACCCGCTTGCACCAAGGGCGGCAGCTTGCTGGCATCGATATCACAAACATGAACTGGCCAACCCTGTTCCAAAAGGTTCAGCGCCATCGCGCCACCCATATTTCCAACACCGATGATGCCTATGGGGTAAGTCACAGTGATGTGCCGAATAATGTACCCATCAATGTGCTTTCTCCCAATTCTCGCCGACACCCACTTCGGCAAGCAGCGGTACTTTAAGTTGCGCCACGCCGGCCATCAAGCGTGGTATTTCGTGTTTAGCCCAATCGATTTCTTCAGTCGGTACTTCAAAAACCAGCTCGTCATGCACTTGCATGATCATTTTGGTACCGCGTTGCTCAAAGTCCAAAACTTGCTGCACTTTAACCATGCTGAGTTTGATTAAGTCTGCCGCCGTGCCTTGCATGGGTGCGTTGATGGCGGCGCGTTCGGCTCCGGCGCGGCGCGGGCCGTTGGGGGAATTGATTTCGGGTAGGTACAAACGGCGACCAAAGACCGTTTCGACATAGCCCTTGGCTTTGGCGTCAATTTTGGTTTGGTCCATGTAGTGTTTGACGCCAGGGTAGCGGGCAAAATAGCGTTCGATGTAGTTTTTGGCGGCGGTGTTGTCTATACCCAAATTGCGCGCCAAACCATAAGCGCTCATACCGTAAATCAAGCCGAAGTTAATCACCTTGGCATAGCGGCGCTGCTCACTGGAAACCTCGTGTGTTTGCACGCCAAACACTTCGGCAGCGGTGGCGCGGTGCACGTCCATGCCATCGTGAAAGGCCAACAGCAAAGAGGCATCACCGCTGATGTGCGCCATGATGCGCAACTCGATTTGTGAATAGTCGGCGCTGGCAATCACATGGCCGGGTGCTGCCACAAAAGCTTCACGCACGCGCCGGCCTTCTGCGGTTTTTACCGGAATGTTTTGCAAGTTCGGGTCGTTGCTGCTCAAGCGCCCGGTCACTGCCACGGCTTGTGCGTAATGGGTGTGTACACGGCCTGTTCGAGGCAGTGCCAGTTGTGCCAATTTGTCGGTGTACGTGCCTTTGAGTTTGGCAATGCCACGGTGCTCCAAAATTTTAGCGGGCAGGGGGAAGTCTTCGGCTAACTTTTCTAACACTTCTTCGTCGGTGCTGCGCGCGCCAGTCGCGGTTTTTTTAACGACTGGCATCGCCAGTTTGTCGAAGAAGATTTCACCCAGTTGTTTGGGGCTGCTGAGGTTAAATGGCTGCCCAGCTATGGCGTAGGCTTCGTTTTCCAATTCAATGATGCGTTGCCCAAGTTCGTGACTTTGGGTGGCGAGCATGGGGGAGTCTATCAAAACACCATTGCGTTCAATGCGGTACAGCGCTTCACTGCTAGCGATTTCCAGCTCATAAATAAAAAGCAGTTTGGCATCTTTTTCTAACTGTGGCCACAGTGTCAAATGCACGTCTAAGGTCTGGTCGGCATCCTCGCACGCGTATTCACTGGCTTTGTCAATATCGACCTGATCAAAGCCAATCTGATTGGCACCTTTGCCGCACAGGTCTTCAAAAGTCAAGCCAGTACGCCCCACATGTCGCTCGGCCAAACTGCTTAAGCCATGCGGTTTATGCACTTCCAGCACATAGCTTTGCAGCATGGTGTCGTGCGCATAACCTTGTACTTCGATTCCGTGGTTGGCAAACACATGACGGTCATATTTGATGTGTTGCCCCAGTTTTTTGTGAGCTGGGTTTTCCAACCAAGGCTTCAATTTGGCCAGCACATCGTCGCGCTGCAATTGCACAGGCGCATCGGGGTAACGATGCGCCAATGGAATGTAGGCTGCCGTGCCAATGCTGGTGCTCAAGCTGATGCCCACAATCTCGGCGCGCATTTCATCAAGAGAGGTGGTTTCAGTGTCAACCGCAACCAAATCGGCTGCCAACACTTTTGCAAGCCATGTGTCGAACTGTTCCCATGTCTGCACGGTTTCGTACACCAAGCTTGAAATTTTGGACGATGGTGGTAGCTGTTGGTCAGACAGTTCGATGCCAACGTCTGTGCTGACAGGGCTGGGTTGAATTGCAACGGGTTCGTCAAACAAGCCCGGTTCAGTTGAGGTCGAACTCTGCGTTTTAGGTGCAGTTTTGGCGGCAGAGACATCGCTGGTTGTTTGCAAGGTTCGGATCAGGCCTTTGAACCCAAATTTTGTATAAAAATCGAGCATAGCCATTGTATTGATTGCCTGATATGCTATATTATTCATAGCAGGTAGGCCATCAATATAGGGGCTCAAGTCGCAATCTTTTTTGATGGTCACCAAGCGTCGCCCTTGCGGTAACCAGTCAACTGCAGCGCGTAAATTCTCACCTACAACGCCTTTGATTTCGTGTGCTTTTTCCATCAAGGCGTCTAACGAGCCATACTCCAGCAGCAATTTGGCAGCGGTTTTGGGACCAACTTTGGCCACACCAGGCACGTTGTCGACTGCGTCGCCCACCAGTGTTTGATAGTCCACCATCAATGCAGGGGGCACCCCGAATTCAGCGGTCACACCCGCTACATCGCGGCGTTTACCGTTCATGGTGTCAATGATGGTGATGTGCTCGTTCACCAATTGGCTTAAATCTTTGTCACCACTGGAGACGATGACTTGGATGCCTTGTGCCGCCGCCATCACTGCCAAAGTTCCAATCACATCATCGGCTTCTACACCCGGCACCACCAAAACGGGCCAGCCCATCAAACGACAGACTTCATGCACTGGCTCGATTTGGCTGCGCAAATCGTCGGGCATAGGGCTGCGTGTGGCTTTGTAGGCGGGATACCATTCATCGCGAAATGTAGGGCCTTTGGCGTCAAACACGCACACCGCGTAGTCGGCTGGTTGGTCTTTGCGTAAAGACTGCATCATATTGACCATGCCACGAATCGCACCGGTTGCCGGGCTGGTGGGGTCGCCCGCCACAGCACGCAAATCAGGCATGGCATGAAAAGCACGGTACAGGTAGCTGGAACCGTCAACCAAAAGAAGTGTTTTTGTCATTGTTGGGTGTCTGAAATAAGTCCAAATGAAGCATTTTGATTGATTATCCATGAGCGACACTTTTATTCTTCAACTTCAGAGAAATGTGTGCGTTTTTCTCAGGGATAATCTAGCTATTTATACACTGTGCATATACCGTAACCATGGCCGTTTATACCGAAATCACCCCCACTGAAGCGCAAGATTTACTGCACCGCTTGGACTTGGGCGATGTCAAATCGCTAGAGGGCTGTGCGGGCGGTATTGAAAACACCAATTATTTTGTCACGACTGACAAAAGCGACTACGTGCTGACCGTGTTTGAACGCTTGAGCTTTGAGCAATTGCCTTACTATTTGCACCTCATGCAGCATCTGGCAAAGCAAGGCATACCCGTGCCAGACCCTGCGCCGGATGCGACGGGTGCACTGCTGCATAGCTTGCACGGCAAACCCGCTTGTGTGGTCAACAAGCTGCGTGGCAAAAGCGAACTGGCGCCACAAATCATGCACTGCCAACAAGTGGGCGACATGCTGGCGCGCATGCACTTGGCGGGCAAAGACTATGCGCCTGAACAACCCAATTTGCGCAGCTTGACCTGGTGGAATGAAACCGTACCCGTCATCTTGCCGCATTTGGACACTGCGCAAAAAGCGTTGTTGTTGAGTGAGTTGGCTTACCAAAACCACATCTTTGCCAGCAGCGCGTATGCCGCTTTGCCTTGTGGTCCGGTTCATGCCGATTTGTTTCGAGATAACGTGATGTTTGATGAAGGCCGACTCAGTGGCTTTTTTGATTTTTACTTCGCTGGCAACGACAAATGGCTTTTTGATTTGGCTGTGGCTTTAAATGACTGGTGCTTGAATTTCAATCCATCTGGCACTGGCGACAATGTCAGCACGATGTGTTTATTCAACGACCAACATGCGCAACAGTTTATTGCTGCCTATGAGAACGTACGCCCATTGAATGCCGCAGAACGGCAGCTTTTGCCTGCCATGTTGCGCGCTGCTGCGCTGCGGTTTTGGATTTCGCGTTTGTGGGATTTCCATTTACCGCGCGAAGCCAGCGTACTCAAAGCGCATGACCCCACGCACTTTGAACGTGTCTTGCGACAACGTGTGAATTCACCAATACGGTTAACGTCCCTTAGCTTATCCAATTAAATTCCCAATCTTTATGCTGCCAAATACGCCTTCGTCTTCAACTGCTCCAGCACAGCCTGTTGCGCTCAATGTTGTACCTGCAGCGGCTGGCAAAGCCTGGGTCAAGCAAGGGATTCAAACTTTTTTTAAACAGCCGTTGGCCTTGGGAGGCTTGTTTTTTATGTTTCTGGCTGTGGTGTCCATCATTTCCATCGTGCCTATGATTGGCGGTGCATTGGCCTTGATTGTGTTACCTGCCGCGACAGTGGGGCTGATGGAAGCGACCAAACAAGCTGATGCAGGGACATTTCCCATGCCCAGCACTTTGTTTACAGCATTCAAAATCAACCCAGCAAAAACACGAAATATTTTGCTGCTTGGAGTCGGCTACGCAGCCTCATTTTTGTTGGTTTTGGGTATCTCGGCTTTGCTGGACGGTGGACAGTTTGCCCAAATGTATTTAAGCGGGGAAGTGGTATCCAAGCAAGTGCTGGAAACAACGGAGTTTCAAATGGCAACTTGGGTCAGCATGGTTTTGTACGTACCCATTTCGATGATGTTTTGGCATTCACCCGCACTGGTGCATTGGCATGATGTACCGCCATTGAAAGCATTGTTCTTCAGCTGGATGGCGTGTATTCGCAATCTGACAGCGATGATGGTGTTTGTTCTGAGTTGGATAGCGGTCTTTCTGCTCGGTGGCACCGCCATGGCCTTGGTGGCGGGTTTGACCGGCTCTGAATCCATGGTCAGCATGGTCATGTTGCCAGTGGCGCTATTGATGGCGACCATGTTTTTTTGCTCTATCTATTTTTCAGTGAGAGATTGTTTCAAACCGCTAAATGATGGACATCCAGACACCCCAGTGGCGTGAATTCGTCAGCGAATTAAACCGGCAAAATTTGGCCCGTGGGGCGGACGAGCTGGAGACCGTTGAGGCGGTTTTTGTCACGGTTGCATCGACACAGGGCTCCGCACCGCGTGAAGCAGGAACATGGATGGCGGTGTTTGACAACAAACTGGTTGGCACCATTGGTGGTGGGCATGTCGAGTTTGAAGCCAGCAAACAAGCGCGTGAATTTTTGTCACGCAGGCAAGATCTCAAACCGTTTGAGCAACGCTATGTGCTGGGCACAAATTTGGGTCAATGTTGCGGTGGCGTGATGACGCTATGCTATGAAAAATATAGCACTATAGGCAATAAATACGCCGGATACAACCTAAAAAGTCATATAAATTCGGTTGAAACCAGTTCGCAAAATGCCATTACAGCCCAGTCTCGCCTGCAAGTTGCTTTGTTTGGTGGCGGTCACGTGGGCAAAGCCATCGTTCGTATTTTAGGTGCCTTGCCAATGCAGGTGATGTGGGTGGACAGCCGCGATGAAATTTTCCCCACAGAAGTTCCTCACAACACCATCACCGAGCATTCGGACCCTGTACAAGGTGCCGTGAACGATTTGCCGACTCAGAGCCATGTGCTGATCATGAGCTTCAGTCATGCTGAAGATTTAGACATTGTCGCCGCATGTTTACTGCGTCAGCGAGAGCGTGCGGATTTGCCTTTCATTGGATTGATAGGCAGCAAAACCAAATGGGCAACATTCAGACACCGTTTAGATGCGCGTGGATTCACAGAGTCTGAGTTGTCACACGTCACTTGCCCGATAGGTGTAACCGGCATCCGAGGCAAAGAACCCGAGGTCATCGCTGTGGCTGTGGCAGCGCAGTTGTTGCAGTTGAGCAAAATGGCATAAATATTGGCATCAACATTGCCGTGCAAATCACCATGACACCCGAAGACCTTAAAGCCATATCCAAACAAACCTTGTCGCATTACGATGACAATGCCGAATCGTTTTGGCAGGGCACCAAAGACCATGATGTCAGTCAAAACATGGCTGCTTTGCTGCAGCACATCAATGGACCAGCACCCTTTGACATACTCGATTTAGGTTGCGGCCCTGGCCGTGATTTGAAAGCATTCAAGGCCTTGGGTCATCTCCCCATTGGTCTTGAAGGGGCGTCGGTGCTGGCTGCAATGGCGCGTCAGAACAGCGACTGCGAAGTGTGGGAGCAGAATTTTCTTGACCTTCATTTGCCCTCTGATCGTTTTGACGGCATATTTGCCAATGCGGTGTTATTTCATGTTCCCAGCGCAGCATTGCCGCGCGTGTTGCTGCAACTTCATGAGACGCTTAAAGATCAAGGCGTTTTGTTTTGCTCAAACCCACATGGCAATGACCAAGAAGGCTGGCAAGGCACACGGTATGCGGCCTACCACTGTCTAGAGAGCTGGCGCGGATTCATGAGCAACGCTGGCTTTAAAGAACTGAACCACTATTACCGACCAACAGGTTTGCCAAGAGAGCAGCAGCCTTGGCTTGCTAGCGTATGGCGAAAATAGTGGTTACACAATTAAGTGTGTTGACTCTAAAGTTAACAAAATTTCAACAAATAGTTGTTTTTATGTGAATATTTATGGCAATAATACGTGAAAAAATACACACTATTAAGGTGGCGTTAATAATTTTGGTCACTACTTTTATCAATCATTCACATAAGGTTTGCTATGAAAAATTCAGCACTATTTTCTTCAAAAAATGTTTTGACTGCCGCTGTTGTGTTGGCTGGGTTAACTGGTAATGCGGCTTGGGCGGTTTGCACACCAACTGCATTTGTATTTATGAATGCTGGTTGTACCAACACGATCAATAACACCGAAACAGGCTTAGCGACTACCAATACAAATTTGGCGACCACCAATACCAACTTAGCCACCACCAATACCAACTTAGCCACCACCAACTCCAATTTGGCCACCACCAATGCCAATTTGACCGCTGGTGATGCGGCAACTTTGTCTTCTGCAAAATCTTATACTGACTCTAAAGCGTACGCTGTGGGTGCAGATACCTTAAATTCCGCAAACAATTACACCAATACAAAAGCTGCTGAAACTTTGAAGAGTGCCAATGCATTCACGACAGATCAAGTCACAAAGCTGGAAACGAAAACAGCAGGTGGTGTGGCCGCCATTGCAGCCATGGCATCTGTGCCTCAATTGACTGCAGGCAAAAACCTGAGTGTGGGCGTCGGTGTGGGCAGCTATGATGGCAAAACGGCTATTTCGGTTGGCGTACACAAACGCATCAACGAATCATTGACAGCCCGTTTTAACTTGGCTACCGGTATGGGCAGTGGTGCAAAACCGGTGATTGGTGCGGGTGCTGCCTGGGAATTTTAATTTTTCTAAATGAAAGGCAGCAATGCCTTTCATGACTCACATGAGTTTCATTCGATAAAAGGCCGCATCACGCGGCCTTTATTCATTGGCTTTGTTTGTTGAGTAATTTTTCAACATCTGCCAATTCCAAACCATACATCGCAGCAAATTCGGCTGCTTTTTTCCCGCTGCTGTTAAAGGCTTGCTTGAGTGCGGTTTGTTTGGCTACTTTGGCATCGTGTTCGTCCAGCGCTTCAGTCAACAGTTTGGTGGCTTCTTCGTCTTTGTTTTGTACACGCAGTTGGTAGTCTTGGCGTGATAAGCCAGAGGCTTTGAATGCTGCAATCAGTTGCTTGCGAAAAACGGGGCGTAAATCAAGTTTGGTTTTACTTTTGTGATTGCTCAGAACGCGACGTCTAAAGAGTTCTAACAAAGACAAATACACGTGTTCTGGCGCGACATCTTCAGTGGCTTGTCCGTGCAAGTCGTGTCGTTGATTTCCATCTGCCACGCATTGCAAATAGCGCGTTGAACGGGTATGAAAACCCAAAGCCGCTTTGAGGCTGTCTTTTGCAAATACTTCTGGATGTGCAGCCATCAAATCTTGGTAAATACCGCGTTTTAAGGGTAAAAATTTGGCTCCAAATAAAGTTGGGTAAAGTTCAAACAATTTTTCTAGAACAGGATGAACATCGATTTTGGGTTTGCCTGGCTTAGGTGGGGTAGAGGCTGTGTTGCTGGCAGCTTTAACTTGCGTTGCATCTATAGAATCATGAGATTCAAGATTTTGAATGTTTTCAGAAGATGTCATATTAAATCAGAATAAATTGATATGCTATAAATACAATAGCACCATAGGCAATAAATACGCCGTCTACAGGTCAAATTGGCATATAAAAAGTGCTATAGCGCTACGAATACTTCTTGTGCTGCAGCCACAGTGGCAGCAATGTCTGCATCGCTGTGCGCGGCACTTACAAAGCCTGCCTCGTACAAAGCAGGGGCTATGTAGATGCCTCGATCGAGCAAGCCATGAAAGAGTGTGTTGAATTGGGTGCTGTCGGTGGTCATGACTTTGGCGTAATTTTGCGGCAGTTGATTCATTAAAAAGAAACCAAACATGCCGCCTTGGCTATCGCCGCAAAAAGGTACGCCAGCTTTCTGCGCGGCTTGGGTTAAACCGTTGATTAAATTCTGCGTTTTTCGTCCTAAATCATCAAAAAACCCAGGTTTTTGAATTTCTTTCAATGTTGCCAAGCCACAAGCTGTGGCCACTGGGTTGCCGGATAAGGTACCGGCTTGATAAACCGCACCCATCGGCGCCAAATGTTCCATGATGGCGCGAGAGGCGCCAAATGCAGCCAGTGGCATGCCACCACCAATGACTTTGCCAAGTACCGTGATGTCCGGTTTGATGCCCAATACAGCTTGGGCACTGCCCAATGCAACCCGAAAACCAGACATCACTTCATCAAACACCAGCATGGCACCATATTGGCTGCACAACTCGCGGCAACGGTTCGCAAAAGCTTGACTGGCACGAACAAAGTTCATGTTCCCTGCAATGGGCTCTATCACCAAACAAGCCAATTCTTTACCGTGTAACGCAAATGCTTGTTCCAATTGTGCGATATTGTTGTATTCCAAAACCAAAGTGTGTTTCACTACATCGGCCGGCACGCCGCTGCTTGTCGGGTTGCCAAAGGTGGCCAAACCTGAGCCCGCTTTAACGAGCAATGCATCAGCATGTCCGTGGTAACAGCCTTCAAACTTGATGATTTTGTCGCGCCCGGTAACGCCACGCGCCAATCGCAGCGCACTCATGGCGGCTTCGGTGCCAGAACTGACCAAACGCACCATTTCAATTGATGGCACCAGTTTAATAATTTCTTCAGCCAGTTCAACTTCGCGTTCAGTCGGAGCGCCAAATGAAAACCCATCCACAGCTGCTTTTTGTACCGCTTCTAAAACGGCTGGATGGCCGTGTCCCAATATCATGGGGCCCCAAGAACCGATGTAATCAATGTGCTGCTTGCCGTTTGCATCCCAAAAATAGGCACCTTGAGCGCGTTGAACAAAACGGGGTGTGCCACCGACCGCTTTGAAAGCGCGAACTGGCGAGTTCACCCCCCCAGGAATACTCAGTTTTGCGCGTTCAAAAAGTAAAGAGTTCAAATCGGATTGCATGGAATTAAATTTGGTGTTGAAAGGAGGGGATGAACTGAATTATGATGTATACAAACTGGTTTGATTTGTAATTCAATAGTGTTAGATTAATGTGACTTGTCTCAATTCTGTCGACAATTTCCGACAATAGCGAGTTTGAACCAGAGATTATGTAAAAAACTATAGCAGAGCGTATCCATTCTAGTGGAACTGGACGTAACATAGCAGGACTTTCAATGAAAGAAAACAATCATGACACCTGACCCACGTTACAAAATATTGGTTATTGATGACAGTAAAACTGTAAGGCAGAGCGCTGAACTTTTTCTTAAACAAGGTGGGCATGACGTCGTTTTGGCAGAAGATGGTTTTGATGCACTCTCAAAAGTTAGCGACCATCATCCAGACTTGATATTTTGCGACATTGTGATGCCGCGCTTAGATGGCTATCAAACCTGCGCCATCATCCGCAGAAATCCAGTTTACAGTGGCATACCAATTGTGATGTTGTCATCCAAAGATGGCGTTTTTGACAAGGCCCGAGGGCGCATGGTAGGCGCGCAGCAATACCTCACCAAGCCATTCGAAAAATCAGGATTGCTTCATTCAGTACAACAGTTTGCAGGGCGCACCGAAAACAGCGTTGATACAACAGTCAATTCAATCTAACCATAGTTTGAGAAAGTTTGAGTAGTAAAAATGCCAATACAAAAAATACTGGTTGTCGATGACTCTAAAACAGAGCAAATGTACATTTCGGACATTTTGAAAAAAAATGGATACCAAGTGACCACCGCTGACGATGGCGATCAAGCCATGGCCTCGATGCTGACTGATAAGCCCGATTTGGTGCTGTTGGATGTGGTGATGCCTGGGAAGAATGGGTTTCAGTTGGCAAGGTCCATTTCACGCGACCCGCTGTATGCACAGATACCTATCATTATGTGCAGCAGCAAAGGTCAGGATACCGACCGCATGTGGGGATTGAGGCAAGGTGCGAAAGATTACATTACCAAACCAGTTGATCCTGAAGAACTCATATCAAAAATTAAGGCACAAGGATAGGGTGCATGAGTAAAAGGCAATCCTTACGCGATCTTCAAAGCCGATTAGCTGAAAAGTTAGAAGCAGCGAAATCAGGTGCCGGAGGCACAGCCGCTTCGTGGCTGGCAGTTGACGCCAACGGATCAAAATTTCTGTTTCCGCTTAGCCAATCAGGTGAGATTTACCCTTTGACACCAACACATCAAGTTGCGCATACCAAAGATTGGTTCATAGGTGTAGCCAACTTGCGTGGTGCATTATTTGGCATCGCGGATTTTGACGGATTTTTGAAAAATACGAAACCTGTACCTCGACCCGTTCAAAAGTTGTCAGATGTGCGATTTGTTACATTGAGTGCGGCAATTGAGATGAATTGCGCGTTGCAAGTGGATAAATTAGATGGTTTGAGAGGTATGTCTTCTTTTAAAAAATCAGAACCACCTACAGCCACATCGCCAGCATATTTTGGACATGTTTATACCGATTTAAATGACGCAAAATGGCAAGAAATCAACTTGCAAATACTGGCACAACAAGATGAATTTTTAAACATTAACAAGCTCTAAAAATACGCAGTTTTATCTTAATGCTATTCGATAATTAAAAGGCTCTTTATGTCCGAACAATCTCTATTCAAAAAGTTATTTTCAACCAAACCTTCACAGGTTGTACTTGATGCTGAGCGACAAATAGTCGATTTATCAAATGGAATTGCAAGCGGACCTGACAGTCATGCGCAGCCGGAACAAAGAGAGTTGGCCGAAAAAATGCAAAATACACTCGAAAGTACGCCATTTGCCACAACATCTGATGAGTCTTCACCGCCAACACTCAATAGCATATCGGATCGTTCCGAAAACACGGGCGAATTTAAAACGAATGAGCCCCAAGCTTCAGAAAACACATTGGATATTCCAGTATTAGGTAAACGCACCGTTACTGAACATCAGAGGATATTGGCTGCATTGCTTGGTTTGGCATTATTGGTTTGGGCGCTTATTGGTTTTTTTGCGCTGACTCAAGCTGATAAAGTGTCACAGCAGTTGTCTGGCACGGGACAAACATTGATGCAATCACAGCGTTTGGCTAAATCGGTGTCGCAAGCGTTGGTTGGAAGTCCGCAAGCCTTTCCTGATGTGAAAGAAAGCGCAGATGTATTAGCCAAAACTATTCTGGGTCTGAAAAATGGTGATGACGCGCTGAATTTAAGTGCAGTATCAACCGATTTGCAAGAGGATTTAGAAAAAGTCAGCCCAATGGTGGATCGTGCTGAAAAAAATGCACGAACAGTGCTGCAACAACAGAAAGTGTTGACGGAAGTGGGGTCTGCGCTGCGAAACATCAATCGTCAATCTGCAGATTTGCTGGAAATTGCAGAAACTGTTTCTTCGTTGAAATTGCAACAAAATGCTGCGCCCACTGAAATTTCTGCTGCAGGCCAATTGGTTATGTTGACTCAGCGAATCGGTAAATCAGCCAATGAATTTTTGACAATGGAAGGCGTCAGTCCTGAAGCTGTATTTTTGCTGGGTAAAGACTTGAATTCGTTTAAAGAAATTGCACAGGGTTTGCAGGCAGGCAGTTCGGAATTGCGTTTGGTGGGCACAAAAGATCCACAAACAAAAGAGCGGTTAGATGCATTGCTCAAACTGTATGACCAAACCAAGACCCAAGCGGGTGCAATTTTAGGGAATTTACAAGGTATCGTGTCGGCACGTGAAGCGCAGTCATCTATTATTGCTGACAGCGAACCCCTGCGTGTTCAACTGGAAGGATTGCAATCAAAACTTTCAAGCAAGACAGGTTTGGGGACTGGTACATTAATCGCATTGATTTTGTCTACTTTGTTTACTTTACTCTGTGCAGCAGGGTTGGCATATGTGCAATTACAAGAAAGTAAACGTCAACAAGTTATTGCGCAAAACCAAAAATTACTGGCCGAACAAGAGCAGCAACAAACTAAACGTGTTAATGATGGTAATCAAGCAGCAATTTTGCGATTAATGAATGAGTTGCAGGCAGTGGCTGAGGGTGATTTAACACAAGAGACTACTGTGACCGAGGATATAACAGGTGCGATAGCCGATTCTGTGAATTACACCGTTGAAGAATTGCGTTTGCTAGTGGGTAACGTTCAAAACACAGCTGGTCGAGTCGCTCAGACGACAACGCAAGTTGAAAATACATCAACAGAATTGTTAGCGGCATCAACCGAACAGCTTCGCGAAATCAATGCCACAGGTAAGATGGTGGTTGATATGGCCGAGCGTATTAACAAGGTATCCTTACAAGCGCAAGATTCCGCACTGGTTGCTAAGCAATCGATGACTGCAGCAGAATCTGGATTAACAGCGGTGCAAAACGCCATTGGCGGTATGAACTTTATTCGTGACCAAATTCAAGAGACTTCAAAACGTATCAAGCGTCTAGGAGAGTCATCCCAAGAAATTGGTGAAATTACTGAATTGATTTCTGATATCACGGAGCAAACCAACGTGCTAGCTTTGAATGCGACCATTCAAGCAGCTTCTGCGGGTGAAGCCGGTAGAGGATTCTCCGTTGTTGCGGAAGAGGTGCAACGCTTGGCGGAGCGATCTGCGGATGCGACTCGACAAATTGCAGCTTTGGTGAAAGCTATTCAGACTGATACACAAGATGCTGTAGCAGCTATGGAGCGGTCTACACAAGGTGTGGTTGCAGGGGCAAGGCTGTCTGATACTGCGGGTACAGCATTGACTGAAATTGACAAAGTTTCACGCAACTTGACGCAACTGATTGAGCAAATTTCAAAATCCACTTCTGCTGAAGCAGCCTCGGCAAATATCGTTGCAAACAACATGCAGCATATTTTTGCAGTTACTGAACAGACTGGCGAGGGCACAAGAGCCACCGCGCAACAAGTTCGCGAACTTTCAAAAATGGCAACCGATTTGCGTGAGTCGGTAGCGCGTTTCAAAATCGCTTAGTCATAGTATTACTGTTTTAAATTTGATTCTTGAATAGCCCATTTTCATGCAAAACATAACGATTCAAACAAATGAAAACGCACCCACGGCTATAGTCGATAAAGGTTCGTTAACATGGGTATTTGAAGAGGTATGTAAGTCATTAGATGTCTCTATCAAATCTTTGAAACGACATCTGGAAGAGGTAAGCCGCACAAAAGGCGCCGTGTTGTCGGCGGAAAACACAGCGCATCTTCGGGTTGCCAAACAGAATCTACACCAAATATCAGGTGTTATTGATGTTGTGGGTATTCGAGAAATAAAGTTGCTGGTTGACGCTATGGATGCAACTGTGCAGCGTTACATATCAAAACCTCAGCTTTGTGATGAATCTTCGGTCAAAGTAATCGAACGAGCAAGTTTTACCGTCATTGAATATCTGGAATACATATTAGCTAGCAAAGCATACTCATCATTGTCTTTGTATAGCACTTACGCGGATATTAAAGCGTTATCTAGTACGGAACGAGTTCATCCAACAGATTTGTGGGATAAGAAGAGTTTTGACTGGCTCGATCCAAAGGTGCCTGATGCTATTCAATCATATGACTTCAGCGATCAGACTCGAATTGATTTGGATCGGTATTTGCTGTCTTTCATGCAAACCTCAAACAAAGAAGCTGCCACTTCGTTATACCAATTGTGCTTAGGACTTTCAGAAACACAAACGCATTTGAAAGCACGTACCTTTTGGAAATTATGTGCAAGTTTTTTTGAAGCTATAGCAAATGATAAATTAGAAGTTGATTTGAATGTCAAACGGATTGCTTCGGGTATTGTGGTTCACTACAACAGCATGTCACATGGGGAGTGGCTCTTTTCCGATAAGTTCATGCTTCATCTTTTGTTTTTTTGCGAGCAAGCCATTATTGATGAACATGATGCAAATAAAACACCTTTGCTGTCTATCGTTAAACAGGTTTGGGGACTCAAAAACGATGAGTTAAACGATTACAAAATCAATCGCTATGGTCATTTTGATCCTGCAATTTTGGCGCAAGCACGTAAGAGAATTGTTGTCGCTAAAGAATTATGGACAGCATTATCTGGAGGTGATCTACAAAAAATACGATCAACAGTTGAACAGTTTAAGTTGGTAACGGATTCACTGTTGAGCTTATATCCCTCAAGCTCCCCATTGGCAAATGAGATATTAAATACAGTTGCCAGCGTCGCGAATGAGAAAACACAACCTAAAGCAGAGTTGGCTTTAGAGCTTGCTACAGCAATTTTGTATTTAGAAGCTGTGTTTGGTGAATGGGGAACTACTGATGCTGAGATGCAAGTTAAAGCTAGCGCATTAGCAGACAGATTAGAGAGTGTTCGTTTAGGTCAAAAATCAAAAATTGTCGAACCTTGGATTGAAGAGCTTTATCGCAAAGTCAGCGATCGCGAATCCATGGGAAGTATTGTTGGTGAATTGCGTACATGTTTATCAGATGTTGAGAAATCTATAGATCTGTATTTCAGATCTCCATTTGATCAATCATCTTTGCACCAAGTACCCAATCAACTATCCCAAATGAGAGGCATTTTCTCCATACTTGGTTTAGAGCCTGCAACCAAAGCCGTGCAGGTAATGAAAGAAAAAGTAGATGAGTTCTTGGAACCTGGTTTCGACTTTGATAAAGCCCGCGGTATTGGTGATATTGATAAATTTGGGAACAACTTAGGTGCTTTAGGTTTCTTAATAGACATGCTGAACTACCAACCAAGCATAGTCAAAAATTTATTTATATTTAATGCTGAAACTGGTGATTTGAATCCACTAATGGGTCGCGCAAAAACAGAGATAGTTGCTGGAACTCTGCTCTCAACTAAAGCTGAATTGACTAGTAAAGTAGATGACGTTTTAAAAGACTCTTCATTAGCAAACAAAACACAGGTTGCCAAAGAAGATTGGAGCAAAACCAGTTTCTTGAATACACAGAGTTTTGAATCGTCACTAGAAGATGATCACGAGCTAAAAAATATATTTTTCGAAGAAGCACTTGATGTCATTTCGAATGGCTTGAAAGCACTCGAAAATTTGTCTACTAACTCAAACGATGGTGTCTCACAAGCCAACTTACGACGTGTTTTCCATACGCTTAAGGGTAGTGCGCGTATGGTAGGCCTCTTCGATTTTGGTGAAGCAGCTTGGTCATTTGAGCAGCTATTAAATGCAAGGTTATCTGACTTAACGCCATTCGATTCGCAAATTTGTAAATTATCTGGTTCTGCACTATTAACGTTTCAAAAATGGGTTGACGATTTAATCCAAAATCGAGAAGAACCTCAAAATGCCAGTACATTGCGCAAAGCAGCAGAAGCGATGCTATTTGAAAATCGTTTAAGCTTAAATGGCTTGTTGCATTATTCAAATTCTCAACATGCAGCTAATACTTCAAATGACATTCCAAGCCGAGTACAGTTTGATTCAAATCCCATTAGCGATGTGAAGTCGCCTGCCTCTGAAGTTTTGGTGACGTTACCTGACAAGAATGGAACACCCGAATTAATTGATATCAAGAATGCCGAGGTGGCATCTGTTGGAAATATTGTTGATTCGACTTTGACCAATGAGGAATCAGGTAACGACAAAATTTCACTTTCCAAAGTTGTGGAGCAGATGTTGGAGGAGAACACAAGCGATTTGACATCTACGGAAAGTGAAGAGCAATACAAAGTTATTGGCGATCTTAAAATTAACATACCTTTATACAACGTTTACCTCAACGAAGCAGATGAATGGGTGCGACGACTCGTTTCCGAGCTGAATGAGTGGTCATTGGACTTCGATCATGCTATTCACCACGACATCATTGGTCTATCGCACGCACTTGCCGGAAGCTCTGCGACGGTTGGATTTTCCGCTCTCTCCAATCTGGCAAAATCTTTAGAACTAGCGATGGAGCGAACCAGTCATCAGCGCAACAGAACAGCTGAGATAGCGACACTCTTTAATGATGCTGCAGAAGAATGTCACCGTTTGTTGCACCAATTTGCAGCTGGTTTTCTTAAAAATCCTGAACCAAAATTAATGAAACAGTTAGATGGTTTGGACGCTGTATTTAGATCTGTATCACATAATACAAGCCCTATAACCAACGCAACGACTATCACGGATCCAAAAATTTCGTTATTGTCGGTTCAAGAGCGTAAAGAGGAACTGAACGTTAGCCATCAAAAGTCAATTGTTGACGAGAATTCTCAAATTGAATATTTGATGAATAAGCAAGAACTGCCATTAATACCAAATTCAAATTCAAATTTGAATCACGAAGCTTTATACAAAAGCTCTGATACAGACATTGAATTTAAAGATGTATTGGATCTTGATCTTTTGTCGGTATTTCAAGAGGAGGTAGCAGAATTATTGCCCCGTCTTGGAGCCGCTCTAAGGCAGTGGGTTAACCATCCAGAAAATTTGAGTGCACGATCGGAGATTTTGAGGACCCTGCATACACTAAAAGGCAGCGCCAGACTGGCGGGAGCGATGCGATTGGGTGAACTTTCACATCGCATGGAGTCAGCAGTAGAGGAGCTTGGGCTAGAGAATCTTCAATCAAAAGATATTGAAAAATTACAGCTTCGTATTGATGGTCTCCAATCAGAGTTTGATGGTCTTTATCACTATGCTGAATTAGAAGACTCGAATCAAATAGCTATACCTGGCCAAATACCGGAACAAAAGAAACCGTCTGTAAGCCCTGATTCTTCTCGGAGCTTGCTTACAACAGCGCAGATTGGAATAGATCCTGAAAATGTTTTGCAGCAAAGACAAATAGCTGCACCAGCTATAAATGTTCTCAGTACGGATCGGAAAGACAGTGGCTATTCAATACGCGTTAAAGCTCGCTTGCTTGATCGTTTGGTTAATCAAGCAGGCGAGGTCATACTTTCACGTTCGCGGATTGAATCTGAACTTGGAACACTGCGGGGTTCTTTAGGTGATTTAACGGGTAATCTGGACAAATTGCGAATACAGCTCAGAGACATCGAGTTGCAATCAGAAACGCAAATGCAATCACGGATGGAGCAAGTCAAAGATTCAGATAAGCGATTTGATCCGCTTGAATTTGATCGGTTCACACGTGTTCAAGAATTGACAAGGATGATGGCAGAGTCAGTGAATGACGTAGCCACAGTGCAACGCAGTTTGCAACGAACTGTTGAGATGACTGAGGATGATTTAATTGCCCAAGCAAGGCAGACACGTGATTTGCAGAGAGACCTATTGCGTACCCGAATGGAAGAGTTTGAAAGTATTGCTGATCGACTTTACCGAGTTGTAAGACAATCTTCTAAAGATACAAACAAACAAATAAAGCTTGATATTGTAGGAGGGGCAATTGAGCTTGATCGGGGTGTGCTGGAACGTATGACGCCGGCGTTTGAACATTTGTTGCGCAATTGTGTTGCGCACGGAATTGAACCATCTGAGATTCGATCTAATACCGGAAAAAATTTAACGGGTGCAATTGAAATCAAATTGCAGCAAGATGGAAATGATGTTGTCATCGAATTCAGTGATGACGGTTTTGGTTTGGATTATGAAAAAATACGGGAAAAAGCAATTTCTCAAAACTTGATACCAAATGACAGTTCTATTTCAAATTCACAAATTACAAATTTAATTTTCACACCAGGGTTTTCCACGGCATCAGATATATCTGAATTAGCGGGACGGGGTATCGGATTAGATGTTGTTCAAGCTGAAGTTGTGGCTTTGGGTGGGCGAATTGAGGTAAAGAGTCAGCAACAAAAGGGAACTACTTTTAAGTTGGTATTGCCATTGACAACTGCCGTTACTCAGGTGGTTATGTTACGGGCTGGAAGTTTGTCGTTTGGCGTTCCAGCACATCTGGTGGAAATTGTGCGACTCGCGCCAAATAGTGAGGTAAAGACTGCATACCAACTGGGATACTGGGGAGATAAAGCAGACAATTTGCCTTTCTATTGGGCGGGGGCATTGTTGCAAGCATCACTTAGCAGTGAGGAATATTCACAAAAAACAAAATCAATTATCATTTTCAGAAGCGCTGGACAGCGTGTAGCCTTGCATGTTGATGAAGTTTTTGGAAACAAAGAGGTTGTTGTGAAAAGTTTGGGATCACAGCTTGCTCGTTTGCCAGGATTGGCAGGGATGGCGATACTGGTTTCTGGTGCTGTTGCTTTGATTTATAACCCTGTAGCATTGGCTGCTGTATACGGTGCAGACGCAAGGCGGCTAGTCGGCAATGGAGTTGATAAGCATGTTGCTGATGAGGTTGATCAAAGGGTAACAATCTCGGCACCAGGTCTTGAAATTCAAGATACGCCATTGGTATTGGTGGTGGATGATTCAATTACGGTACGTCGAATCATGCAACGACTTTTACAACGCGAAGGATTTCGTGTCGTGTTAGCAGTAGACGGATTGAATGCCATTGAAAAACTTGCTGGCGAAATACCGGCGATTGTGCTTTCTGATATTGAAATGCCGCACATGGATGGGTTTGATTTGGTTAGAAATATTCGTTCTGACGCACGTATAAAACATATACCGATAGTGATGATCACTTCGCGCATAGCTGATAAGCACAAAGAATTAGCGATGTCTCTTGGCGCAAATGAATATTTAGGGAAACCTTATTCTGAAGATGGTTTATTAACCATATTGCGCAAATATACACATAAATCTTTACCCGCAGTCAAGGTATAAACCAGCGCTATAAGTATGGTGGATTTGGTTCAAATTTTTAACTCATGTAAAACCATTGCCATCGTTGGTCTCTCACCAAAGCTTGATCGTGCAAGCTATGGAGTCGCACACTATATGCAAGAGCATGGATACCGTATCATACCGATTAACCCTAATGCAGCCGCATCAAACACAAAGATCTTGGGTGAGAAATCTTATATCAGTTTAGAAGATGCCGCAAAGTATGAGCAGATTGAGATGGTTAACTGCTTCAGAAACAGTATAGATATACCGCCAATAGCAGACGCAGCTATTGCTATCGGTGCAAAAGTTCTTTGGATGCAATTAGGAATTGAGAATACTGTTGCAAGAAAAAAAAGTGAAATGAATGGACTTACAGTCATTGAAAATCTTTGCTTAAAAATCGAACACCGCCGATTGAAATCAGTTCTCAACTGAGAAAATCATTCAACATGTTGATTTGTCATACTGACAGTATGGCATTTTTCTGAAAACTTTCATAACCCTGCGACAATATAGGTTATGACACAAATAATGCACGACTTTAAACACCTTGTAAATCCTACTTTTTTACAAGCTTGCACGCGTCAAGCTTCTGTGCATACCCCAGTATGGCTCATGCGACAAGCTGGACGGTATTTGCCTGAATATCGAAATACTCGAGCAAAAGCGGGAAGTTTCATGGGTTTGGCGACCAATACTGATTTTGCGACTGAAGTAACGCTGCAGCCGTTGGAGCGATATAAACTGGATGCTGCAATATTGTTCAGTGATATTTTGACCGTACCAGATGCGATGGGACTTGGATTAAGTTTCGCACTGGGCGAAGGACCAAAATTCGCTCACAGTGTGCGCAATGAATTGGATGTGGCAAAGCTTGCCGTGCCCGATATGAACAAACTGAAATATGTTTTCGATGCTGTATCGTCAATTCGTAAAGCGCTTGTGCATGCCGATGGACGCAGTAGCGTACCATTAATTGGTTTTTCTGGCAGTCCCTGGACTTTAGCCTGTTATATGGTTGAGGGTGCTGGTTCTGATGATTATCGTCAGGTTAAAACCATGATGTATAGCCGTCCAGATTTGATGCATCGGATTCTGGAATTGAATGCAAATGCTGTGGCCTTATATTTAAATACACAGATAGAAGCTGGCGCACAAGCAGTGATGATCTTTGATAGCTGGGGCGGCGTATTGGCTGATGGTGCTTTTCAAGAGTTCAGTTTGGCCTATACCAAACGCGTTTTATCACAATTGAAGCGAACACATAACGGTAAAGAAGACGGTATTCTCATCCCTCGAATTGTTTTCACAAAAGGTGGCGCTTTGTGGTTAGATGATATGGGCTCACTGGACTGCAATGTCATTGGTTTAGATTGGACCGCAAATTTAAGCAAAGCACGGGCGCAAATTGGTTACGAACAAAATGGTAAATCGGGCAAAGCGTTGCAAGGAAATATTGATCCAAATGTCTTATTTGCACCATCACAGGTCATTCAAAATGAAGTTGAAAAAGTGCTAAATAGTTTTGGTCAGCCACATACAGATGCGTCGACGTATGGATCAACCCACATTTTCAACTTGGGCCATGGAATTAGCCAACATACTCCTCCTGAAAATGTAGCAGTCTTGGTAGATGCTGTGCACTCCATATCACAGCGTATGAGAGCATAGCCATTTACAATCAAATTAACCAACTATTCCTAGCATAAATTGAGACGGTTTTGGTTTTTAATTTGACAGTTATCAACAAAAATTCAATACCTATCATTATTTTTCATCTTAAGTCAACATAATTGCTACAAAACAAATAGCATCCTAACTTATTGATTTATATAATTAAAATACAGTGCTTATTTTTTGAACAATTTGTAGAAAGCCTTGTTTTATGCGGGTTTGATGCAACGCAGAGTGGTTTATCAACAAAGTTATCCACAATTGGTGTGCGTTGATTTTTTATTCAATAAAATCAATGATTTGGTCAATAACATTCATTAAAAATAGGAAATAAATCGAGTCTGAATGACATATCTATTGTTTTTTATTTATTCTGGTTTATGGTTAAAGCATTGATATTGGCTGCTGGCAGAGGTGAGAGGTTACGCCCACTCACGGACAAACAGCCGAAACCAATGCTAGAAGTTCATGGGATTCCCATGATGCAATGGGCAATGCGAGCTTTGGGCATGGGTGGCTTCACAAATTTGGTTGTCAATACTGCATGGTTGGGGCAGCAGATAGAAAATCATTACAGTACACATTTTGTAGATCATTTTGGCCCTGAGTCAGCGTATTTGTTGCCTAGTGTGCTATTAAATTCAGAGCAACATTCAAGAAAATCATGTGCTTACAATATCCAATACTCTCATGAAGGTATTGATTTTGGAGGAGCTTTAGAAACTGCTGGTGGCATTGTTAGGGCATTGCCTTTGTTGTGTAGTCCGCAGGAGGGTGATATTTTTTGGGTCTTGGCGGGCGACGTTTTTGCGCCAAATTTCCCATTTTCACAAGACTCCATTGATCGATTTAAAGCAAGCAATAAGTTGGCGCACTTATGGTTAGTGCCCAATCCACAGCACAATGCGCTAGGGGATTTCGGTTTGCAGGAAGATGGCTTGGTTCTTAATGAAGCTGGCTCCAATGGGCAAAAATATACCTTCAGTACCGTAGCGCTCTATCGTCAATCTTTTTTTTCATCACCTTATTGTGATATTGCGGAAGGAAACCCAACCGGCATCAATGAAGCACTTGCACCATTGCTTAGAAAAGCCATCGATGATAAGCAAGTAAGTGCAGAGCTGTACACTGATACTTGGGTCGATGTAGGTACACCAGAACGCTTAAAACAACTGAATAATCAAACTTTATATGATTCAATCTAGTCAACAAATATACAAAGCACGACGTGCTCGATTTGCGCAATCCTTGGGTGAGGGTGGAATTGCAATCATTCCTACAGCAACTGAAAAGAAGCGTAACAGGGATAGTGATTTTTTATATAGATTTGACAGCTATTTCTACTATCTCACAGGTTTTGCAGAACCAAATGCATTGCTTGTGATAACTGGATCTGGGCAATCGATACTATTTTGTGCGCCAAAAGATCAGGAGCGCGAAATTTGGGACGGTTACCGTTTGGGGCCAGCAAACGCGCCTGATTATTTGGGAGTTGATTCTGCTTTTTCTTATGCAGACTTAGATCAGAGCATTCAAAAACTACTAGAGAATAAATCGCTAGTTTCTTACCCATTTGCAATTCATGCAGGATTTGAAACTCGCATAAGTGAGTGGTTAAGCAAAGTTCGTGAGAGAGTTCGGTTTGGTGTGAGTTGCCCGGATATCCTGCAAGACTCTTGCGCAGTATTGGATGAAATGCGGTTGATCAAAGATGTGCATGAATTATCAACAATGCGTCGAGCTGCACAAATCAGCGCATCTGGACACATGCGAGCAATGAAGGTAAGCAAACAAATGCTTAGCGAAGGGAGAGATACCAGAGAATACCATTTAGACGCTGAATTGCTGCATGCATTTCGTCAATCGGGTGCCCAACACTGCGCATACAGCAGCATCGTTGCGGGAGGAGCCAATGCATGCGTTTTGCACTACAGAGCTGATGCAGGTGAAATACGAAATGGCGATCTGGTATTAATCGATGCAGCTTGTGAACTGGATGGATATGCCAGTGACATAACACGCACATTTCCTGCAAATGGGAAGTTCACAGACCCACAACGCACGCTTTATGAAATCGTTTTGGCCAGTCAAGAAGCTGCAATAAAAGCGACGAAATCTGGAGCACGTTTTCTAGACCCGCATGAGGCATCTGTCAAAGTATTGGCACAGGGCATGTTAGATGTTGGCTTGCTTGATAGAAACAAAGTAGGTGATCTACAAGATGTGATTGAATCTCGCGCGTATTTCGATTTTTATATGCATCGAACTGGTCACTGGCTTGGATTGGATGTTCATGATTGCGGAAGTTATACGGAGCCCACAGAAAATGGAACAAGCAATGTCCGTCATGATCCTTTAAGCAATGAAGCTATTTTGGATCGTCCAAGCAGAATATTAAAGCCGGGCATGGTTCTAACTATTGAGCCAGGTATTTATGTTCGCCCATCCTCCAACGTACCTGAGAAATTTCACAACATCGGTATACGCATCGAAGATGATGCGGTAGTAGAAGAGAATGGTTGTGAATTAATTAGTCGATCTGTTCCTGTTGCAATTTCTGATATCGAAGCGCTGATGCGTTAACGCGTATCTGATCACTGAGTTTGAAAATCTTTCTCAGTTATTTTGCTTCAGTCTTTTTAAAAAGTTCAGTTGGTCCTGGACCTTCAGGTTCTTTGTGTGCAATTGCAAAATGACATTCGATGCAGGTTTTACCTTCTGTTTTTGCTTTAGCATGGCGAGCTTGTGCTTTGACAGACTGTAACTCGGGGCTCATTTTGTCAGCCACATGGCAACTACGGCAAGTGGCGGAGTCGCTCTCCATCATGCCTTTCCATACTGTATGCGCCATTTCGGCTCGCTTGGCTTCAAATTTTTCTTTGGTGTCAATTGTTGGCCATACGAAGGTGTAGAAAATGTCTTTGCTGGCTTTTAATTTTGCCAACATCAATGGACCAGGCTCATGCGGTGTGTGGCAATTGCTGCAAGTAGCTCGCACACCAGTACGATTGGTGTCATGTATCGTACCCTTGTATTCAGCAAAATTTTGTTGCATATTGTGGCAACTGGTGCAAAATTCTTCCTTGCCGGTCCAACCGACCAAATAGGCGCCACCGATACCAACCGTTAATGAAAAAACAAATAACGCAGACAAAGTTGCTAATGTCGTTTTCCAGTTTTTGAATGCGAGCTGGAAGATAGTTTTCATGCGGTCGCCTATTTGCAAGTGTTGTTATCAACGTGTCAAAATGTAGGCGATAACGTTTTTAATCGCAGCAGCGTCTTTGGTTTTGATGATGGCGTGATCTTCTTCAAATCCGTCAACTTTAACTTTTGGACCTGTTGTGATGTGTTTGGTGAGTTTTGATTCTGCGTCGGCTTTGCCCTTGTATTTTGAAGCCACTTCTTTTAATGCAGGGCCATCTTTTTTGCTAGAAACTGCATGGCATTTTGTACATTTGCTGTCTTTAAGTAAGGCTTCAGCAGCTGCAACATCAACAGCTTGCGCATTTGCATTTGGCAAAACGCTGCATAAACCGATGGCCAAAGTTGCATGAATGAGAGAAGATTGGAGTTTGATTTTCATACTTAAAAAGTCCTAAAAATTGTTGTTGATAATTGGTAAAAATCTTGGGAATATTGTCTGTCAGCGAATTTAGGCTTACAAGATATATAAGCTACTGATTATAGAAAATGCCACCATTTAACCCATTAGGGAAATCCCTTGTTTTTAATTCAATGTGTTGATAAATGAAATTGGTTTAATTGATAATTTGAGCATTGGCTTTTTGTATTCTTTCATCCAAATACGTACCATAAAAGTCTGGTATATAAGCACCCGATAACCTTTCAGCAAATTCTTTACCGTTTTGACCAAAGAAGAGTACCGTAGGCGCTACTTTGACACCCCATGAACGTATCAATTGATCATGTGTCGTATCAGTACCTTTGAAATCTTTGATTTTTTCTCTCGAACGCATATTGACTTGAACAATAGCTAGGTTTTGTTGCTCCTTCAAAGGGATTAAATAATGCTCGCGGGAAACTTTGCAAAATGGGCATCCATCCAAACTTACCATGACTATCAGCACTTTTTTAGCCAGTATTGCAGCATCCAATGAACTTGCTAATGATGATGTTATTGGCAAAGTCTTGGGTAGGGCTATGGCTGACTTGCTAGCAGTTATCACGGCTGTTACTTGAACGAAACTTCTGCGGTTAATCAGTTTAGAAAACATATCGATAACGAATTGTTCGAATTAATTTCCAATAATTTTTGAATTTTATTTCAATCCATCTAAAACAAAAACGCCGTCAACTACTGGAGAGTTGACGGCGAGATGAGCAAGTTATCTAGAAAATACGAATTATGCTAAGCTCTCGGCCCAAATACCTTTGGCCCATGCCCAAGCATAACGACCTTCCTCAGCGCTGGCGACACTAGACACGCCCCCTGATCCTGGTACAGTGAGCATGGTTTTCTTTTCAGCGTCATAGCGGTGCACACTGGTCACATGAACAGCTTCATCCGCGCTAACAAAACTGTAGCAAGCATTGAGGTAAATTGGCATTGACGCAACTGCTTTACCAGTTAGTAATGACACTACTGCAGCTGCGCAAGTTTTTGCGTGCTGATTAGCCATCTGTCCTGATTTCGGCATTGCAGGAGCTATCTGGATTGAATCACCCAATACATGTACATTCTTTGCGACTTTGGACTCATGCGTCAAGAAATCAACTTCACACCAACGTTTATTAGCAGTCGCAAGCCCTGATTTAACGGCAATGTCACCTGCACGCATGCTAGGAATCACGTTCAGAACACTGGCTTTCAGATCATCGTTAAATTCGAATTTCAGAGTGTTTGTTTTAGCATCAACATCTGTTAGTTTATGTTTTGGGCGGTATTCAATAATGCCTTTATAACGGTCTGACCAAGCCTTCATGAACAACCCTTTTTTCGATTGAACATCATCATTGCCATCTAAGATTAGCACTTTACTCTTTGGCTTTGCCTTTTTGAAGTAATCAGCCACAAGGCAAGCGCGTTCATAAGGTCCAGGAGGGCAGCGATAGGGCGCAGGTGGTATTGACATTGCAAACACACCACCATCAGGCATGGCTTCAAGCTGTTTGCGGAGTGCAACAGTTTGTGGACCTGCTTTCCATGCGTGCAAAATATTATCTTTAGCGCCTGCTGCTGCCATGCCTGGGAGAGTTTCCCACATGAAGTCCACACCGGGAGATAGAATCAAGCGGTCATATGCCAATTCACCACCCTTGGCTAGCTTAACGACACGCTTTTCCGCGTCGATGTTGGTGACCATGTCATGCACGACATTCACACCATGCTTGCTCACTAAATTAGAGTAAGGTGTGGTGATATCGGCCATGGTGCTCTTACCATTGAGTACGAGATTAGAAATGGGGCAAGAGACAAATGCGGCATTGGGCTCAACCAAAGTGACTTGAATGCCACCGTTAGACCACATGCGTACATATTTTGCGGCAGCGGCACCACCAAAACCACCACCCACAACAACAACTTTCGGGCCTCCAGAGCCGCCTCCGGTACTTGCGCAGCCTGAGAATATACCTAAAGCACCTAAAGCAGAGCCCGCACCTAATGTTTGAATAATTTGACGACGTTTCATGTGTGCTCCTTTAGTTTTTTAATGCTGAGAAGTAGCCAGCGAGTTGTTCGAGTTCTTTATCAGAGTAACCTTTAGCAATTTGGTGCATGATGGTTGCTGATTTGGCGCCAGATTTGTAATCTTGCATGCGTTTGAGGAATCGATCCTTAGGAATACCAGCGATGGATTCGCCACCATCTACAGCAATACCGACGGTGCCGTGACATGAGGCACATGCTGCAGCCCAGCTACGCACTTGCAAGGCGTCTTGCGCGTTGGAGAGCATGCATACTGCCACCAAGGCTGTCCCCATTGCTAATTTCATTCGATTTTTCATACGGTCTCCCATGTTATTTAACTACTTACACACTAACAAAAATAGGGCTAAATATTCATTTATGCGTTATCACTTATACGTTTGAATCGTAGTGTAATTCGGTGTTTTTCTACAGAGGATAAACCCTTAGAAATGATTCTGCTGAACCAACGTTTTTTTGAAGATTATTTAAATTTGGTAATCTACGTAGTCAGCATCGGTTTGAATGTTCGCGCAAACAGCACGACATAATGATGCAACTCGATTGTCAACAACTCGATAGTAAATATGAACGCCATCTCTGCGTTTGCCTACAATGCCTGCATGGTAGAGTGTTGTCAAATGTTGCGACATATTGGGCTGCGTGGTGTCTATCTTACTGAGCAAATAACTGACATGTTTCTCGCCGTCACATAAGGCATTAATGATGCGTAATCGCATTGGTGCAGACATCACTTGGAACAGTTCAGCCGCCATATCGAACATCTGAAGTTCAAGTTCATGACTTTGTGGTTGAATAGTCGGTGATGTCATTGTGTATAGATGTCGTTTACAGATTAGTGTTTGACTTATTCGAAACGTTGGTTGACCCAATGCATAATTTGATTCGATTGCATCTATAGGGCAAAACCAGGGTTGCCATCCATATTAAGCAATTTTGGATTGTATAACTTAATTGGGCTGATAACTTTTTTATCCTTGAGGTAGGTTTCAACGATATCCCAAATTGGGGGGCCAGCATTTTTACTGGCTTCTGCGACTGGTGCCCATCCCGCAACTTTGTAGGTTTTTGATGATTCAATCAAATTGCCACCTAAACGCATGTCACTGATACGAGATCCTGCTTTGGCAGAAGGGTCACAAGTATAGGTCATGCCTCCTGTGCGCACCATGTCACCACCTTGTTGGTAGTACGGGTCGGGATTAAACAAGTTATCACATACATCTTCTAAGATGGTTTTGATGGTTTCGCCAGTCATATTGGTCAATGTTGTCCACGGGTATGTGATGGCCGTTTGGTCCATAACGTGTTCACGTGTGATGGCTTGGCCAGACAATAAGGATGTTCCCCATCGAAATCCTGGAGAAAAGGCGATTTCTGCACCACGAACATTTATAAGTGCATCTGTGATCAGTTGATCAAAGGTGCCATTAAAGTTACCTCGGCGATATAAAACACCTTCCGTTACCGCAAGCTTTTCAGTTAATTTGCCGATGTATGGCGCGCGAATTTTGTCAATCAGCGTAGACATATCTTTATCAGCTGGCAAATAATTGGCAAATACGGGAAGTAGTTTATAGTGAACTGCAACTACTTTTTTGTCGCGTACATCTAAATCCAGTACACCTAAAAACTTCCCATTGCTACCGGCGTTTGTAACCAGTGTTTGTCCACTTGCATTTTTGACCATGGTGGGTACAGGTACGCCATCGTGGGTATGACCGCCCAAAATGGCATCAATACCTGTTACTCGCGACGCCAATTTCAAATCGACATCCATACCGTTGTGTGAAATAACGACCACCGCTTGTGCACCTTTAGATCGAGCTTCATTCACATATTTTTGCATCTGCTCGTCTTGAATTCCAAAAGACCAATTTGGAATTTGCCAGCTGGGATTGGCTATCGGTGTATATGGGAAGGCTTGCCCAACGATGGCAACCATAACACCGTTCATTTCTTTTAAAACATAGGGCTTGAACACAGGGTCTTCAAAATCTTTGGTTTTGACGTTTTGCGCCACAAATTCAATTTTGTTTGCAAAATCTTTGGCAATGATTTCTTTAACTCGGTCTTCACCAAATGTGAACTCCCAATGTGCTGTCATCACGTTGACACCAAGAGCTTTACACGCATCAACCATGTCTTGTGCGTTGGTCCATAAACTTGTGGCACTGCCTTGCCAAGTATCGCCACCATCGAGCAACAGTGCGCCTGGCCTGCTGGCTCTGAGACGTTTGACGAGTGTTGCCAAGTGTGCAAAGCCACCGACTTTGCCATACTGTTTGGCAGAGCGCTCAAAATCTAAATAGGTATGTGCATGCGCCATTGGACTGCCAGCCTTTAAGCTCGCATATTTCATCAAGTGCTCGCCAACCAAATGTGGCACATTGCCGCGCATGCCTGCTACACCAATGTTCATGTTTGGTTCGCGGAAGTAAATTGGCAAGAGCTGAGCATGGCAATCTGTCATATGAAGCAGATGCACATTGCCTTTTTTAGGGACGTTGTACAAGTTGTCAGCTTCTGTAGCAGAGGCTTCCCGACCAAGTGGGAAACCGGCAACCACAGCAGCAGTTAATATGGATGAAAATTCACGACGAGATAAGTTCATGATTTCTATATTTCTATATTCAGATGATTATGAAAAAAGAAAACCCGGCTATGCTTGTGTAATAGCCGGGTGAGGATGGTATTTCTTTACTGATTAACGGGCGATTTAGGGTCAACCAGTAACGCGACCAAATGCGCCACTTGGTCCTCTGTCATGATGCCAGAGTGGCCAGCCCGTGGCATGCTGGAACAAGCGTTATAAGCACGAGAATTCCAAATTTTTCCCCATGTGTAATCAATCACAGCTTTTGAATCCGCGCTAGCGACATCTTTTACTTGACGTAATTTGCCGTAGTTGTAAAGGCTAGGTCCAATTGTTCCAAAAGACAATTCTTTCTTATCGATTTGATGGCAGTTGTAGCAGTTGCCGCCGTTCAAGGTTGTTGGTAAGTCGGTCCAAGTCATGCCACGACCACTTTGAGCAAGTTTTTCGCCTTCTTTCCAATCGCCAACAAACTTACCATTGCTTGGCCATTTGATTAGTTTAAGATTCGCGGCTTCTATCGATTTCGCAGTTTTGTCATCCAATTCTTTACCAGCAACTTCGGCTGCGCTACACAGCTTATTTGCTTCGTCAGTTTCAAGTCTTGAGACTTTGACTATCCCTTTATCACTGAATGATGCTTTCACAATTTCTGCAGTCAGTTTATCAATTTCAACAGAACTGGGTTGAGTTGAACAAGCTGCGAGCAAGGCCAAGAGTGCAGCAGAGCCTAAAGTGCGTTTAATGTGTTTTTTCATAATCAAATTCCTATCAGTCAAATTTCTAATTAACGTTTGATGGCTGGTGCTACTGACGCAGAACCTTTGGCATTGACACCCAGATAGGAAGCAATTGCGATGGTGGCATCACTGATAAAGCCTGGATAGGGGAAACGTTGTTGACGATAACAATCATTAAGACGCAGTTGCATGCTCCACATTTGACCGTTTGATACACGGTAAGCAGGCCAAGCTGCAAAGCCAATGCCATCACCTGGGTTCTTGGTTAGGTTGGGCAGTTCTTGCAATCGAATACGCAAATCATCTTTGCCGTGGCAGGTGGCACAGGCAAAGTCATGTGCGCCAGCGCGTTGAAAGAACAAGCGTTTGCCGACTTCGTAAAAAACCTTTTCTTTCTCGTGCGTCTGTGGCAAGTTAAATTTCATTCCTTTTGATTCAGCGGCAATCCAAGTTGCCAGTGCAGTGATGTTATTTTGCTCACCTTTGCCAAATGCTGTTTTAATGATTTCTGCTGAATTGAAACCTTGTAGTGTTTCCATGCAGCTAACAAGCCGTGATTCCAAATCTTGAACGCGGTTGGTATCCGCAAAATAACGCGGCAACTCTACAAAAACACCTTTCACCACTCCCGGACCTTTACCTAAATCACATTGTTCAAGTGTGGCATTTTTAGGTCCGCGTTTTTGTTTCCATAGCGCTTCACCTTTTGCTTCGAACAACTCTGAAGGGTTGCCATCAGCCAATAATGCGCGGTATTCTTCGATGCCCTGTAAGGTTGTTTTTTGTGCAGAAGCGCCAAACGATGTTAAGCAAACGAGGGCGAGCAGGGATAGTTGTCTCATTATTTTCATATTGCGTTCTTATGTGATTAAAAATTAAAAAAGGTGAATCACTCAGCTGGCATTGAATGTTTCACCTTTGCTTGAAGTTGTTAGAACTTCTTTAAGTTACGTCGCTGTTGCCTCATCGGTGCGTGACTCACCTTTGTTGTCTTTCCAAG